>JBBSFG010000326.1:0-3884 GCA_038238965.1 Candidatus Acidiferrales bacterium | reverse complement strand
CCGATGAGGTCGCTGAGGACTACTCCTGAGTCGTTGAAACTAAGGGTTTGGTCGAAATCGCTGGCTAATAGATACCGCTTAATCATGTTCTAGTACTCCTTCTTACCTGGCCTGGAGGCTTAGGGCTGGCCTAACTGTATTCCAGAATATCGTCATTGCTTCGGAGCCCGTCACGAATAATTCTGATGGGTGCTATGCGTAAAAAGAGTGAACGATTCATTAACGTTCTATTAGATGCCGCCAAGCGGTAAATGTCACAAAGGAAAGGGGATGGCTAAGTGGCGAGGGCCTTGTGGAGGCAAGGCCAGCAGCGTCATCTAGATAGGTAAGGGTGAAATTAAGGCGAAACCCGGAATTTGGCGCTTGACTCACGAGGAATGGGCTGGCGTCAGCGCAAAAACCAAGGGCGGAGGAGCGCGATCCAAGGGTAGGCGATGCGTGTCTCATGGGAGTGAGACTCGCGGTGCTCCACTGGCTGGTCGGTTACAGCGTAGGGGGCGCGGGTGCGGCTGTGGATGTAGAGAGAGCGGATCTCGGCGTCATTGAGGGGGCGGGCTCCGCGGCGGCCAAAGACGGCTAACTGGTTGCCGGATTCGTCGACGGCGCGATCGCGATCGATGCCTTTGGAGATGGAGAGGGCCGGAGCACGGGTGTGCGCGGTAGCAATGAGTTTAGGTATGGGGCGGGGGCTGAAGCCTGAGAAATGCGCGGGGTCGTCCCAGGGGGAGACGATTTCTAGAACGCGCAGACCGTTTTTGCCGTCGGCCACGAAGGCGTAGGCGCTGGCGGCAACCATGCCAATTTTTACGTCGTTCACGTCGTTGAGCTGACCATTCGCGGTGAATAGCTGATCGAGTTTTGGAGCATCGGGTTTTTCAACGTCGATGATGGCGAGGCCTTGTTTGCCGGCGGACACGTAGGCGTAGGTGCGAGCGATGTAGACGTTGCGCGCATCAGTGAGTGGGACGAGTGCGTTGGGCACAGGTTTGGGTTGAGCTAGATCGGTGACGTCCAGAACTTTCATGCCATCGTGATCGACGACGAAGGCGTAGCGGAATTGGATGGCAATTCCTGTGGGCGAATTGAGAATCGGAGCGTCGATGGTAGCGGTGACGCGCGGAGCGAGCGGGTTGTCTAGATCGACGACGACGAGGGCTTTGCCGGTGAGGATGTACGCAAACGTTCCGGCGATGGTGATGCGCTTCGCGCCGGTGAGAATGCCGCCGGGATTGAAGGCGAGAGCGCGCTTGAGAAAATTGTTGGCGGGATTGCCGTCCAGCAATGTTTCAACGCCGGGACTTTTGGCGTGGAGATCGGGATTGCCGATGATGACGAGGCCTTCTTCCTGGTCGGCGACGTAAAGGAATCCGTAAAGCAGGTGGATGCGCTGCTCTTCGTTTTCGGGCAGGCGCTGGCGCAAGGGATCAATCGCGAGCGTGGAGGGAGAAGCGACGGCAACGGCATTTTTTGTGGGGACATAAAAGCGCTGGCCGATGGGAGAAACGGGAGAGGTGACCACTTTTTCGGAAAAACCCTTGTTGTCGATGTTGGCGATGTCGTAGACGCGCAAACCGTCGGGGCCGTTGGCAGCGTAAGCGTATTCGCCGCGAGCCTGGACATCGAGGATGTTGCCGGGATGATCCGCGACGGCGGAGAGTCCACGATGGCGCGCGACGAATTTCTTGAAATTCGCCGGGTAGGCGATGCGCTGGAGATCGCTGCCGAAAATTGCTTCGGGCTCGTCGTGCTCGGCGACGGCGATGGCTTCGAGCCCGCCCTTGCCGGTGGCGACATAAATGTAGCGGCCCATGAAATTCATGAAATTGGTGCCTTGCAGCAGGAGCTGGGCCATCCACGCATTGTTGTCGTTGGCTGCGGATACGTGGCAGTCGCTGCACTGTTTGGTTTCTTTGCCGCGCACGGTGTGGGGAACGAAGGTGCTGTAGCCCTGTCCGGAAAAGCCTTCGGCAGAGATAGTTTGCTGTGTGTAGTAGAGCCACTCGCGGTTCGCGTTTTGCGAACTGACCAGCACGGCGCAACTGGAGCGGGCGGGAGCAATGCGATGACCGGTGACGGTGCCGTCGACGGCCAGCATGTAGATGTCGTCGCGCAGGACCTGGAAGTTGTAGCTGGTGTAATTGCGGGTGAGCAGCCCTTCGTTGTGCAGCATGGGCCGGCGGGCGTTGGCGGTCATCTGCAAGTGGCACCCAAAGCAGGTGGGGGTCCAGGAAGTGTGGCATGCGTAGCAGGTCATGCTGCTGTTGCCGTGGGCGAGGTGGGTATCGTCCTGGGGCATGGCGGAATCGACGAGCCCATCTTTGTTGATGAGCTTGGCGCGCAGAGATTTTTCGCTGAAGTGAATGTTGCCGGGAGTTACGGTGTCGGCGGTCTGGACGACCTCCCATTGGGTGTGTTCGTCGGACATGGAGCGCTGGACGAGCGCGCCGGCTTGCCATTCGAAGCGGCGAAGTCCCCATGGAGTGCGCAAGGAATCGAGATGGCGGCCGCGATCGGAAACGCGTTGGCCGTTGATGATGGAAACTGTTTCGGGGGCGGCGGGGCCGGAAGTGACCAGGGTGGCTTTCTGGCGGATGGTGCCGTGGCAATCGACGCAATCGATTTCGACGGCGGCGCGAGGTTCGCCGTAGATTTTGCCGTTGCCGTGATTATCCTGCGCGAAATGGCAATCGTTGCACTGCATGCCTTTTTCGAGATGGATGTCGGCGAGGTGCACCGCTTTTGAAAAGCGATTGGGATCTTCGAAAGCGATGGGGTTGCCGTCTTTGTCGAGCCAATTGCCTTTGCGGTCGTGGTTGAAGATGGCGCGGAAAACCCAGCCGTGGCCGTGAAAGTCGGCGAACTGCGTGGTTTTCAATTTGGAATTAAATTCCGGGCTGCCGAGCTGGTCCAGAAATTTCTCATCGCTCCATAGGCCGCGCGCGGCGGCGCCTTCAGGGTTGCGCTGAAGAGATTGGTAGCGCTGCTCTTCTGTGAGATTGCGCTGTTCGGGAGGATACATTTTGTCGCCATCGATTTCGTTGTCCCACCAGGTGAGGCCGAAGTAAGTGGTGACCATGTTCGTGCCGGGATGAATGTGGCAAATCATGCACTGGCTCGACGGAATGGAACGAGTGAAGGAGTGTTTGATGGGATGGCCGGATTCTGTTTTGGAAATGGTGGGATCAGCGGATGCGCTGAGGCCGGAGTGCCCGTACTGCGCGTAAGAGCCGGAATGAGAAGGATCGCGATCATTGGCGTAAATGACGTGGCACCCGGAGCAGCCGCTGGAGCGGTAGTCGCCGGGATGATCGTTAGTGCCGGGGAGGGACATGACCGGATCGAGGAGACGCGTTTTTTGTAGGCCGAGAAAGACGGGATCGGTGCGGAGTTCGGTGCCGAAGCCGCGGTCGCTGAGCTTGTCTTCGGGCTTGCCGGGATTTTCTTCCAGCCCGGGATTGCCGATTTCACTTTTTTTGGCGCCGCCACGTTCGAATACGCGGAGGACGTTGCCGGGTTGCGAAGTTTCCCAGCGGTAGAGAGGTTCCAACTCCGGCAGAACTCCGTGAATGCGAGTTTCTTCGGGCGTTGGAGTGGGCGAAGTTTTTATGGATTGCGCCTTGCCGTCGCGATCGTAGCTTTCACCGAAGCGGGTATTTTTGCCGGGGTACGAGCCGTTGTTGTAGAGCGCGGCGCCCCAGAGCATTCCGGAGTGGGTCATCATGCTGGTGGAGACAGCGCGGGTTTCGCTGGCGTGACAGCCGGCGGAGCCGCAGGTTTCGGGAGCGACACGCAAATCGCCGGGATTTACAAATTTTATGTACTCGTAGGATTCCGCGAGCCACTGCGTATAGGCGCGCTCGGGAAGCGCAGAGCGATTTCTGAAT
>JBBSFG010000325.1:0-3891 GCA_038238965.1 Candidatus Acidiferrales bacterium | reverse complement strand
ATGCCGCTCAATGAGTCGATAAACGCGGCCAGCGAAGCGGCCGTTTTCGCGTTGCGTTCGAACTCCAGCGCCTTCAGCGCGCCGCGGCTCAGATCCTCTGGCAACTGGTTGGGCCACAATGATTCGATGATGGAGCACAGTTCATTCAGGCCCGCGGCCACCGTCCGCCGCGAAAATGAATCTTCATGCTCCATCCGGCGCGCATAATTCAGCACGATATGGCGCGCTTCGCGGCGTGGCGCATCCGCGCCTGCATCCGCCAGGTGCCTTAACGTTTCTCGAATCGCCACCACCGGCACGCACCACACTTCCGGAGCTCGAAGAACCGCCGACTTCTCTCGCGGAGGCAGCTCCAGCCAGAATCTCGCCGCCAGTTGCTGGCGATAGCCATCCGCCTCCCACTTCGAGGCCAGGGATGAGTCCGCCGCTACGCTGGAATTGTTCTGCCGCGCGGGCGTGCCGGAAAAGTTTCCCGCGCCGGCCAGCACCTCGCCAAAGCGGTTGATGATTGGAAGTATCTCTGTCGCGGATACCGAACCTGCGGCGAACTCCGCTTCCAGGTATTCAAGAATCAAATTTTCCGAAAGCCGCAGAATATACGCTTGCGGCAATTCGCCCTCTTCCGGGGAATATTGCAGAATCGCGCTGAGCAGCAAGCGCACCGTATCGTGGCTGGCTGCTTCCATCGCGTCGTGAATAGCTCGCGCCGCTTCTTCCGGCGAAAGTCCCCGTGCCGGCTCCAGCGGCAGTGTGATGCGCGCCAGCAGAGTCAACGTCGCATTCAGATCTTCTATCCCCGGCAGCTGGATCGGTTTTTCGGGATTTGCCTGCGGGGAATTTCCGCCGTAGGCCACCAGCGCAGCAATCAAGCTTGTTAGAAGGGTGTCCACTTTACGATCCACTTGAGTATTTACCAGCATTCCTTCCAGCCGCTGCTCCGCGAAATGCGCCCTCCACCACTCATCCCTCCAGGCGCGCGCCGCGCCGCCGGGTATTTTCGCGGGCCCGGGCTCGGGAGTCATCAATGATACCTTGATGAGCTCGGCGAAAATGTTTAGTTCCTCGATGCCAAGTTTTTGCGTGAACGACAGGCGACGGATTCCGGCCTGTCGCAACATTCCCGCGAGAGCCTGCATCTCTCCTCGCGCGTCCGGTAAATGCGCGGCGCCAAGTCGCGGCACCACCAGGCCGTCGCGTTCCACCCGAACTTCCAGTTTGTCGCGCGCCGCAACTTTGTGAAGCGCATCGTAAGCCGCCTCCAGCGTTGCCAGTCGTCGCGGATGATGGGCGTCGTACAAGCGCCCGCCGCGCAGCAGCAAATAAAAATTCAAAAATGCGCGGTGAATGTTTTCGAGTTTTTCGTCTTCGGCAAGGGCAGGAAAATGTGGCTGGTGAAAGGAGATCGCTTTAGACAATGCATGCACGGCATTAGCCGCCGGCGTCGACTGCGCCACACGGCGTCTCTCCTCAAGCGACGTCGGAATTCGAACGCTCAATGTCGTACCCTCTCGACCCGGTATTAATTCAAACAGGGCAATCGCCACACGTGAGTTGCCGGGGATCACCATGAATGCATGCACGCATTCATCCGTCGTTTCGGGCTGTAAGCCCTTTAGAAACAACGGCCATTTGTCGGGGTGGGGTCGAAACCGGAGAGCGATGTTACGAAATGTTACTTTTCCCTTAGCCTACCGTCCGTCACCTACTGCTATTTGAGCGCAACCACGATTTGCGAATCGGGATACACTCCCGCGGGAATCCCGGACCCGCTTTTCTGTCCCTGGGTGCGCAACTCAACGCGCAGCGTTTTCTTCTTTTTCGCTTTGAATTCCGCGCTGACTATATTTGATGTCTTGCGATTGGCTCCCGCTCCGGCAATCACCCGAAACTCCATCACCCCCGGCGGAACATATAGATCCTCGAACACCACCTGGTCCTTGCCGGCGCCGCGATCGAAATAAATCTTTCCGTTCATTTCTACGGTGAACTCCACGTTTCCCGGAAATTGTTCCGCCTCGATTTTCAACTTGGCGTTGGCGTTGGGATCGAGTTGTTTCGGATCGAATGGGACGTGCGGTGGCAGGGGTAAAGCCGCCGCGGAATTTTTCGACGGCTGCGCCGCTTTAACTGCGCTCTTGCCGGGCTGCGCACTTGCACCTACCTTGCGCTGCTCGCCGCTCGCCGCCGTAGAGTCTCGCGCCGTTCCGCTCGAGTCATTCGAATTCGTATCCGTATCCACCAGCGGCTGGGACGAGCTCGAATCCAGAATGGCTGCGATATTTTCCCGGTGGCGGTAGCCATACCATCCCGCAGCCAGAATGATTGCCGCCCCCAGTGTTAAAACCGTTGCTCCTATGTGGCGCTTTGGTTTTTCTGCCGGTTTGCCCGCGGGCCCGCCGGTCTGTTGCACACTGCCGATATGTTCATCCGCTCCGGGATGCGAGTCCAACGTAACTTCCGTGCTGCCGCCCAAATTTTCCCCAAGGGCTGCCGACATTGGCGCTTGCAACTCCGCCTCCGTGCGCCCCTCGCGAAGCGCCACGAGCGCATGCGCCAAATCTTCTCCTGTGGCGTAACGATCCGCCGGCGATTTCGCCAGGCACTTCAAAACGATGAGATCGAACCCCGCGGGAACCGCTGGATTCAAATTTCTGGGAGCCACCGGCTCGGTGTGCACCACTTTGTAGGAAACCGCGGTGATCGTCTCTCCCGGAAAAGCGTGCTCGCCCGTAGCCATCCAGTACAGAATTACGCCCAGCGAAAAAATGTCGCTGCGCCCGTCGATGGGTGCTCCGGTGAATTGTTCCGGCGGCATGAATGCCGGAGTGCCCAGCATCTGTCCCGTGGTGGTCAGTTCCGCGGCGCCCAGCTTGGCTACTCCAAAATCGGTGATCTTCGGCCGTTCCACTCCGTATTTCTCTTTCGACGTCAGCAGAACATTTGCAGGCTTGATGTCCCGGTGAATCACGCCATGTTTGTGGGCGTAGCCCAGCGCTTCGGCGATCTGTTGCCCAATTTCGCACACCCGCTCCAGCGTGAAGCGCTCGCCATTTTTCGCCGCATCCGCCAGCGTGCGCCCTTCGACAAATTCCATCACCAGGTACGGCACGCCGTCTTGCTCGCCCACGTCGAAAATTGTGACTATGCCCGGATGCGCCAGTCCGCCCGCGGACTGCGCCTCGCGATAAAATCGTTCCCGGAATTCTTGTGCGTGTGGGCCCGTGAGCGCCAGGGAATGAATCGTTTTCAGCGCCACGATGCGGTCCATGGCCGGGTCCCGCGCGATGTACACCGCACCCATGGCCCCGCGGCCTTTTTCTTCCAGAAGTTCGTAGCGCCCGATTTTTTGCGCTTCCATCATTTTGAAAATTTGTGCTTCCGGCTCTTACTTTATCACCCCTTCGCGCCGGAATTCCGCACTACCCAAAGCTGTTACCGTGTCGGCATACCGCGAACCGCATCCGTTGCGGCCATTGCCGCACCCGAGCCGGGCCGCGTCTCGGAAAACGCCGGGGTCAGGCAGTTTTCGCGGCGCCATTCAGTCTGCGCGTCCGGTAGTATTGCAGTTGGCATGCCCTTCGTCTCCATCACGCGCCTCCGCGTGCGCTCTTGGCGTTTCTTTCCTTCATTTTTTGTGTACGCCATCTTTTCCACGCGGCAGGCGGACTCCGCAACCGGGAATTTAGGGGTGTCGGTGCTTCGCGAAAGCGGGAATGTTTTCTGGACTCGCACACTGTGGGACTCGGAATGTGCCATGAAGTCGTACATCCTCGCCGGAACGCACCGCAAAGTGATGCCCAAATTACTTGAATGGTGTGACGAAGCGGCCGTCGCGCACTGGACGCAGGAATCCCTTCAGCCTCCGGACTGGCAGGAGGCCTACCGGCAACT
>JBBSFG010000324.1:0-3895 GCA_038238965.1 Candidatus Acidiferrales bacterium | reverse complement strand
GTGCGATACCGCAATGGTGATGCCCCGCTCGCGCTCTTCCGGCGCGTTATCGATCGTGTCAAACGCGCGGAATTGCACCTTGGGATTGTGCTTCGACAGCACCTTGGTGATCGCCGCCGTCAATGTCGTCTTGCCGTGATCAATGTGACCAATGGTCCCAATGTTCACGTGCGGCTTATTACGTTCGAATTTCTCCTTCGCCATGTTCCTTTATCCTTTGCTCAAAATGACTCAAACTTTCTAATTCCCGCCGAACAAATTCTGGAGCGGGGGACGGGATTTGAACCCGCAACCATCACCTTGGAAGAGTGAGACTCTACCGTTGAGTTACCCCCGCCCCGCGCTGCAAACTCTCCCGCCGAACTTCACGAATCTAATTCCTGGAGCCTGGGACCGGGATTGAACCGGTGACCTCGTCCTTACCAAGGACGCGCTCTACCAGCTGAGCTACCCAGGCCAAATCCGTGTCCCTGCTGCCAATCTGTTTTTCCCCACGACGATGACCCTGCTCTGCGCTCGACACCGCTAATATGGTGGACGGGGGAGGATTCGAACCTCCGTAGCCCGCAAGGAGCGGCAGATTTACAGTCTGCTGGTTTTAGCCACTCACCCACCCGTCCCGGAAAGATCGTGGCATATCCCGCCGAACGTAAACTGCTTTCGTTCTCGCCGGGCGCTGCGACAAAGGTCTTCCAGTTACTCGATAAGCCGGGTTTACTGTTCAGAAACTTGCGGAATCTGTTGAAGTAAAAACACAAATAGAGCTCGTGTCAAAAGACACCAGCCCGTTGATTTTTACTGCCAGGATTCGCTCCGCCTCATTCCCCGAAAAACCCCTGCGACTTCGTGGTGGAGCTGGCGGAGGGAATTGAACCCCCGACCCTCTGATTACAAATCAGATGCTCTACCAGCTGAGCTACGCCAGCACGCTCAAACCGGGTAAGAATAACAGAACGACACGCAACATTGCAAGCCCAGTTCCAGCACGCCGGGGGCCACCGCTGTGGAAAATCCCATCCCCGCTTCCGCCTCGCCAACGCCCCCAATCCCGCCGCCCTCCAGCGGCCTGCTTAGGTGCCCCATGTGCCGATGTTGCGCATGGGGATTTTATGATGCACAGGATTTTACATACGTTCGCACTAGGTACATGCACCGGCGCCTGTCGATTCCGGCGGTAGTTCGTGTCCGCATCCCCGACTTACGCTATAACGCTACTATGCATCGCCAACCAGAAACTTTCGAGCGGCCCGATGGACGCTAGAAAAATACGCCTCGCCGTCAGCCTCGCCGCCAGTTTAACGCTGGCCGCCGCGTTCCTTCTATATTTTCTGGTGTTTCACTCCCCGGTACTCGGACGCGACAGCGTACTGTCTTTGATGCCCGGAAGCGCTGAAACGGTATTTTTTGTCGACCTCTTCGACCTGCGGCAGGCGCCGTTTTTCGCCGACCTCATCGCCTGGGCTCCCAAACCCATGGTCGACAACGCCTACGACGAATTCCGCCGCGACACCGGCTTTGATTACGAAAAAGATCTCGACCGTATCGCCGTCGCTTTCGAAAAAAACGCTACCCAGCAAGTATTTTTCGCTGTAGCCAACGGCCGGTTCGACCGCAAGAAAATCGAAGACTACGCCGCGAAATCAGGCACAGCGCAAAAACAGCCTGGATCAGAGATTTTTTCTTTTCCCGTTACTGGCCGGCCGGAACGCATTTCGTTTGTTTTTCTCCGCAAAGACTTGATTGCCTTTACCAACGGCTCCGGCCTGCCCTCATTTCTAAATCCACCGAAAACTACCGAAAGCGCTGACTGGCGTGCGCGATTCGAACGTGTAGCCGGCTCCCCGCTTTTCGCCATCCTGCGCAATGATGGCATCGCGGAAGTCATCGGAACTCAACCCGGATCGGAAAACCTGGCTCAACGAGCCGCTGGCGGCTTTACTTCGCCGCAATTGTCGTCGCTGCTTGCCCAAGTGCAATGGCTCAGCGTCGCCGGTAAACCGGAAAACGATCGCCTGCGAATTGTCACCGAAGCGGAAAGCTCGAAAGACCAGAACGCCCGCCAACTCGCCGATCTTCTGAACGGCGTCGTCCTGCTTGCCCGCGCAGGCCTAGGCAGTCCGCGAACACAACAACAACTTGGCATGGGAGCTCGCACTGCTTATCTCGACGTGCTGAAAAGCGTTGAAGTTTCTCGCATCGATCGCGGAGAAACCAAATCCGTCCGGCTGATGTTCGATGTCACCCCGCAACTCCTCAAATCCACAACATCCCCGGCTCCCACCGCCCTTCCAGCCACCAGATGAGGGGCCAACTTATTCCGACCGCCAGTACGGGATCCGCTTTTAGCTTGCTGGCCTCCTTAGCTTCTGATTCGAAAGCTGCCCTACAAATGGTATCTTGACATTTATATGATTAAATAGTAATATCTCGCCTGACCGTCGATCTTCCCTCGCAAACATCTTTCAACATGCAGTACCGCTCGTCCGCCATCGCCCGCCGCGGCCCTTTCATTCCGCCGTTTCTAAGTGCCTCGGTTTCAATGAAATCTAGACTCTTTCCAAGGAGTTCACATCTTGCACATTACAAACAACTTAGTACTCAACGGAACTCCTTTGTATTCAATGACTTACAAACTATTTGCCTCTTCGCAAAACTCAAGTCTTTATTTGTCAACACAATACGAACTCTTGACGCCAAAATTGGGGGGGGGTATAGGGGGTACCTGAGGACTACAGTTCGAGCGGTTTCAGCGGTACTTGCTGCGAAGCAATTAGCAACTGGCCGAGAAAGCCAAAACCTGTCGGCCGCCTATTGAGAGCTTCTTCCGCGGACAAGCGAACTAGATCCGGATTATTGTTTTCTTGCGAGACATGCGCCAGCACCAGGTATCGCGCCCTTCCATCAAAGCCTTCCGGGTCGCAAAGATATTCGCTGACCGCGTGATTGGAAAGGTGGCCGGTGCGGCTCAACACTCGTTGCTTGACCACCCACGGATAAGGCCCGACTTTCAGCATGTCCAGATCGTGATTCGATTCCAGCAGCAAACAATCGGCGTCGCGCAAATGCACCTTAACCAGTTGCGGCATGTAACCGAGATCGGTTACCAGCGCCATCTTGGCGCCCTGGCAGCGGAACGTAAATCCAATCGGATCGATGGCGTCGTGCGGAATCGCGAACGCGTGCACTTCGATATCGCCAACCATAAAGCGCTGCCCGGCATGGATGGTTTCAATTCCCGCGATGCGCTTGCCGAAAGTTTCCGGCAAACATCGTCGCAATGCATCCATGGTGGGTTCCGAAACGTACAGCGGCGCTTTCCACAAACTGAGCATTTGCGGTAAACCGCTGCAGTGGTCGGCGTGTTCGTGAGTAATCAGGATGCCGTCAAGGTGATCGACGGTCAGTTCTACCGCGGCTAGTCGCGCGAGCGTTTCGCGTTTACCTAAGCCAGCGTCAATAAGGAGTCGGGTACGCTCGGTCTCGAGTAACGTAAGGTTGCCCGAGCTGCCAGACGCCAGAATGGATACCCGCAAGCCGATCGAAACTCTCCACAAACCGCAGCGAAACAAGAGCGAAAGCTGAATTTGGAGAATAATGGCAGAGAGTAATGAGCGCGTCAACGACAATGACAGCCGCAAAACAGAAATTTCGTGGAATTGCCGAACACCACGAAATTCGCGTCAGCGACAATTCCGCGCTTACGGTAGGAAAAGTTCGGTGTCAGCAGGCCAGGCGGGAACGCTCGAGCGCAAACCCATTCAGATTGCCGAGCACCGTGGCGGCGATGTCTTCGGCGCGAAAATATTGACGTGCCAGAGACTGCAATTGTTCGCGGGTCACCAGTTCGATGGAAGCAAGTATTTCGTCCAGCGTATAAAAACGCCGGAAATACAAT
>JBBSFG010000323.1:0-3896 GCA_038238965.1 Candidatus Acidiferrales bacterium | reverse complement strand
GCGCCGGTGGTTTCTCCCGAAGTCTTGCGGGGAATTTACACCGCGCATTATCGTTATGTATTGCAGGTCTGCCGGGGATTTTTTCGGCAACCGGAAGACGCGGAAGATGCCGCCGCGGAAGTTTTTCTGAAGCTTTACCGCGTACTGCATCAGAAAGACGAAACGGTTCCCTTTCGTCCATGGGTTTCGAAAGTGGCCGGCCACCACTGCATCGACAAGTTGCGCAAAAAAATGCGCGAGAAGAGTTTGTCGCTGGAGGAAATCGATGTCAGCGGGTTCGCCGATCGCGCGACGCCCTCGCCGCTGAGCGAAATTCTGCGCAAGGACGAGCAGCAACGGATCAGGGAACAACTGGCGCGTTTGCCCGAAAGACACAAAGTCGCGCTGGTGCTGCGTTATTACAAACGAATGAGCTACTCCGAGATTGCCAGCGCGCTGAATATGCGCCTGCCCACCGTTCGGGTGATGATTTACCGCGCCAAGGTTTACCTGAAACGCAATCTGCGACGGTCAGAGAAACCCTCCAACCGATTCTTACAAAACTGATTTTAGAGCCTTCAGAACGCGGTTTAACTGACGATGGCGTGAGCTATTTTCAGCCACCACGGGGAGTTGTGGGTGAGCGTGTACGTGACGATGACGTGGCCGAGCACGAAAGCCGGCAACCCGTACAGATAGACTGCGTGGATGCGCCGGTTGACGATGAGGTCGCGGGCTACGCCGAGCAGGATGAGGGCATCCACGCCAGCATAGAAGAAGGGTGGTGGAATGAGATAAGGCGGAAAACGCCCAAAACCCGCAGCCGTAAGCGCGCAGGAAGCTATCAGGATGAGGCGGCGGTGGAACTCCGGCTTTTTTCGCCAATAAATTGCCAGCGCAAACGGGATGCTGAAGGCGATCATGTCGAACAATGGAACGATGAGAAATCCTTCCGCGTCGGCAGCTCCCTGGCGAATGTGGAAACGCGCCATGACGATGGCCGTCGAGACACCAACAAGGAAGACGGCAACCCCGAGGGCCAAACCAAACCAGCCGGTCTGACGGTGCAGACGCACGTTGTGGGTGCGCACCAGCGCGGACTGAAAGATGAAGAAGAGCAACCACCCGGTGAAAACGATGGCGTGAAGATAAAGGATAGCGGGAGGGGGCACGGCAGGATGGAAAAGGTTCTTGTTTATCGTATGACTGAAGCCGTACACCAAAACTCCAGCAACCAGCAGTGACATGAAAAAATAAAAATAGTTATTCAGCAGACCGGTACGACTGACCGGGCGGGTAGTTGCAGCGACAGAGCTGGCGCCGATTTGTCGTGTGGTGGCCATGGGCTGGTCGGGCGGATGGTACTACAAAACTGAAGTTGGCTGCTCCTAATTTTGGACCTGAATGGGCGATGCGGTACAGTTGTGGAACGTCCTGTTGTGGTTCTCGCGTTGGCTGCACGCTACAGTTTCCACGCGAAGGATCCGCGGCCTCACTCATGACACAAAATTTGCCATCGCTGGTAATTGTAGGGCGCCCCAATGTGGGCAAATCTACGCTTTTTAACCGGTTGACGGGAACGCGGCGCGCCATCGTGACCGACGAGCCGGGCATCACGCGCGATCGCATTTACGGGAAAGCCGAATGGCGCGGGCGGGCGCTGGAAATTGTGGATACCGGCGGAATGGTGCCGGACGACAAGGCGCTGATACCGCAGGAAATTCTGCGGCAGGCGCGGGTGGCCATCGAGAATGCGGCGATGCTGGTTCTGGTAGTGGATACGCACGCGGGCATGACGCCTTTGGATCAGGAACTCGGACGCCTGTTGCGCACCACGGGGAAGCCGTTTGTGATTGCCGCCAACAAAGTGGATGCACGTTCGCAGGAAGCGAACATCGCCAGTTTTCACTCCATGGGCGTGCCGGTATTTCCGATCGCGGCGGAACATGGCACCGGGATCGACGACCTTCTGGATTCGGCGCTGGCGCAAGTAGAGGTTGTCGATTCGGTCGAGGAAGAAAAGAGGCCGGACGTGATCGAGGTGGCGATCATCGGGCGGCCGAACGTGGGCAAATCGACGCTGCTGAATCATCTGGCGGGCGAGGAACGTTCGATTGTTTCGCCGATTCCCGGAACCACGATGGACAACGTGGACACAGAAGTGACGCGCGACGATCGCACCTATCGCTTCGTGGATACCGCGGGCATCCGGCGGAAAGGCAAGACCACGCTGGTGGCGGAGAAATTGAGCGTGGTGATGGCGCGGCGCGGCCTGGAACGCTGCGACGTGGCGCTGCTGATTGTGGACGGCGAACAGGGCGTGACGCAGGGCGACGCGCAAATCGCGAACTACGCGGAGCAATCGAACCGTTCGGTGGTGATCGTCGTCAACAAGCTGGACCTGGCGGTGGCAGCCGCCCGCAAAGCGGAAGCGCGCGACGCCGCCAGCGCCAAAGGCAAATCGCGGAGAGCGCCCGGCGAGCGGCACCGGCCGGAAGATTTCGAAACGGGGCGGCTGCTGTTCGAGTACGAAAAGATGATTCGCGGCAAACTGAAGTTCCTGAGCTACGCGCCGATCGTATTTCTTTCGGCCAGCACCGGTGATCGCGTTGAAAAACTATGGCCGCTGATCATCCAGTGCTGGAACGCGCGACGCAGGAAAATTTCCACGCCGGAGCTGAACCGCTGGCTCAAGGAAGAAGTGGATTTGCAGCGCGGCACCACGCCCAAGGCGCGGCCGGTACGCATCTATTACATCACGCAAGCCAAGATCGCGCCGCCGACGTTTCTGATGTTCACCAACCAGAAAAATCCGCTGCATTTCAGCTACGAGCGCTTCCTGGAAAACCAGATACGCGGGAAATTTGATTTTGTGGGCACGCCGATCCGGTTTATCCAGCGGCTGCGCACGCGCCGAGACAAAAACAGCGAATCAGATAACTGAGTGAGGATCCGGGGACTACATCTTTCGGCTTAAAAGAAAAATACTGGGCAATTGGTACGTAGGCGTTTTGTCATATCTGGTTACCTGCTCACGTAAGTGTTCCTCGGACGGCCGACTACCGTCGCGCTTATTAAGCACTGCCTGTGCTTTGTGAATATACGCGGTGCTCTCTGATGCGTTTCCGGCCTTCTCTTCTAGAAACGCGAGTCTCATGTAAGCAATACCGCGGTCCAGCATCGCAGACCGCTGGAGTTCGAGCCTATTATTCGTTTCCATTTCGTCCATGAATTTGAGGAGGTCGAGCAGAGCGAACTTGGCGTGAGCAAAGTCCGATTCTTTGTATTGTATGCCAGCTAGAGTCTCGTACTCACTCAATGCTAAGACGTCCGAGAACATTTCGATTCTTCTGTCGAAGCTCCGGTGCCCTAGGCGAATCCCGAGCGGCAATCCCAAAATGAGCCCGACAAGTATTAGGACCACATAGCGAATTGCACTCTTCATTGGGTCTGCGCCCGAGTCGTAGGCGTTTGTCGACACTCCTCTTCGTCCAGTGCCGTGATGACGCGTCGCATGCGAGCCTCAGAGGGGTCCCTCCAACCGCTACTTTCAAGCAATTTCCTTGCCCGGGCCACTTGCTCCGATTGAAGCTTAGTGTCCTTCGCTGCTTCTGCCGCTATGGCATTCCTCATAGCCAACCTGGATTCAGCCACATCTATCGCCGGATTTAATCCGCTCCCATTTGCAGCTTGCCGAAGTCTGACAATTAAATCCGCTTCATTGCCGAGGATGGATCGCATGTCGCTTGAACCCTTGCAGTTGGAAGCGAGCGTTTCGAACGCGTACAACTTGCCCATGTCCGTGAAGACTTGCTGGAAACCGCTTCCAGTCGTGCTGGTGACCAGCACATTTTTGGCGCCCGCGTTGAGCAGGGCCGCAAAATAGCCGATACCACACCCAATGCCGAGCCCAATCG
>JBBSFG010000322.1:0-3929 GCA_038238965.1 Candidatus Acidiferrales bacterium | reverse complement strand
GTGTTGAGGACTTTTTCGGCGAAGTCTTTTGCGCCGGGCTTTCCGGCCAGGATCATTTCCGCCCATTCGACGCCGCCTTGCGAGAGGCGGATAGCTTCGCTGGTGAGCGACTCGGGGCCGCCGGAATCGTTGTTGCCGAAGTAGATGCGGTCCATGGGATGCGCGGCGGAGAGCCAGCAACTTTCGGAAGATTTGTCGAGGGAGATCCGCACACTTTCGTACCTGCTGCATCCGCCGCTGCTGGACGAAGCGGGACTGGCTTCGGCGGTGCGATGGTGTGTGGACGGTTTTTCGGAACGCAGCAAGATCAAAGTGGAACTGGAGATACCGGAGGAACTTGGCAGATTGCCGAGAGAGCTGGAACTGGTTATCTTCCGGGTGGTGCAGGAAAGCTTGACGAATATTCACCGGCATTCGGGGAGTTCCACGGCCAGGATTCGCCTGAGTCAAAATGAGGATGCGGTGGAATTCGAGATCAGCGACCGCGGCAAGGGAATTTCCTAGGAAAGGCAATTGGAAATGACGACGGCCAAGGCGGGCGTGGGCGTACGGGGTATGGAAGAGCGAGTGCGGCAATTCGACGGTACGCTGAAGATTATTTCCGGCACGGGCGGAACAAGAATTGTAGGAGTACTGCCATTGAAGTTCGCGGATTTTGATGGGTCGGCAGAGGTGAAGTAAATTTTTTGTGCGTTCCCCTTGCACTTCTACAAGAGTGGGCATATCCTTCCTGTAGAAGTGCAAGGGGTATTGAATGGACGCTGGGCGCATCGACATGCCGCAAGGAACTCTGGATCTCTTGATCCTGCGAACGTTGGCGCTGGAACCGCAGCACGGCTGGGCCATTTCCGAGCGCATCCAGCAGATTTCGAGCGACGTTTTGCGGGTGCGGCAGGGCTCGCTGTATCCAGCGCTGCACCGGTTGGAGCGGCGCAACTGGATCAAGGCACGCTGGGGCACGTCTGACAATAACCGGCGCGCAAAATATTACGAACTGACCAAATCAGGACGGCGGCAACTGGAAGTGGAAACAGACGCTTGGGAAAAACTTACGGCGGCGGTAGCCCAGGTACTTGGAACGGTCTAGGAGAAGAGCATGTTCACCGATCTGATCTATCGCCTGCGAGCGGTGTTTCGAAGGGAACCGGTAGAAACAGAAATGGATGACGAGCTGCGCTTCCATTTGGAGCAGTTGGTGGAGCACAAGGTAAAGGCGGGCATGACGCGAAAAGAGTCCGAGCGGCGCGCGCGGATGGAGTTCGGCGGTGTGGATCAAGTTCGCGAGGATTGTAGAGAAGCACGCGGAGTGCGGCTGATCGAAATAGTGGCGCAGGACATTCGATTCGGATGGAGGATGCTGCGCAAGTCTCCGGGATTCACAGTGGTCGCGGTGCTGACGCTGGCGCTGGGTATCGGGGCAAACACGTCGGTATTCAGCGTGACGAACGCGGTGCTGCTGGAAGCGCTGCCGTACCGGAACGAAAGTCGGCTGGTGATGATCTGGGAGCGCAACGCGCGCAGCGGGAACGACCACAATGTGGTGTCGCCGGCAAATTTTCTATACTGGCAAGAGTCCAACGCGGTGTTTGAGCAGTTGTCGGCGTTCTGGGATCAGGAAGTTACCAGCACGGGAAGGGGCGAACCGCAGCAAATTCCGGCGCAGGTGGTGACCGCGAATTTATTTTCGTTGCTGGGAGTGTCGCCGATTCTGGGGCGCGATTTTTCCAGAGACGAGGGACAGGAGGGGCGGGATCATGTCGTACTGATCAGCTACGGCTTGTGGCAAAGGGAATTCGGGGGTGATCCGGAGGTGCGCGGTAAAACGCTGCGGCTGGACGGGGAGAGCTATGTAATTCTGGGCGTAATGCCGCGAGATGTTTCGCTGTTCGCGCCGAAGGGGTCGTTCACAGGGAAAATTGCGGAGCTGTGGTTGCCCTTCGCGTGGAAAGAGCGGCATCGCAAGCCGAGCGGAAGGTATCTGACGGCGGTAGGGCGGCTGAAGGAGGGCGTCAGCCTGGTTCAGGCGCAAACGCAGATGAACTCCCTGGTCGACGATCTGGTCAAGAAATATCCGGATTTTGAAACGGGCTGGGGCGTAAACCTGGTTCCGGCACATGCGGATATGGTGAGCCACATCCGCGGGACGTTGCTGATGCTGGTGGCCGCGGTTGGATTCGTGCTGCTGATCGCGTGTGCCAACCTTGCGAACCTGATGCTGGGCCGGGCGGTTACCCGCGAGCGGGAGACGGCCATGCGTACCGCGCTGGGAGCAGGCCGCGGGCGGATCATCTGGCAACACCTGACGGAGAGCATGATGCTGGCGTTGCTGGGCGGCTTACTGGGATTGTTGTCGGCAAAATGGATTACGTTGGGATTGCTGGCGCTGGCTCCCAAAGACCTGCACGTGAAGGCCGGGCATCTCGATTGGCGCCTGCTTTTATTTGTAATTGCGGCGTGCTTAGTGACCGGGATTGTATTTGGCGTGGCGCCGGCGTTTGTCGCGGCGCGTACCGATCCCGCGGGTGCACTGCGCGACGGAGGGCGGGGCGGGACGGGGAAGCGCCGCGCGCGATTGCGCAATGCATTCGCGGTGGCAGAAATTGCGCTCTCGCTGATTATGTTGAGCGCGGCAGGCCTGCTGATGAAGAGTTTCGTGCGGCTGTCGGCGGTGGATCCGGGATTTGACGCGAGAAATATGCTTACACTGCGGATCAGCCTGCCCGGATCGAAATACGCCAAGGACGAGGAATACATCGAATTTTTCAACAGGCTGCTGGAGCGGGTTCGCGCCGTTCCCGGCGTGCGCGCCGCGACGATTGGCAATTCGTTGCCGATGTCGGGAATGACGCCCGGGACGGATTTTGAAATTGTCGGCAAACCCAAACCACCGCGCGGAGAAGACCGGGTAACCGACGTTGCGAAGGCGGGCTCCGATTATTTTCAGACGATGGGAATCCGAATGCTGCGCGGCAGGTCGTTCAATGAGCGCGAAGAGGCGGTGGCCTCGCATGTGGTAGTGATCAGCGAAGCTCTGGCGCGACGATATTTCCCAGAGGAAGATCCACTGGGTCAGAAAATCGTCATCGATCTGGGAGAGAAACACGAGCAATCGGAAATTATCGGTATCTCCGCGGACGTGAAGCGCGACAGCCTGGATTCGACTTCGCACCCGATGAGTTATTGGCCCCACGCGGAATTGCCATTTTCGAGCATGATGCTGGCGATTCGAACGGATGGGGACCCGCTGGATAAAGTTGGGACTATCCGGGGAATTGTGCATGAGATGGACTCGGAGCTGCCACTGGCTAACGTGATGACCATGGACGATGTGGTGGGTGAGACGGTCGCGCGGCAGCGCTTCGCGGCGTTGTTGCTGGGAGTATTTGCGTGCATGGCGTTGCTGCTTGCGGGAATTGGAATTTACGGAGTGGTGAGCTATGCGGTGGGGCAACGCAAGCAGGAATTTGGCATTCGCTTGGCGCTGGGCGCCAAACGGCGCGACGTATTGTTGCTGGTCGCGCAGCATGGCGCGCGTCTTGCGGTATTCGGTGTGACGCTGGGGCTGTTGGGCACACTGGCGTTGACGGGAGTGCTGCGGGGATTTCTTTTCGGCGTGGGGCCGCACGACGCTTCGACGCTGATACAGGTGGCTGCTTTCCTGGGCGCGGTTATTTTTCTAGCCTGTTACCTGCCTGCGCTGCGCGCGACACGAGTTGATCCTTTAATTGCTCTGCGTCAGGACTAGCTTACATTGATTGTTTCTGTGCACGCACACAGACCAGATTTAGAATTCGCGAGTGTTGAGGACTTTTTCGGCGAAGTCTTTTGCGCCGGGCTTTCCGGCCAGGATCATTTCCGCCCATTCGACGCCGCCTTGCGAGAGGCGGATAGCTTCGCTGGTGAGCGACTCGGGGCCGCCGGAATCGTTG
>JBBSFG010000321.1:0-3963 GCA_038238965.1 Candidatus Acidiferrales bacterium | reverse complement strand
GCACCACCCGCTTCGCATCCACTTTCGCCGATCCGGCCCAGTTCAGAAACGCCGGAAATTCCCCCAGCGCCCTGGCACATACAAAATCGATAGGCGTAATCTCTTCGCCCAGCTCTTCATATCGACTCACCAGCACCTGCACATTCGCCAAGTCCAGCGCGCGGACCACCTCGGCCAGAAACGTCGCTTTCTTCACGCTGGACTCCACCAGGATCACCTGCGCATCCGGCAGCATAATCTTCAAAGGCAAGCCAGGAAACCCACCGCCCGTTCCAATGTCGGCGAGTCGACCTTTGCTCATTTCTAGGACCTGCACCGCCATCATGCTTTCGCAAAAATGCCGGTAAAGAATATCCTGCGGGTCCCGGATGGCTGTCAGGTTGACCTTGTCATTCCACGTGAGCAGCAATCGAATGTACTCCCGGACCTGCTCGATCTGCTTGGCATTGGCTTCGATTTGAAATTCGCTCAAAGCCTTTCGAACGGCGGATTCAGACGGGGGCTGAATCATTGTCATGGAGGGCGGGTCTCCTCGGGAATTAAAAACAATTTCGGCGCACTTGCAGCCGCATGAAATCACATCCGCAAAATTCGCGCAACCTATTCGATATTTTCACCTCCAAACATTCATCGTTACCAATAGCGGCCATGCATCCTTATAATGGCAAGCTCCTTCTCGATTGTGAGGTGATCGTTGGCTTCCACACTGAAACTTACCGCCATGGCAAAAGCCGCCGGCTGCGCGGCGAAATTAAACCCCGCCACGCTCGACGCTGTCCTCAGAAAACTTCCACGTCAGACCAACCCTGATGTGTTAGTGGGATTTGAAACCAATGACGACGCCGGCGTTTATCTCATCAACAAGGATCTCGCCCTCGTGCAAACTGTCGATTTCTTTACGCCCATCGTCGACGATCCGTTTCTCTTCGGTCAGATCGCTTCAGCCAACGCCTTAAGCGACGTCTACGCCATGGGCGGTCAGCCCATCTCGTCTCTTTCGATTGTGGGTTTTCCGGAGCACGCCGATCCGCAAATTCTTGAACAGATTATTCGCGGTGGCCTGTCAAAAATGAACGAAGCCAATTGCAGCGTCCTTGGCGGCCACTCCATTCGCACCGAAGATATGTTGTTCGGCTACGCGGTCACCGGTACGGTGCATCCGCAAAAAGTCTGGCGCAACGTTGGCGCCCAGCCTGGCGATGTGCTCGTCTTCACCAAGCCATTGGGTACTGGCGTCATCACCACTGCGCTAAAGAAAGATCAGGCCACTCCGCAATCTCTGGAGGCCGCGGTCGCCGCGATGACTACGCTCAATCGCCCCGCAGCCGCAGCGCTCGCACAATTCGATGAGAAATTCGCGAATCTTTCCGGCGGCATCTCCGTATCGATTCACGCCGTCACCGATGTCACCGGCTTCGGGGTACTCGGGCACGCCCGCGAAATGGCGCTGGGCGATCCTTCGCGTAACATTGCACCAACGTCCTTCGAGTTGGATCACGCTGCATTCCACTACCTTCCCGGAGCCGTTGACGCCGCGCGCGCGGGCCACCTCTCGGGAGGATTAAAAAACAATCGCGCTTTCGTGGGCGACTGCGCGGCATTCGAGGAAAACGTGCCGCGGGAGTTTCAGGATTTGCTTTTCGATCCGCAGACCTCCGGAGGCTTGCTTGTCGCCATTGCCGCGGAGCACGCATCCGAATGCATCGCCAGGCTGGTGCGTCACGGCGTCGAGGCCCGGCTAGTTGGGCGGGTCATGACAAAACGCTCGCCGCTCATTTTTGTCAGATGAACTTTGTAAACTGAACTTTGTAAAATTGAACTTTGCAGAATGAAATCGAAATAGCCAGGCTACGCCGAATATTTAATGGACACCATCACACACGGAATCGCGGGGGCGTTGATCGGCAAGGCGCTCTTCCATGGCGACGACTTATTTGCGATGCGTCCTATGAATCGCCGGCGAATCGTCACCTGGGTGGCGATGCTGGGCGCGATTTTTCCCGACGCCGACACCTTTCGCGACATGCTGTCGCATAAAGAGCTGTTGGTGATCACCTGGCATCGCAGCATCACGCACTCGCTGCTGTTTCTGCCGGTCTGGGCGCTCCTGCTCGCGGCGCTTACGCGGTGGTTCGTTCGCTGGAGAAAATGGGACGCGCCATCATTTGCCGCGTTGACGGGGATTTATGCCGTCGGAATCCTGAGCCATATCTTGATGGATTTGGTGACCAGCTTTGGAACCATGCTGTGGTCACCGCTGAATTGGTCGCGGCCGGCTTGGGATCTGATTTTCATCGTGGATTTTACCTTCACGGGAATTTTATTGCTTCCGCAGATTTTGGCGTGGGTGCATGAGCGTCCGGAAAAAAGCAGGCGGCGCGCGCTGGTGTCGCTGCTGATCTTTATTCTTGCTGTTTTCGCGGTGCAGGCGATCGGCAACTCTGTAGGTGCGCCGATTCCCGCGTCGACCGTTTTCTTTTTTGACGTGATCCTGGCGGCATTATTTTTATTTCCGCTGCGCAGCAAAAAGAAATCCCAAAAATCAGAATCCGTCCGCGAAAAGCACGAAGATGCCGGCGAACGGGATTCGCGGCGGACAATTTTGTCGCGGAGATGGAATCGGGCGGGATTGGTTTGCGGTTGTGCGTATGTTGCGATGGCGGTGTTTGCGCATCACGCTGCGCTTTCTCGTGTAAAGGACTTTGCGACGCTGCAGAAACTGGAAGTAGAGTCGCTGGGCGCGCTGCCGTTTCCTCCGTCGCTGTGGCGCTGGGATGGACTGGTGCGCACGCCCCGCGGCGTTTACGAATTGCGGATGGATTTGAGCGAGAAGTCCGCCTTTGGGAGTGTCGGACCGATGAGTCCGGCGGAACAGTTGCCGGTCGAATACCGCTTTTATCCCGAAGCGTATCCGAATGTTTTTATTGAGGCGGCCAAGGAACTTCCCGCGGTGCAAAAAGTGTTGTGGTTCGATCGATTTCCGGTGACTCGTTTCCACCAGGAAGGCGGAGAAGCGGTGGTGGAATTCTGCGACATGCGCTTTCCGCAAACGCGCCGGGGTCACGCCGCGCCATTTGCGTATCGGGTGCGCTTCGGCTCGGGCGGAAATGTTCTGGAGCAAGGTTGGATGAAATAGACTTCACCCCAAACCCAAGTTCAAAAACCAACTGCGAACCTGGCATACCCGGCAAGCAAGCCACGGTGAAGTGCAAAGGATGTCGAGAGGCATCCCATCCTTTGCAAGAGGTGCAAAGGGTAGGCCACCCGAACTCGGGGACGAGTGTGCGGGAGGCTGGAGGGCGGGTTGGGCGAATAGTGTGAGTTGCTGGAGGGCGGGAGGCGCGGGATAATTGGGCGATCTGAAGGGAGAGTGGCGATGGGGGCGAAGAAGCTTGGCGATGCGGAAGTGGCGGAGCGGATGGGGCAGATACCGGGGTGGAGTTTGGCGGGCGGGAAGCTGCATCGGGCGTTTGAGTGCAAGGATTTTGTCAGCGCGTTTGGGAATATGACGCGGGTGGCGCTGGTAGCCGAGTCCATGAACCACCATCCTGAGTGGTCTAACGTGTGGAATAAAGTGGTGATCGATTTGAATACGCACAGCGTGGGCGGAATCAGCGAACTGGATTTCAAGCTGGCGGGAAAGATCAGCGAAATTTTCGGCGCGTAAAATACCCTGCGTCCAGGGGAATTTTCACCTCTCTCTGTGCATTCGGTGGATGCTTGCAGCCCGCGGGTTGGAGAGGCCCACGCATCGTCTTCCTGCGCGGGTCGATCCGTAAGGCCGGCCGCGAGCCTTTCTGGCAAACTCCTAGCGAGCCGTGCGGGACGGCATACGACGAGGCACTGAGTTTGCGTGCCGCGTCTGTGTCACGGGCGCTAGACGCGCAGGTACCGTAGCGGAAATAGGGCTCCCAAGGACCTTGACTCCTTCGCGCAGTGCGCCACAATAAGTTCCCCTTTCTT
>JBBSFG010000320.1:0-3982 GCA_038238965.1 Candidatus Acidiferrales bacterium | reverse complement strand
TCCCAGGCTGTATTGACTCCGCAGTTCTTCCTCAATCTGCGCGTAAATCTTCTCCACCGTCTCCTTCTTCGACACCTCGAACATTCGCCCGCCGGTCTCTTTCGAGATCTCCTGCAATATTTTTTTTCCGTCCGGCCGGTCGTCCTGCGGATACCTTCCCCCGCGCCGTCCCGCACCGTACGGTCCCATCGTAAACCCGCCGCGATTCCCGAATCCCTCGCTGTCCTTGAACAGAATTGAGTACACCACCGTATTCGCTCGCTGTGCCGTTTCGATCGCCGTCGCCAATCCCTCTCGGCTACCGTGATCCACTCCGTCCGATAGAATAATCAGCGCTTTGCGCCCCTGTTGCTTGCTCATCTCCTCATCGCCCGCCAGGTAAATCGCATCATAAAGCAACGTCCCGCCCCCGCGTCTCCCCGTCCCTCGCGAGCCTCCTCCTCCACCGCGCCTTCCACCACCCATTCCGCCACCTTGGCCGCCTCCATTTTGCCCGCCGCCGCCATTACCGTTGTCAGCTTCCAGTTGCGGCGTCTGCAGTGATTGCAGCGCCGCTTGCAGTTTCGGCCGCGATCCCGTGAAGTCTTCCAACAACTCCACTTCCCTGTCGAAGTGGATCACAAACGCCAAATCCTTGTTCTCCCGCAGCAAATGATCCAGGAAACTGTAACTTGCGCTCCGTTCTTCCTCCAGCACCCGCCTCTGGCTCACGCTCGTATCCACCAGCAACCCCATTCGCAACGGCAAATCGTTCTCCCGCGCAAAATAATTGATCGACTGCGGCCGCCCGTCCTCCTCAATTGCAAAATCATCCTTAGCCAGATTCGAAATAATTTTTCCATGCTTGTCCCGCACCGTAGCCGCCACGCTCACGGACTTCACTTCCATCGCAATCTTCGGCTCCGTCGCCTGTGCCTGTTGTGCCGCCTCCGGCTGTTGTAGCGCACGTGGCGAATTCTGCCCTTCCTTCTGTGAACTCGGCCTCTCTTGCTGCTGCCCTGCCAACGGTTCGCCAGTCACTATTGCCCAGGCAATTACCGACACAAGCATCCCCGCCGCGGCATTCACCGTGAAATATCTTGGGTTCCCCATCCAACCACTTTTCATATTGCTCCCAAGCGCTCCATCACCTTAATTCTTCTCCGACTCACCCTCTAAGTAGATGCACAATCCCCATCCCTCGTACACCCGCTGCGGGCCATCGGCCGCAAAGCACATTTCTCCCTCGACACTAGCCTCTCGAACGTTGTTCCCACTCTGTCCGGAATTAGTTCCGCAAACCCGCTCGAGTTCTTCATCCGAGCAAGATCGCCGGTGTGTAACTACGAATTACCACTAGACGGAGGGTGCCTCACCCTCGCTTTGTAGGGTGGGTCTTGGTTCTAAATTATTCTTGAGCCTCTTGTTCGATTTCATCGCGTCGAGAAATCGCCAACTCCACGAATGTCGAAACCATTTCGAATTGTCATAGGAGGAAAAGCGCCGCCGGCCTTCTACGAAAATATAGTTCGGCCTGGGTGGAACTTGAATCTAAATAATCTTGGACCCTTTTACTTCAATCTCGGCGAAAAATCCGTCAACTCCATGAACGTCGAATCCACTTTCTCCACCAGTTTCCCATTCTCTTCCGACTTATCTCGAACGCTCTTCCACTCCGCGTCCTCCTGGAACGCCTTCCAGTTCTCCGCGGCCGCTTCCCGGCTGGCATGCTCCAGAATATAAATCAGCGTATTGCTCTTCTGCGGCTCGTCCACCGGCGTCCAATAAGCCACGCTCTTCATCCCGTGCCGTTCGAAGATCTTCATCGTGTGCTCCCGAAAACGCGCCAGCAAATCCGTCAGCTTTCCCGGCGCGGCATGATACACCCGCAACTCATACACGACTGTCCCCGCCGGCCCCGCATCTTCACCACCTCGCCGGACTGCCGCCCACATCTCCCGCGGAACAATCGCCGCCGCAGAAAGGCTTTGAATCAATGTTCTTCTCTTCACGTGCACCATCCTATCGGCCATTCTAAAACTAACTTGTACGCCCGCTGAATATTACTTTAAAGCGAAGCCTCTTACTTCTTTCCGCCGACTTGCCTCAAGAGGCGACTCACGATGTGCCGTACCTCGCATCTTCGTTGTTGTCGATGGCCTGCTGCGCCTGAGCTTTACTTGTCGACACCCGCCAATTTCTCCGCTCTCGAAAACGAAGCCTCCAGTTGGTACACCCCGCCATTTATTCTCCATAGCCGCAGATATTCAAGGTTGTACGCGATATGCTGCCCGGTTCGCGCCAGATCGTACTCGACATGTGCTTCTCCGTACTCGTAAGCAATGTTCGCCCCTTTCGAATACACAATTTTCTCCGGATGAAAAACTGTGGGCTGCTGATTTTTCCGCTACGTCAGGTTCGCCTTCCGCAAAGCTTCGACTTCCGCTTTGCCGAGCAGCGGCCCTTTCGAATTCAAGGTGTTGGCATAAATGTCCGGTACCTCTACCTCCGCCATTGGCAACTCGCTCTTACGCCGCACCGTGCTTTCATTGCATTTGTCGTTATGTTGAGCCCGGCTCGCCGGCGCCCCCGCTGCAGCCAGCGCCATGATCAAAAACATCGCCGCAATCTTCACTCTTCCGCCCGTCCGCTTCGCACCATTCGCGTACCGCTCGCTCATCCGAATCTGCGTTCCGTATCCCTCGATCCACAAAGTTCCCGATACTATATCGAAAATAGTTCGCGAACTTTTGGCCCGGCCGGCATGTTCCCAACATCTACCGATTTTCAGAAATGGCGTTCCTCAGAAATATGTCTTAACCTCTTCCTTGCCGGTCTGTTCAGCGCCTGTTTACCCTCTCCATATAATCCTGAAACACTCTCTGTGATGGAACCGCATCGCGCTATCATGTATCACCTCCCCGCTGACAACCGATGACCAAGAAACCCGAAAAAGAAGAAAAAACCGACAAAGAACCCTTGCCCTCCGACGGCAGCACCATTACCACCCGTGCCGAGAAAAAGCAGGTCGAAGAGCGCATCGCTATCGGCGCTCACGTCGTTTATGAAACTATTCGGCGTGAAGGCGAAGAGGAGCTTCGCCGCCCCGCCGCTGCTCTCGCCTGGTCCGCTCTCGCCGCCGGCCTCTCCATGGGCTTTTCCTTCGTCGCCGAGGCCTTACTGAACGCCCATCTGCCGGACGCACCATGGCGACCCCTGATTTCCCGCCTCGGTTACTGCATTGGCTTCCTCATCGTCATTCTTGGCCGTCAGCAGCTCTTCACCGAAAATACTCTCACCGTAATCCTGCCGCTCTTGCTCCAGAAGAATGTCGCCACTCTCTTGCGTGTCGCGCGTTTGTGGAGTGTGGTCCTTGCGGGCAATTTTGTCGGCACCTTCTTGTTTGCCCTGGCGATTGGCAATGTGGCGCTCTTTTCCGCCCCTGTCCATGAAGCCTTCACCGCCATTGGCCTCTCGCATCTGGGGCCCAGCTTCGGAATCATCTTCACCCGCGCCATCTTTGCCGGATGGCTAATCGCTCTGATGGTTTGGCTGCTCCCCGGCGCCGAATCCGCCCGCGTCTCCATCATTATCTTAATCACCTACCTCGTCGGCCTCGGCGGCCTCAACCACATCATCGCCGGTTCCACCACCATGCTCTATCTGGTCGTCACGCACACCATCTCCTGGGGCACCTACTTCACCGGCTTTTTCATCCCCACCATCCTCGGCAATATTTTGGGAGGCGTCTCCCTAGTCGCGGCCCTCGGCCACGCCCAGGTCGTCGGCGGCAAAGAATAGTCTCAGCAGAGTGCGAATTATCGGTCGCGATTACCGCCTGCAGTTAGTGTAGGTAATTACATTCATGTTGAAATTCAGATGGTGACTGCGCTAATGAGGACGGTCCTTCCGCCATGATCGACCAACCAGCAATCTGCCTTGACTCCAGCACTAAACACACGAGACACGGAGGGTGCCCCATCCTCTTTTTTTTGGAGGGTGG
>JBBSFG010000319.1:0-4028 GCA_038238965.1 Candidatus Acidiferrales bacterium | reverse complement strand
ATTCCAAGCTATGTGCAAAAATCACCGGTGCTAACCGTCAGCGACATGCCGAATTTTACGGGTGATAGAGGCGTGATTCAATTCGCGCTGAAAAACAATAAAGTTCGCTTTGAGGTGAATCTGACCGCCGCGAAAAAGACCAAGTTGAATTTCAGCTCTCAATTATTGAAAGTCGCTACTGAAATTCGACAAGACGGCCGCAATCCGGAAGTGCGCCGATAATGGAACTGCGGAATTCACTTTCAAAAAAATTAACCGCCATGAATATGCTGGTCAGCGGAGTGGCCCTGTTGCTGGCCTCGGCGGCCTTCTTTGCCTACGATCTGTTTACGTTTCGCGCGAACCTGATCACCAGCACGTCGGTACAAGCGCAGATGATTGGAGCGAACGCTGTTTCTCCTTTGATTTCCGGCGACACGCAAGCCGTAGAAAATACGCTTTCCGCATTGCGAGCTTCACGGCACATTGTTTACGCCGCCGTATATACCGCGAATCGAAATGTTTTTGCCGGGTACTGGCGCGATAGCGGGAAAGCGAGGGTTCCTTTGCCGGACTTCAGTCCCGCTGAGAACGAAAGACATTCATTCAAAGATGGAGAGTTTGGCTTGCTGCAGACCATCGTGCTGGAGTGCAAGCCCATCGGTATCGTTTATATACGGTCTGATTTGGGCGCTATCTATGACCGGTTTAGAAATTATCTCCTGATCCTGATGGCGATTCTGGTCGCGTCGCTGTTCGCGGCGCTGGCGCTTTCGCGAGTATCGCAGCGGGTCATCTCCCGGCCGATTTTGAACCTGGCCGATACGGCGCGGCAGGTTTCGCGCAACAAGGATTTTTCGGTGCGTGCGGCGTCCGGAGGAGATCACGACGAAGTTGCACTGTTGGTGAGCGCTTTTAACGAAATGCTGCTGGAGATTCAAAAACGCGACTCGGCTTTGCAGGCCAGCGAACAACAATTTCGCAGCTTGGCGGATTCCATTCCACAACTGGCATGGATGGCGGATGCCGAAGGAAACCGGTTCTGGTACAACCACCGTTGGTTCGAATATACGGGCACTTCTTACGAAAAGATGGCCGGTTGGGGATGGCGGTCGGTACACGATCCGGAAATCCTTCCGAAGGTGATGGACAAATGGCAGTTATCGATTGCCACTGGGCAACCGTTCGAAATGACCTTTCCGCTGCGCGGGGCGGATGGCGAGTACCGCCAGTTCCTGACATTGGCGATGCCAGTTCACGATACGCAAGGCCGGGTGGTGCGCTGGTTCGGCAGCAACACGGATGTGACCGAGCAGCGGCGGTCGGAAGAAGCGCTGCGGCAAACTGAAAAACTGGCGGCTACCGGGCGGCTGGCCGCGAGCATTGCGCACGAAATAAATAATCCCCTGGAAGCGGTGACCAATCTGGTCTACCTGGCGCGCAAGCAGCCCGCCAATGTGCAGGGATATTTGAAGCTGGCGGACCAGGAACTCGACAGAATCGCGCAGATCACCAAGAACACACTGGGTTTCTACCGTGACAGCGCCTCTCCTTCGGAGATAAATATTTCCGAGGCGGTGGAAGAGGTGCTGTCGCTGTACATGCGAAAATTTAAATTCAAGAAAATCGATCTGCATTCGGACTTGGAAGAAGGTGCGAGAATTGTGGGCTACCCCGGCGAAATCCGGCAGATTTTTGCCAATTTGACTTCCAATGCGATTGAAGCGTTGTCAGACGAAGGACGACTACGGGTGCGCGTCAGCAGCGCTCGTTCGCGTGACGGCTCGAGGAATGGAGGAGTGCGTGTCACGTTCCTGGATAACGGAAGCGGCATCACGCCGGCCAACAAAAAGAAAATTTTCGAACCGTTTTTTACGACCAAGAAAAATGTCGGAACCGGGTTGGGATTGTGGCTCACGCTGACATTGGTGCAGAAGCATAAGGGCGCCATTCAGGTACGCAGCAACAGCGAGCCAGGCAGGACCTGGACGGCTTTTTCTGTGTTCTTGCCCAATCAAACTTAACCAGCTAGAATCGCGCGTCGCGCCAGGAGTATCAGCGCGACACTGGACCGCTATGATCAGCGTAGGGCAGACAAAAACAATTCCAATACTTTCATTGCCGGAGGATTACAAGAAGGCATCCGGGACGGATTCTGCAGAGAAGGGCCAGAGCGCAGGGGAAGGCAAAAGGTCCAGAATTATCGTTGTCGACGACGAGAGCTTGATCGCCGAAACCGTGGTGGAAATCCTTAACGGGGAGGGATTTGAAGCTACCGCGGTATCCAGCGGCGCTTCCGCCATTGAACTGGCGAAGACTGCACCTCCCGATATTGTGCTGAGCGACGTGATCATGTCCGGCCTGAACGGCGTTGAAACAGGAAAACGCATCCGCGAGATCGCGCCAAACTGCAGAGTGATTCTTTTTTCAGGCCAGGCGGCCACGGTCGACCTGCTGGAAGAGGCTCGACGAGAGGGCCATCACTTCGAAGTGCTCGCCAAACCCATGAGGCCGGAGCAATTGATATCGGTGATTCGTGCCCGCAAGAACTGAGGCACAAAGCGCCGCCACGAACACTTTGAGCCCTGCAATTTGAGCCCTATAAAAGGATGGGAGCGATTTTCGAAATGGCGGCGGACAAAGTGTTCAACAAAACGCTATTCGGGGCTCGCCGATGGTGCATTTCTTTCCGTTCCGCAGACAAGTCTAAATAAATAAAAGTATATAAATCTCAGCGCGCCTGAAACTTTTCAGGGTCGAGAGCGCCTCGGCAAGGCGCGCTTGTTCGGTGGGGCGGTAGTTTCTCGAATGATGAGCTCGGGTGGCACCGCCAGCTCCTGGGGATAATTCTTAAAGCCCTGCAAGCGTTGCAGAAGAATGCGCGCCGCGGTTTCTCCCATGTCGCGAAGCGGCTGACGAATGGTGGTGATGCGCGGGTTGTGGTAGGCGGAGAGATTGATGTCATCGAATCCGAAGACGGAGACGTCGCCGGGCACGCTGAGGTTGGCGTCTCGCAGAGCACGAATCGCGCCGATGGCCGCGATGTCGTTGAACGAAACAATGGCGGTGAAACGCTGGTTGCTTTGCAACAGTTGCTGCACCACCGGGTAGCCAAGCTCCGGCGAGGTGAGGTCGCGTTCCAATTGCACGACCAGTTCAGGCTTGATTTCAATATTTAACTTGCGGGCAACGGCGACGATGCTGTTCCAGCGCTCGTCGGAATCCGCGCTGAAGGGTTGGCCGCGCATGAAAGCGATTTGGCGGTGGCCCAACTGGTAAAGGTGGCCCAGGGAGAGCTCCGCGGCGCGCAGATGGTCGAGCACTACGTTGGTGACGCCAGGGATTTTCCGGTGGCCGGCGACAGCGACGACCGGCATGGGCAACGGATGCGACAGAGCGGTGTCGATGGCAATCAAGCCTTCCGCGCCGCGGCTCATCAGGATGCGCGGGTATTCTTCGATCATGTCCGGCTTATGGCGGTGGTGCGCGCTGAGATAAAAATAACCCTCGCGCATCAGGTGATCGCCGATGCCGCTCATGACCATGGTGTGGTATCCGTCGCTCAATTCCGGAACCAGCACACCGATGGTGAAGGTGCGTTTCTTGCGCAGCGAACGGGCCAGCAGGCTGGGCTGGTAATTGAATTTTCGCGCCGCCGCTCGCACGCGCTCGCGAGTTTTTTGCGGGATGGATCGTCCCGGAACGTCGTTCAAGACCACGGAAACGGTGGCGGGGCAGAGTCCCAGGTAGTCGGCGAGAATTTTCAGACTGGCCGGTTTCTCGAGAGTTTCTTCGGCTTTCTTTCGAACAGACATTGACTTGTGGTTTCCCCTTGATTCCCAAGCCCGGCGGTCTGCGTCTAAAGTCCCGTAAGAATAGCTCTAAGGCCGTGCACCTGCCAGAGGGTTGTACGATGGCTACGGCAGCAAGCCAAGGGCGGAATCCCGACGCGAATGAGACGAGCCGGAAATCGATAAGTCGCGCGCGGCGTTCAAGACAAACGTTTGTCTTTATAAATTTAAAAAATGATTCTGCTTGACAACAATTTT
>JBBSFG010000318.1:0-4051 GCA_038238965.1 Candidatus Acidiferrales bacterium | reverse complement strand
AGAATTCCTTCTTCGCCTCGAGCAATGCGCGGCATGCAACCGGCGATGCTCGACATAGATGCCAGTTCGTACAGGCCCACGTGCCCGCGCTCGTCGCAGATCACCTCGTCACCGTGGTGCGTCCATATCTTTATGGCGATCAGGTTGCCCATGCTTCCGGTAGGAACGAACAGCGCCGCGTCCTTGCCAAAAATTTCCGCAGCCTCGCGCTCCAGTCGATTGACAGTGGGGTCTTCGCTGTAAACGTCGTCGCCGACTTCCGCGTCCGCCATGGCGCGGCGCATCTCCGCCGTCGGCCGCGTAACCGTGTCGCTGCGCAGATCGACCACACGCGTGGGTGGCGTCGCCGCTCGCGCGTTCATGGCCATCACCGGATCTGTTTCTGTTGCGCTCAAGCCTGCATCTCCATTCTTGAAAAATCACGCTTTCAAAACTATCGCAGCAGTTCGACAAACACCTCATTCGAAACACTCAATCGCGACGGCGCCAGCCGCACCACCGGGCCACTCCACTCCAGCAAACCCGACAACGCCAGCGGATCGAACCGCGAGGCTAGCGTCACCGCGTAATCCTTTTCAATCCGCGATACATCAATACCATCGAGCTGCCGCAATCCCAGAAACAATTCCTCTTCCAGAGCCGCCTCAGCCGTCAGTGTCTCCAGTTGCTCCACCGGCAGCCCCCCGCTTTCAACCGCCTTCACGTATTCCGCCGCATCGTGCGCGTTGGCCCAGCGCTGCGTGCCGGAAAACGAATGCGCGCCCGCGCCAAATCCCAGATACGGCTCGCGCCGCCAGTATTTCAAATTATGCCGCGATTCGAATCCCGGCTTGGCCCAGTTGGATATTTCATAGTGGTGATATCCGGAGGCGGCAAACGAAGCCTGCGCTAACTCATAAAATTCCGCCATTTCGTCTTCCGTTGGCACCGCGCCCGCGCTGTAACGCAGCCCGCCTTTTAATAGTTCACTTCCCAGACGGCTCTTTTCGTCCACCTCCAGGATGTATACGGAAACGTGTTCCGGTGCGAGTTCGGTCAATCGCTCCAGAGATTCGCTCCAGCTTTCCCGCGTTTGCAGCGGCAAGCCGGCAATCAAGTCAAAACCGATACTTGCAATTCCTGCCGCACGAAGAATCGGCACCGCGCGATAAATGTCCGCTCGCCGGTGCATCCGGCCGGAAGCGGTTAGCTCCTTATCCGAAAAGGACTGCACTCCGAAACTGACGCGATTGATTCCCGCGCGCACCCAGGCCTCGGCTTTCGCGCCCTCGATCGTTTCAGGGTCGGCTTCCAGCGTCACTTCGCGCAGCTCGCATGAAAACGCCGCGCGAATGGTATCCAGGATATTTTGCAGGTGCGCAGGATCAAGCAGGCTGGGAGTTCCACCGCCGATATACACCGTGTCCGGTCGCGCGCCATTCGATGCCGAAGCAGCGAGTTCAATGCCCGCTGCGCGATATAAATCGCCGTGCGTCTGAATTTCCCGGCACACTGCGCTCACATATGGAGCGAAGCGCGACGACGACACCACACCGGTGTGAAAATTACAGTACGTGCATTTGGTTTGGCAAAACGGAACCTGTACGTAGATGCCGAGGCTAGTCATTTGCACCAAAAACTCTAACACAGCAGCGCACCGCGCGCAGTCCGCCCGAAGCACAATTCAGGACGGATCCGGGATAACCTTCACGTGCAGCCGTCGCTCGCGCGGGCCATCGAATTCGCAAAAGAAAAGTCCCTGCCAGCGCCCCAATTGCAGCCGGCCGCCTTCGACAAAAATTATCCGGCTCGCGCCCACCAGCACCGACTTCATGTGCGAGTCGGAATTTCCCTCTTCATGGCGGTAAGGCCCTTCAAAGGGAATCAACCGGTCGAACGCGCCTTCCAGATCGCTCGCCACATCCGGATCGGCACACTCATTGATGGTGACCGCAGCGGTAGTGTGCGGCACGTACACGTAGCAAACGCCATCCGCAACGCGCGATTTCTCCACCGCTTGCTGTACCTGGCCGGTCACATTGACAAGTTGCGTGCGCCGCGTAGTTTTAACTTTCAGTGTCTCGATAGCCATGGATTCCGAATATCTTCGAGCAGGCAACGACCTATCCCTACGTCAGTTGCACAATGCAGTGCTTGCCCAGGTTCTTGCTTCCGCACATTTTCTGTAATTCCATCAACCCGCCGGGCCCCCAGCGCGCCAGAAACGGCAGCAGGCACAGTTCGCGCGATTGCAGCGCCTTATGCGGAAACAGCAGGTGCTCCAGGAAATTCTCGTGGGTGGCAAGCAATTGGGTCTTTACGTCCTGCGCGCGCCCGGTTTTCCTGCGCAATTTGTCTAGTTGATACTCGATCTTTCGGCGCGCCGTTTCAACCGCTCCCTGCAACGTCGGGTCGGCCTTCTTTATCTGACCCCTCAATTGATCCAGCAATTTCATCAACTGTTTCTGGTTGCGCTCGAAATCCCGCGCTATCTCTTTTGGAACCGCGGCAAATTCCATTCTGCGGCTTACTTCCTGCGAGCCCTCCCAGATATCTTCCACTTTCAGTTTGTAAGCCCGCAGCAACTTCGCCGTCTTGATGTCCACCAGCGTAAACCCTGGCCGCGGCAGAATCACCGGCATGCGGCCCAGCAAATGTTTGTAAACCACTTCGGACTGCGCAAAATAAGAGATCTCCGCCGCCCCGCCAATGTACGCCACCGTCGGCAGCAGATAATCCTGTATCACGGCGCGCAACAAAGCGCTGGGGCTGAAATCCTGCGGCCCGCCCTGAATTTCATCCAGCAACTCCGTTTTGCTCCACGCTCTCTCGCCGGCATGGAATTTCCCGGCGCTCCCTGCCGTAACCGCCTGCCGCGCCCCATCCCCCGCCTGCCCGTCGCCCATATAAAAAAGCAGCGTGCTCTTGGCCGTTACCTTTACCTGCGCTGAAAATCCCGCGGTGTCCAGTTCCTTCCCGCGCTTCAGCAGTTTTTCATTCAGCAAGTCGCGGTTGTCAACAGCCTGGCGATAAATCGGAGCGGCGATGCGGTGCAGCGCGGGATCGAGCGGGTCGAGAAGAATCAAGCCTTGCTGTGAAAACAATCGCGCAAATAATTTCGCGAACGCGCTCCCATACGTTTCCTTTGGGCTGTAACACTCACGAAGGAGTTGTGCCAGCAATACGCTCCCCTGCTTGGCAAGCAGGTCCGCCGCTTGATGCGCTTGCTCCTCCACCTGCGCGCCCAGGAATATTCTCCCGACGGCGCGTCCGGAGTGCTCCGGCGAGCCCGGCGCGGCCAACTCGAAGCGCTTCAATTCCCCGTCCTGAAACCAGCTCACATGGCGCACTTCATCGATATCGTGATCTTCCGTCGCCATCCAGAACACCGGTACGGCTTGTATCCCGGAGCGCGTCACTTCCGCCGCAAGCTGAATCGCGGTAAGCGCCTTATAAAACGAATACGCGGGCCCGCTGAACAGTCCGACTTGTTGCCCGCTGACAATCGCCACCGCGCCTTTTTCCAGGCGGTCCAGATTTTCCAGCACTGCTGTCCCCGCACCGAAGGAGATGTTCTGCGCCCGCAGGATTGCGGCTACTTCCCTGCGGCGCTCGCGTGGGAAATCCAGTTCGCGCGCCAGCCGTGTTACAGAAGCCATCTTCGGCGCGTGCGCGTAAAACCCCTGCACCCGTGAAAAATTATTGACGTAATCGAGGAAGAGCTTTGGCTGGTGCGGGAGCTTGTGGGACGGGAGGGTGCGACAGTCCATGGGCCGTTAGATGATACCCGCGCGAAAACGTCTCATCAAACGGCACAATTAGCGCAAATCACGCCGAAGCCATAGTGGGCTGCTCGAAAGCCGCCACAAACGCGCCCAGCTTCGATTTTTGCTCCCCGCTCAACACCGGCAACGGTGACCTGGGGATTCCGCCGCGATAGCCCCGCTGGTCCATCACGTACTTCACTCCGGCTATGCCCATCTCGGAAACCATCACTTTCGACGCGCGCAGCAACGACTTCTGCAGCTCCCGCGCCTTTTCCAATTGGCCCTGGCGCACGAGCCAATAAAGT
>JBBSFG010000317.1:0-4052 GCA_038238965.1 Candidatus Acidiferrales bacterium | reverse complement strand
CTGAGCGAGGGCCGCACGCAGATTTCGACATTTGCGCCGCGCTTGTTCAAGCTGAAGATTCCACAGGACAAGATTCGCGACCTGATCGGGCCGGGCGGAAAGAAAATCAAGTCCATCATCGAAACCACGGGCGTGAAGATCGACGTGCTGGAAGACGGCACGGTGCATATCTTCTCGACCAGCGGAGCGGGCGGCGATGCCGCTTTGCAGATGGTGCGGGACATCACCGCCAGTGCGGAAATCGGCAAGACGTATCTGGGTAAAGTTGTGCGGCTCGCGGAGTTTGGCGCGTTCGTGGAGCTCTTCCCGGGGACCGACGGCCTGCTGCACATCAGCGAGATTTCGGAGCATCGGATTCGCGACGTGCGCGATGAATTGAAACTAGGCGACCAGGTGCTGGTCAAGGTGCTGTCGATCGAGGGCAACAAGGTGCGTTTGTCGCGCAAGGCGTTGATCAAGGAAGCCCGCGAGAAGCAGCAGAAGGCTGCTGGAGCGGGAGCGACGACCACGAGTACTTCGACTACCGAAGACAATTCGACTGAGGCGGATGCGAATATTTCGGAGTAGTTTCTCACAACGCAGCGAGTAGCAAAAAAAGGCCGGCGATTTTTCGCCGGCCTTTTTTTCTTTGGCGTGAGTGATCCGGGCGAAAAGACATAACCCGACTTGGCTTGCGCGATCAATCGAAGAGAGATCCCTCCGCTGTGCAATCCGACACCTTCACAGGAGCGAAGGTGGAAGAGAAAGTCGAGCCGCTCCGGTCCGGGATGACAGGTCTGGGCTGTTTGGCTGAGATGGTTGCTAACGAACGACAAGAAGAAAAAAGGCCCGCCTTGCAGAAGCGGCAGCGGCGGGCCATTCAAATTTGAAATTGTTGAGCGTGCTTTAGTTCTGCGTGCAGCCCTGGGGGCAATGGACGGCGTCGAGGGCGCCCCAGAGGGCGTCGAGGGCCTGGCCGGTGGTGGCCATGATTTCGTCGGTGTTGTCGCCGGCGTGCTGCTCGAGCCAGTTGCGCCAGGCGGCGCGGTGCGCCTTGTCGGCTTCTTCGTGCACGGTGAAATAGGCGAGGGCTTCCGGAGTGTTGATGCCGTAGAAGGACTTCAGTCCTTCGATTTTGGTGGTGGCGATTTCGGGAACTTGCGATTCGTAGGCGTAGAGTGCGGCTACGGCTTCGGCAACGGAGCGGTCTCCGCAGATTTCGCGGTAGGTTTGCACCACGGCCTGCGTGCCCGGAAGCGCTGGGCAGCAGGTAATGTCGTCTTCGGGAACGCCGAGAGCGGCGGCGAAATCGCGCCACAGCTTGGGGTGCGAGCCGTCCGGGCTTTCTTCCTCGGCAAGATTCTCTTCCACAATTTGGCGCAGGCCGCCATCAGTGCGAGCCGCTAGCACGCGCAGGTGCGCGGGGAAAGCTTCGACGTGGCGGTAATATTGGGAAGCGTATAGCTGGAGAGCCTTGCGGGAGAGTTTGCCGGTCTGCCAATCCTGATAGAAAGGATGAGTGAGCAGGTTCTTGGCCGCGATGGCGGCATCCAGCCGAGGTAGCAATTCGCTATTGGACATCGAAATATCCTCCGAGCAAACAGCGGCGCAGATAGCGAGAGGGCGCGACGGCCGCTAATCGAACGTGCCGCATTGTAGCAAAGTTCGCGGAAGTTTGCTTTAGGAGGGGGGAGGGGAACTCAGGTCCGGGAGAAAACAGCGTAATACTTTCAGCCTGGCGCGCGTCGAAATAGAGAGGCCTCGAGTTTTGCTACACTGCCGCCGAAGGAAGTTATGGCCGAAACTATTGCTGTAAAACGCGTTCGCATCGAATCCGTCGACGTCGTTCGAGGCGCCATCATGATCATCATGGCGCTGGATCACGTGCGGGAATATTTTTCGAATCCTGGCTTCAGTCCCACCGATCTGTCGCAGACAAGTGTTGTGCTGTTTTTTACACGATGGATCACGCACTTTTGCGCACCGGTTTTCTTTCTGCTTACCGGGACGGGTGCATATCTATCGCTGCGAAAGCGATCGCCACAGCAATTATCGTGGTTCCTGTTTACCCGGGGGCTGTGGCTGATCTTTTTGGAACTTGTGGTGGTGCGTTGCCTGGGCTGGCAATTCAATTTCGATTACCACCTGACGCTACTGATTGTCTTGTGGGCGTTGGGCTGGTCGATGATTGTTCTCTCAGCGCTGGTTTACCTGCCGGCCGCGTGGGCAACCGCATTCGGCGTGGTGCTGATCGCCGGGCACAATCTGCTGGATGGCGTGCAATCGGCGAATCCGCTGTGGTCCATACTCCATACTCCCAACGTGATTATGCAAAATCCGCAGCACCTGGTATTTGCCTTATATCCCCTGATTCCCTGGATTGGCGTTACGGCGGCGGGCTACGGCCTGGGGCAAATTTATCAGTGGCAACCTGAACGGCGGCGGGCGTTTTTATTGCGGCTGGGTTTCGGCATGGTGGCGGCATTCATACTGCTTCGCGGAATGAATGTTTATGGCGATCCGTTCCACTGGAGCGCGCAGAAATCCGCAATCTACACGGTGGTTTCGTTTTTGAATACCAGCAAGTATCCGCCGTCGCTGCTATTTCTGCTGATGACGCTTGGGCCGGCGATGATTTTTTTGCGGGCTGTCGATGGCAAGACTTCGCTGTTGTTGCGACCGGCGCTGATTGTCGGCAAAGTTCCAATGTTTTATTACCTGCTGCACGTTCCGCTGATCCACTTGATCGCGGTGGTGATGTGTTATGCGCGTTATGGGCAGGCCAACTGGATGTTTGAGTCAAACAATCTCGACCAATTTCCGTTTACGCGGCCACCAGGGTGGGGGTATCCCTTGCCCGTGGTGTATCTGGTATGGATTGTGGTTGTAGCGTTGCTCTATCCGTTGTGTAGCTGGTTTGCCGAGGTGAAACAGCGCCGCAGTGACGCGTGGCTCAGTTATTTCTGAGGCTGGTGACACGTCGCTGAATTCCTGCCGGAGAGATTGCTTATTCTTTGGCGTGGAGGCGTTGGATGTGGGCGCCGACGGCGCTGAGCTTTTCTACAATGTGCTCGTAGCCGCGGTCGATGTGGTAGACGCGGTCGATGATGGTTTCGCCATTGGCGACGAGGCCGGCGAGGACGAGAGAGGCGCTGGCGCGCAAGTCGCTGGCGATGACGGTGGTTCCGGTGAGCGGCGACGGTCCGCGGACGACGGCGCGGCGGCCGTCGATGGAAATGTTCGCGCCCATGCGCAACATTTCGCTGGCATGTAGATAGCGATTTTCAAAAATTGTTTCGGTGATGACGGAGGCGCCTTCAGCTTGCGTAGCGAGGGCCATGTATTGGGCCTGCATGTCGGTGGCGAAGCCGGGATACTCCTCGGTGGTGACATCGGAGGCGAGGAGTTTTTTGGCTCCGCGGACGCGCAAGGTGGATGTGCCGGTAGCTTCGACGGGCACGCCGGCCTGTTGCAATTTTGCGATGATGGAAGAGAGATGATCGGGCGCGCAATTAGTGACTGTTAAATCGCCGCCGGTGATGGCGCCAGCAACGAGAAACGTGCCGGCTTCGATGCGGTCGGGAATCACGGTGTGTTCCGTACCGTGCAATTGTTCGACGCCCTGAATACGCAGGGTAGAAGTGCAGTCGCCTTCGATGTGCGCACCCATTTTGCGGAGCATTTCGATTAGATCGGTGACTTCGGGTTCCCGCGCGGCGTTGTTGAGGATGGTTTCGCCATCGGCAAGGACGGCGGCCATCACAATATTTTCGGTACCGGTGACGGTGATTTTGTCGAACACGATGTTGGCGCCTTTGAGGCGGCCGTGGTTGGGAACTTTGGCTTCGATGTAGCCGTGCGAGGTGGTGATGACCGCGCCCATTTTTTCGAGGGCGGCGAGATGCAAGTCGATGGGGCGGGCGCCGATGGCGCAACCGCCGGGAAGCGAAACGCGCGCGACGCCGACCCGGGCGATGAGCGGGCCGAGGGTGAGGATGGAGGCGCGCATGGTTTTGACGAGTTCGTAAGGGGCGACGGCATCGTCGAGCGTGGCGGCCTGGATGACGTAATCG
>JBBSFG010000316.1:0-4056 GCA_038238965.1 Candidatus Acidiferrales bacterium | reverse complement strand
GGATAACGATAGCTGAAATTGCGGGTGCCGCGCGACAAGGAGCGGGTGCTGGGACACCGCCGGCTGATACGCGTGTTAACATTTCTGACGGCTGGGTCTTACGGCTGGGGGCAGTTTTTTGCATGAGATGGTTCTCTTTACGCAGGGATTTTTGGCGACGGGCTGAAATGCCGGGGTTTCCTATTTTCGCGTTGGCAGTGGTGATGGTGGTAGCCCAGTGTGGCTGGGCGCAAGGGGGCACGCCCGGTAAAGCAGATTCGGGGGCGCAGGCAAAGGCGATCTACGCGCAGGGAATGGGCGCGATTCAACGCCGCGATCTTGCCGGGGCGCAAGCGGCATTCGAAAAGGTGGTACGGCTGGCGCCGGAGAGTCCGGAAGGCCACAACTCTTTGGGCTGGGTTTTGCTGGCGCAGGGACAAGTTGATCGCGCCATCGAGCAATTTCACAGTGCTTTGCGCGCCGAGGCTGGATTTACGCAGGCGCACATCAATTTATCCAACGCGCTGGTGCAGAAGGGCGATCGAGAAGGCGCGGTGCGCGAAGGGCGTGAGGCAGTGCACTTCGCTGCGGAGGATTCGGAGGCGCACCGGACGCTGGGACGCGCGCTAGCATTTGCAGGGGACAACAAAGCGGCGATTGCGGAGCTGCGGGCGGCGTCGCAACTGGAGCCCGGACGGGCCGACCTTCACGACGAAATTGGCTCGTTACTTGCGCAAGAGAAGGATTCCGCTGGCGCCGCGGCGGAATTCGAGGAGGCAGTCCGACTGGCGCAGGAATTTTTTTTGGCACATTTTCATCTGGGAGTGGTGAAGCTGCAGGAAAAATCGACGGAGGGGGCGATTGCGGAGCTTGGCAAGGCCACGGAGCTGGAGCCGCAAAATTCGCAAGCGCACTATTACCTGGGGAAAGCGCTTTTGCAGGGTGGAAAGGCGGAGGAGGCGGCGCCAGAGCTGCGGGCGGCGATAGCGCTGCATCCGGACTTCGCCGAAGCGCAAAGTGAATTGGGGCTGCTGCTGCAGCATGCGGGAAATTCCGCGGATGCAGTGGAACCGTTGCGGCAGGCGGTGCGGCTACAGCCGAACAATCCAGAGGCACACAACAATCTAGGGCTGGCGCTGTTGCAGAGCGGCGACGCGGTCGCGGCGATGATGGAATTTAAAGCGGCGCTGGGACTGCGCCCGGCGGACACCGGGTATCGCGCCAATCTGGGAGCGGCGTATCTGCAAAAAACGGATTTCGATGCGGCCATTGCGGAATTTCAGTCCGCGCTGCGGGACGCACCGAACGATGCGACGCTGCACTATGACCTGGGATTGGCGTTGAAGCTGAAGGATAAATTGCCGGAGGGGATCGCGGAGCTCCGCAAAGCAGCGGAGTTGGATCCCGGGCAGGCGGATGCGTTTTACACGCTGGGAGTGACGCTGTGGCAGCAGGGCGAGCTGGCGGAGTCCGAAACGGCGTTGCGCGGGGCGATTCGCGCGAAGCCCGATTACGCCGAGGCATACTACACGCTGGGTACGGTGCTGAAGCAGCAGGAAAAGTGGCAGGATGCGGCGGGGGCGCTGCGCGAGGCGATCCGGCTGCAACCGGAATGGGCGGGAGCTCACACTACGCTGGCGGGTGTGCTGCGGCAACTGGGTGACACGCAAGGCGCGACGCAAGAAAGCCGCGCGGGCGTGGTGCTGGCTAAACAAACTACGGACATGCAGGCCGCGGTGTTCGCCACAAACTCAGGCAAGCGGTTGTTGAACGCGGGGGATCTGGCCGCCGCGATTTCGCAATTTCGTGCGGCCATCGCGGCCACGCCGGGTTTTGCGCCGGCGCATCATCTATTGGGGATGGCGCTGCAGCGGAAGGGCGACCGAGAAGAATCCGAGAAAGAATTCAAGAAGGCGACCGAGCTGGAAGCGAGACCCAAGCCGGAGGAATAGGAATAGGATGCAAACCGTGACGGTAACGCGCTAATCGCCTTTGCGCAGGGCAATTAATTCTGTGGCGACGGGGACGCCGCGCACTATTTTTACGTGAAGGACGGCTTCAAAGGGTTTTAGCTCGCCGGAGTTCGATACCGATAAACGCAGCAATAATTCCTCGAGAGATTGTTGGCGGGAGACGTATTCGACGGCGGCTTGCGTGCCGATGGTGGTGGTGCCGGCGAGGATGAGCTCGGAGCGCGCCTCGTTCAAGCCGCGCACGAGCGCAATCACGGAATAATCTTCAGTAAGAACTTCGGTGTTGGGCGAAGCCATAAATTCCTTTGGTTCGCCTGCGCGCGGATGGGCGTTGATAATTTCGGTGTTTCCATGACGGATACCGGTGGGAATCTGCCTGAAGAGAAACTCGCGCGTGCCGGGAATATCCAGGAGGGTGAGGTTTTCGGAGGGAGAGCCGATAAAAATCAGGTCGTTATTTTTGGCGTCGTCGAGGGAGAAAAGACTTCCGCGCTTGACGCGGATTTCCTGATGGAGCAAGGCGAATACCTTGTCGAGCTCGTGGACGGCCAATACTTCACCGACGCCGGTGTAGTGATCGAGAATTGGGGAGGCGTTGTCCCGCGGCGCGACGAAGTAACGCATACCGGTGTCGGGGCGGCCAGCGAACCTGGCGTTGCTAAAAATGACCCACGGTTGTTCGGGACCGGTGAGAAAACCGCGCCAGAAGGTAGGGAAGGCGGCGGGAACGCCCGGGAGGTCCTTGGTGGCGGTGGTTTCACCAGCCTTGCGTGGAAAGAGAAGCGCGGCCATGACTGTGAGGGAAGCGGCAAGCAAAACAGCCAGCACGCCTACAGCGATAGCCCACCTGCGAGGGATCTGTTGCGTCTGGGGATGGCTTTCGTTGTGTGGCTGACCGTCGTGGTTCGTGCCGAGATTTTTGCCTAAGCCGCGGGGGTGAAACGAGAGCACATAGGTGCCCTTGGGAAGCTCAACCAAGACCGGGTCGTCGGCAGCCGCATCGCTGGCGTAATATTCCGCCAATTTGGCGCGTAGACGGCCGGCCTGGACGCGAACCATGGAGTCAACCTGAGGATCAAAATTGTCCTGACGGCCGAAAACTTCAGTGGCGATTTGATATTCCTTGAGGGGAGCGCCTGGGTGATCTAAGGCGTGCTTGCCGACATAGCGGAGAAGCTTACACAGGGATTCTGAACCGTGCAGGACAGAGCTGGTCGCCAGCTTGTCGATTTGAGCTTCAGATTGGGAACGGTCGGGCAGCTTAACTCCGGTTACAGCTTTGTAACAGGAGCGTATCAGAGGACGCAAGGTGTGACAAGGACTGGTTTTACCAGATGTAACCGTGTCTTACGGTGTGAGACTTGTTCCAGTATCAAGAAAATTGATAAGAGATAGCTACTTAATTGCTCGATCACTTTTCCGCTACTGTATTTTGAAGGACTTGCGGATGGGTATCCGGCTAATCCCGGGATCGATGGCTTCGGAAACGATGTGTACGTCGAGGGGTCCTTGCAGGGTCGATTTAGCCGACCCTGCTGTTCGCGGTCCACACAGTAGTTCACGAACCCATTAAAAACTTAGTCGAGGACGTTAGTGGTGTGTGTTTGCGGGCGCACGTTCTGGCAAGATTTTTCGATACGTTTTTCAGGAGGGGTGGAATGGCAAAGCGATCGGTCTGGGTGGCTCTGATTGTTTTTTGCTTCTCGTTGAATTTGTGCACGTATACGGCTTCCGGTCAAGCGGTGTACGGCAGCGTCAGTGGAACGGTCACTGACTCGCAAGGCGGCGGTGTAGCTGGAGCGAAAGTCACCGTCACATCGGTCACCAAGGGCACGTCGGAAGAAGCCGTTACCAATGAAAGCGGCAACTATAACGTCACCCACTTGATACCGGATACCTACCGCGTGAAGGTGGAAGGCGCGGGTTTCAAGGCATATCAGACCTCTCCATTCCCAGTGGCTGCAGACACGGTTGTCAACGTGGACGCGGCGTTGGTGGTGGGCGCCGTCACCGAGCAGATCGAAGTGACGTCCGAAATACCCCAACTGAAAACCGAGAAGACGGACGTGGCGACGGTCTTCACCGCGAAGGAAATTGAAGACGC
>JBBSFG010000315.1:0-4140 GCA_038238965.1 Candidatus Acidiferrales bacterium | reverse complement strand
GCCGGGGAGTTCGGGGTGAGCATTCCGCTGACCGTGCTGCTGACGAATCCGGATATCGCCGGACTTAACCAACAAATCAGCGAAGCGCCGGTTGGCAAGAGCGTCGAGGTTCTCCCTAAAGCCACGAAACTTTCGCTTTCACCCGCGCAACAGCGTATCTGGTTTCTCGATCAATTCATTCCCAATCGCGCAGCTTACAACATTCCACTGGCGCGGCGAATTCGTGGACCGCTTAATTTCGAAACTCTAGAGGCGGCGCTTGAACTTGTGGCGTTGCGGCACGAGACACTAAGGTCCTCGTTTGCCTCGAATGATGGAGAGCCGAACATTCAGGTTGCGCCGGAACTCAAGATCACGGTCAGGCGTGTGTGGGCCGCTTCGGAAGACAAAGCCCTGGCGCTGGCAAACGAAGAAGCGCGCCAGCCATTTGATCTTTCGCAGGGACCATTGCTGCGTTGCCTGGCAATCACGCTGGGACCCGACGATCACATCGTGGTGGTGAACGTTCACCACATCGTTTCCGACGGGTGGTCCAGCGGGATTTTGTGGAGAGATCTGAGTGACGCCTACGCTGCAATTCTGGAGGGAAGCCAGCCTTCCTGGATGCCGCTGACGACTACCTATACGGATTATTCGTCGTGGCAGCAGGCGCGATTGTCTTCCGGAGATTTCCAGTCAGATTTGAAGTACTGGAAAGAGGAACTACGCGGCGCTCCCGCGTTGTTGGAATTGCCGACCGACAAGGTCCGACCGTCGGCGATGACGTACACCGGAAGTTCGGTGTACGCGCAGATCTCAACGTCGGGGCGTCAGACGGTAGAGTCGCTGGCGCAGCGCGAAGGATGCACACCGTTTATGGTGCTGCTGGCCGCGTTTCAAACGTTGCTGTACCGCTACAGCCAGCAACGAGACATCCTGGTGGGCGCCCCGGTTGCGGGCCGCAGCCATTCTTCGCTGGATGATCTAGTGGGATGTTTCATCAATACTTTGGCGATTCGAACGCAGGTGGATGAGGAATTGCCTTTTCGTAGTCATTTGCAGGCGGTCCGCGCCAAGGTATTGGAAGCGCTGGCGCATCAGGAATTGCCCTTCGAACTGTTGGTGAACGAACTCGGGCTGGCGCGCAACCTGAGCCACGCACCACTTTTCCAGGTGATGCTGGTTTTACAAAACACCGCAAACACGGACTTCGCCGCCGCCGGATTGAAGGTCACGTCGGTTGCCGTACACAACAGCGGCGCAAAATTCGACCTGGTGCTGGAAATTACGCCCGTCGCGGATGGTTATGCCCTGGCCCTGGAATTCAATGGCAGTCTGTTTGAGAAGCAAACCGCGGAGCGTTTGCTGAAGCATTTCGTGCGACTGCTGGAGCAAGGCAGCTTATCGCCCGATACCGCGGTGGCGTCACTGTCGATGATGAACGACGCGGAAGTGCAGCAGATGCTGACGTACATGAATCCGGCGGAGACATCTTTCGAAAACGTGACATGCCTGCATGAATGGTTTCAGCGCAATGTGGAGCAGACGCCCGAAGCGCCCGCGCTTACATTCGAATCGCAGACTTTGACTTATGCAGAGTTGAATCGCCGTGCCAACCGGGTGGCGCATCAATTGATCGGCTGCGGCGTGGGACCGGATGTGCTGGTGGGTATTTGCGTTGACCGGTCCTTGAATCTGGTCATTGCGATACTCGGCGTGCTGAAGGCCGGCGGTGCATATTTGCCGATCGACCTTAGTTATCCAGCGGATCGATTGGCGTTCATGTTGGAAGACGCGAACGCTCCGGTGCTGCTAACAGAAAAGAAACTCGTCGCGGCTTTGCCGAAACACAATGGTCAAACGATTTGTCTGGACGGCGAAGATGCGACGCTTGCTGCCCAGCCGGAAACGAATCCGGTGACCACGGTGACGCCGGAGCATATGGCGTATGTGATTTACACTTCGGGATCGACGGGCAAACCAAAAGGTTGCATGGTCACGCATCGAAACGTTTCGCGATTGATGCGTGCGACAGAGCAGTGGTACGGATTCAACAAATCCGATGTGTGGACGATGTTCCACTCTTCGGCATTCGATTTTTCAGTGTGGGAAAACTGGGGTGCGCTGCTGTATGGCGGGCGCCTGGTGGTAGTTCCGTTCCTGGTGAGCCGGTCGCCGGAAGCGTTTTACGAGTTGTTGGCTGCCGAACAAGTGACGGTATTGAACCAGACGCCGTCGGCATTCCGGCAGTTGATGCAAGTGGAAGAATCGGCGGGACAGAAGAAGCTGGCTCTGCGCTACGTGATTTTTGGCGGAGAAGCGCTGGATATGCAGAGTTTGCGTCCGTGGTTTGATCGCCACGGCGACCGGCAACCGTCGCTGGTGAATATGTACGGCATAACGGAAACGACAGTGCACGTGACGTATCGTCCGTTGTGCAAGGATGATCTTAATTCCGGCAGCGTGATCGGCAAGCCGATACCTGATCTCAAGATTTATGTTCTGGACGCACATCGTCAGGTCGTTCCAGTGGGTGTGCCGGGTGAAATGTATGTAGGCGGTGCGGGGCTTGCGCGAGGTTATCTGCGCCGGCCGGAACTGACCGAGCAGCGATTTATTACCGACCATCTGACTGGAAAGCAGGAATCGCGCCTGTACAAGACCGGGGACCTGGCCCGGTTTTTGCCGGGGCGAGACATTGAGTACCTTGGGCGCATCGACGATCAGGTAAAAATTCGCGGCTTCCGCATCGAACTGGGGGAGATTGAATCCGTTTTGAGCCAGCATCCGGCGATCCGGCAGGTCGTCGTAATCGCGCGTGAAGACGAGCCCGGGAACAAACGCCTGGTGGGATATCTGGTGACCGCTTCCCCAGCGCCAGAGGTCAGCGGGCTCCGCGAACATCTGAAGAAGCAGCTGCCGGACTACATGGTGCCGGCGGCGTTCGTGTTTCTGGACAAATTGCCGCTGACCAACAATGGAAAAGTGGATCGCAAGGCTTTGCCGGTTCCAGAGCAGCAGCGGCCGCAGCTGGCGGGACGCTACGTAGCGCCGCGAACGCCAGCGGAGGAAAAGCTGACGGCCATCTGGTCAAAGGCGTTGCGCGTGGAACGCGTGGGAGTGCACGACAACTTTTTCGAATTGGGCGGAGATTCCATTCTCAGCATTCAGATTATTTCGGCGGCGCGGCGCGAGGGACTGCAACTGACGCCGACATTGTTGTTTGCGCACCAGACGGTTGCGGAGCTGGCGGTGGCGGCCGAAACGCTGTGGGACGCGGTTGAAACGTTGCCCACACAAGAAATTGTGAGCGGGAGTTTACCGCTAACGCCGATTCAGAAATGGTTTTTCGAACAGCGCATGAGCGAGCCGCAGTATTACAACCAGGCGTTTTTGTTCAACGTTTCCGAAGGGATGGAGCGTGCGCTGCTGGAAGGCGCGTTGGCGGCAGTGAGCAAGCAGCATGATGCGCTGCGGCTGCGATTTGTAGAGTCAGCGAACGGTTGGAGCCAATCGTATTCAGAAACGGACGAGAGCGCGCCGTTAACGTGGACGGATTTGTCGGGTACCAGCGAGACGGAGCGTGCCGCTCTGTTGGAAATGGCCGCGACGAAAGGGCAAGCGAGCCTTAATTTGCAGAACGGTCCGCTATGGCGAGCGGTTTATTTTGATTGTGGCAAGGGCAAAGCAGGCAAGCTGCTCGTCGCGGGGCATCACTTGGCCGTGGACGGCATTTCCTGGAGGCCGCTGCTGGAAGATTTGGAATCGGCTTATCTGCAACTGAAAGCCGGACGAAAAGTGGAGCTGCAGGCCAAGACGACTTCGTATAAAGCCTGGGCAGAGCGATTGAATCAATACGCTGCGTCTGAAGCTTTGCGTGGTGAAGTGCCTTACTGGAAGGCGGTCACCGAGCCGGCGCGGGTGTCGGAGGCATTGAAACCGCTCGAGATTGCCGGGGCGGGGGAGGACAACACGGAACGCGCGGTAACGACGTTGAAGGTTTCGCTGACGGCGGATGAGACCAAGGCGTTGCTGCAGAACGTTCCGGCTGCTTACAACACGCAGATCAATGACGTATTGCTGGCGGCGTTGTTGCGGGCGTGGCACAAGTGGAGCGGCAGTTCGGTGCTGTTCACGAATCTAGAGGGTCACGGGCGAGAG
>JBBSFG010000314.1:0-4181 GCA_038238965.1 Candidatus Acidiferrales bacterium | reverse complement strand
TGTTCGCCGAGAATCAATTCATTGGAACGATCGGCATTTTCCATCCTGGTCCACGCGTAATTGCGGGTGAAAAAGCGCAGCGTCGACTCCAGCAGGTAGCTGTTGAACTTGGAATTATCCTGCAGCGATCGCGTGCGGCCCCACAGCGCCGTGCTTGCCCAGTTTCCGCTGCCCAATTTCCCGAGGTCCAGCGGCGTGTTGTACATCATCGAAGCGGTCATGCGTTCCTGGTCCTCGCCGGCAAACAAAGCTTCCGGACTCTTGATCCGCGCATACGAATATTGCCCGCTCCAGTTTCTCCCCGGTTGCACCGTTAAGCGCGTCGACCACGAATCCAGCTTCCCGCTATCGATGTTCCAGCGAAACTCGTCCGGCTCGCGGCCGTGAAACCCGGAGACTTCAAGCCGCACGATGCGGTGCGTGATTCCCACGGTCACCACGTCGCTCACGATATGCGTCGAATCCTCCTGATGATGCCCCAGCGTGCCTACCGGATTTTCAATTGCCGAGGCCCGGTGCGGGTAAGCAGTCGGTCCGATCGCCGGATCGCCCATGGGTGCAAAATACAACGACAGCAAACTCTTGCTTCCCAGTTTCACGTCGTACAGCGCCGCCAGTTCCATGATGAAATCGTGCGGGTGCTGCCCGTCGACGACGGGCAATCCAAAAGCGGTTTCGCCCTGCTGGAACAGCAGTGGATACCTCCGCCCCGTCACCGTGGCAGGCTCAAGACTCAACATTGCCCGCGCGGTGAACACACCCGGCCCGACTTTGCGCTGCGCCATGCCCATGAACCAGTTGGTGGAAAAAACTCGGTCCGCCCCGCGCGCGCCCGACTGCTGTACATCGCCGACAAAAACGTTGGCGTGGAACATGAACGTCCACGGCCCCTTCACGGCCATCAGCATCGGCGTGGGCGTCGAGTTCGGCTCCGCGCTGGTGCCCGAACCGCTGTGATGCACAATCTCTTCGAGAAAATTTTTAGGATGCATGTGCATCATCATTCCGTCGCGATCCTTCTTGTCGCTGGACATATCCATCTGGGCCATATCGTGCTCCTGCGCAGTACTCGCGCTTTGACCCTGCGCCCGATCGGACTCTCTCGCGGCATCCTGTGCCCAAGCGCAAAACGGCGTCATCAGGACCAGACTCGCCAACCCTCGCAGCACTTTCATATGTTCCCTTTCAGTTCTCGCGTTTCAAATGTGCGCGCAATACGCGAACGCGTGAAGTAACCAACAACGACAACCAGCAGGCGCAGAAAAGTTCAGCGCACTGTTCGTATTTCTTATTTCGATGTGGAATCGGAAAGTTGTTTTTAAATCTTCAGACGCACAGAGAGAGGCTGAAACGCGGAATTACCTGAGGTTGTTTTGTGACTTGCGAGAGGTCCCGGCGAAAATCCTGCGGATGCCAGACCGGAAAACTTCCACGCAGCGCCAGCCACGGAATCTATCTGGTCGCTTCGCTGCGTTGCCGGCCATTTTGCGCTATCGAGAGCGGCGCTCTGTTCCGCGAACCCGTTGCAGGCTGGTCGCGCGCAATCCCGCGGCGTGAGTTCCGCATCGCCAACATTATGTGAGCGCGCTTTCGTCGCACTTCCCTGCCGTTCTCCACAACTGCCGCACGGCGCGTTCATCGCCACGGACGGGTGCTCATGCGCGCTCGCAGACTGGTGTTCTCCTGCGCAGGCTGCTTTCGCCGCCGTCGAGCCCCGGCATTCGCCGCACATCGCCGGCCGCGCTACGCTCACCAGCAGCAGGACCGCCAACGCCGCGCCCATCATCCGCCGCAATTCCATGCCTAACTATACTCCCCATGCCGTTCATCGGATGTGCGCGATCATGCCGTTTGTCCCCCGCCGGCGCGCTCTCGTACTATTCTTGCTCCATGCCTTCCACCACCGTGCTCGATCTCAACTGGACCGGCCGCCCCCGCTCCGTCGCCGCCGCCCTCCTCGAATCCGGCGGCCGTTACGCCATCATCGATCCCGGTCCGGCCTCGACGCTCCAAACGTTGCGCGCCGAACTGCTCGCCCGCGGCATCACCATTGCCGACCTTGAAGCCATCTTTCTGACCCACATTCATCTCGATCACGCCGGAGTCACCGGCTCCCTCATTCGCGAAAATCCGCGCCTGCGCGTGTACGTCCACCGGAAGGGCGCGTTCCACATGGCCGATCCGTCCCTGTTGCTCGCTAGCGCCGGCCGCCTGTGGGGCGATGAGTTGCCCAAGCTCTTCGGCGACACGCTCCCCGTCCCGGAACAAAATATCCACGTCCTCGAAGGCGGCGAAACCGTCCCCCTCGGTACGCGAAATCTCGAGGTGCTCTACACTCCCGGCCACGCCTCTCACCACGTCACATATTTCGATCCGCAGGAAGGCGTGGCCTACGTGGGCGACACCGCCGGCATCCGCATCGCCAACGGCCCGTACATCATGCCCGCCGCTCCTCCGCCCGACATCGACCTCGCCATCTGGAACGAATCCTTCGCCGCCATCCTGCAGCGGCGACCTGCCAGGCTTTTTCTCACCCACTTCGGTCACTCCGAAAATCCTGCCGAACACATCGCCCTCTTCCGCGAGCGCCTGCACCTCTGGGCGGACATCACCGAAAAAAGTATCGTCTCTCAACCCGACGACGCGGCCGCACTCGAATCCTTCCTCTCACAAACTCGCGCGGAAATGGGCAAGTTCCTCTCCCTCGCCGAAGCCGAGCAGCACGCCTTCACCGCCGGCCTGTCCCTTTCTTTCCTGGGACTCGCGCGCCACATTCGCAAACGCGACGCTGCGCGCGAATAGCCGCCACAGTTTTTAATCTTCCGGATTTACTTGGATTTCTAACTGCGTCGTGAGGAAATCGACGACGCCGTGTGCCGTTTAACCGTTCGGGTGTTTACGCGCCGGTTCCGTTCGCCGAAATCTCGTTCGCAGGTTCGCTGGAAGAAGTCTCGCCCGCTGAGCCCTCGTTCGCCGGCTCTTCATTGATCGGTTCTTCATTCGAAGGTATTTCACTCGCAGGCGCTTCATCGGTTGGCGCTTCACTCGATGGCGCCTCGCTGGACGGCACTTCATTCACCGGAGCCTGGTGCACTGGCGTTTCCACCGCCGCCGTTTCCGCAGCCGCAGCCGTCTCCACCGCCGCGGGCGCCGCGCCACCTTCAGCCTCGCCAAGCGCTTCCATTCTCGCGGTCAGTGCTTCCACCAGCAAATCCACTAGTTTCTTCGCTCCCGATCCGTCCGCATCTTTGTCCGGGTTGTACTGCGCCACATCCAGTCCCAGCAAATTGGGATTTTTCACAAACTCGATCAGCGCCCAGCGCACATCGTCAAAGCTCAATCCCCCGCTGCCCGGAACGTTCACTCCCGGAAAGTCTTCCTGCGCGATCACGTCGGTGTCGAAATGCAGCACCACTTGCCGCGCGTCCGCGTGCATCTGCGTCAAAGTGGCTCGCGCAGCCGCCGCTGCGCCCTTGGCCTGCACATCTGCCGCCGACATTCGCCGCATCGGCGACTTCTTCAGGAAATCCTGCTCCGGCGCATCCACCCGCTCGAGCCCGAACAACATCACGTCCGGCTCGCGCACCAGCGGCGGCTCGCCCCAGAAACGCACCAGCTCCGGCGCGCCTTTGCCGATCACGTGGGCCACCACCATGCCGTCGATGCGTCCAGAAGGCGTGGTCGCCGGCGTATTCAGATCCGCATCGCGATCCAGCCACAACAAACTGATGCGCTTGTAGTATCTCCGCGCGCCCGTCAACAATCCGATCACCTGCGCGCAATCTCCGCCCAATACCAGCACCAGCGCGCCGCTCTTCACCGCCACTTCCGCGCGCAACTTCAAATCGTTCAATCCCGCTACTATTTCCCTCAGGTTGCGCGCGCGCCGGTTTTCGTCGTCTTCCGCAAAGTGCCGCGCCGCGCAATCGCCATGGTCAACGACCTCGTACCCGGCCGCCTTCAATCGCTCCACCAGCCCGGCCGCGCGCAACGCCGCCGGCGCTTTCTCGCTGCCGCCTAAAAACGCCGCAGCGCTCGAAGGCGCGCCTATCAAGGCAATTTTCTTCGGCTGCCGCGTAATTTTCGCCGCCAAGGTTGCTCCTCGCCGTTCCAGTTCTGCGAATTACCCTGCTGTTAACCGCGCGCTGTCGCGCCCCTGATCTACCCGCACTTCTGCTTCT
>JBBSFG010000313.1:0-4185 GCA_038238965.1 Candidatus Acidiferrales bacterium | reverse complement strand
GCCTCGTCCCATTTTTTCTGCGCCACCAGCATCTCCGCTCGCAGCCGCAGCGATTCCAGGTTCGGCGCTGCGCCGTCGCCCTCCGCGCGATCCAGTTCCGCCAGCGCCACGTCATATTGTTTTTGCTCCACCAGCAAATGCGCCAGCCGCGCCCGCGCCCCGGAATCTGCCGGCCGCACCGCCAGGTATGCGCGATAGGCGTCCGCCGCGCCCGCGTTCTTCTCCGCATCCAGGCATTCCGCTAGCCCCAGCATCGCGGGTCCATCCTTTGGCTGCGTTCCCAGCACGTTCCGGAATTGCGCTTCCGCGTCCGCGTAGCGTTTCAACCGCAGATACAAATTCGCCAGATGCACAATCGGCTCGGAATTTTTCGGATCGAGCCGGTAAGCCCCTTCAAAAGATTCCGCCGCACCCGAAAAATTGCCCGCCCGCTCCTCCGCCACTCCCAGCAAATATCGCGGATGGCTCTGCGCCGGAAGCAGCTCTACCGCTTTGCGTAAATTCGTCACCGAAGCCGCCGGATCGCTTTCGATCAACAACACGCCCAGATTTAAATGCGCCTCCGCCATTTTCGGGTCGATCGCCAGCGCCCTCTCGTATTCCGTGCGCGCTTCGGAAGTTTTTTGCAGCGCCGTATACGCATACGCAAGCTGAAAATGTCCGTAAGCCGCGTCCGGCTGCGCGGCGATAAATTTCTGCAGCGGATCCACTGCCGCCGCAAAATCCTTCTTGTCCATATCCCGCTGCGCTTCATCCAGCAGCTCATTCAACGGATTCGCCAGCTTCTGCCGCCGCACGCCCGCCGCACTATTCTGATTTTTTGAGATCGGATTTTTACTCTCGGCAGTCTGCGCAACCAATGGCGCGCCTGCCAGCAATGCAATCAACAACGCCCACAGCACGTTCTCGGGTGCCCCATGTGCTGCCTTTGCACATGGGGACTTTGCGCTCGACACCGCGATACGCAAACCGTCACCGACTCTCGTCATCACTCGATCGCCGCCACCTTACCCGCCTCCACCGCGCCCGCCACCTTGGATGCCCCGTTCGGCACGCGTTTTGCCTGCCCATTCTCATTCAACACCCGCCCCAGGTATCTCCCCGTATGCGATTGCGCGTTCCGCGCCACCTGCTCCGGCGTCCCCGTCGCGATAATTCTCCCGCCCTGGTCCCCACCCTCTGGCCCCAGATCGATCAGCCAATCCGCCGACTTGACCACATCCAGGTTGTGCTCGATCACCAGCAGCGACGCGCCCGACTCAATCAATTTCCGAAACGCCGCCAGCAATTTCGCAATGTCGTCGAAGTGCAAACCGGTCGTCGGCTCGTCCAGAATATAAAGGATGCCCTGATTTTCCGTGCGCGAAAGATGCGATGCCAGCTTCAGCCGCTGCGCTTCCCCTCCCGAAAGCGTCGTCGCCGATTGTCCCAGCCGCAAATATCCCAGCCCGATTTCATTCAGCACCCGCAGCTTCGAAATTACCTTCGGCACATTCAGAAAAAATACCAGCGCCTCGCGAACCGTCAGTTGCAACACATCATGAATACTCTTCCCGTGATACAACACTTCCAGCACGCCGCTCTTGAACCGTGTCCCGCGGCACTCCTCGCAGATCAGTTCCACGTCCGCGAGAAATTGCATCTCCACCGTAACTGTTCCGTCGCCCTGGCACGTCTCGCATCGGCCGCCCGGCACGTTAAACGAAAAATGCCCCGCTGTGTAACCGCGCCTCTTCGCATCCGGCGTGTCCGCGAAAACTTCCCGTATCGCATCAAATGCCTTTAGGTACGTCGCCGGATTCGAACGCGGCGTCCGCCCAATCGGCGACTGGTCCACAATCACCACTTCGCGAATTTGCGCATCTCCCTCGATCCGCGCGCAAAACTCCTTGATGCTTGACCCGTTCCGTTTCGCCGCCAGCGCCTTGTACAAAACGTCGTGTACCAGCGTTGACTTTCCCGACCCGCTCACGCCGGTCACTGCCGTCAGCGTCCCCAGCGGCAGCATCAAATCCACATCCTGCAAATTGTGCAGGTGCGCGCCGAACACTTTCAAAAACTTCCCGTTCAGCTTGTGCCGGTTGTTGGGCACCGCAATCCGCAGATCCCCCGTCAAATATCGCCCGGTAATCGACTTCGGTTCCTCGAGCATCTCCGCGTACGAACCGGCAAACAGCAGCTTCCCGCCCAGTTCTCCCGCGCCCGGACCCAGGTCGATCACGTAATCCGCCGCGCGAATCGTGTCCGGATCGTGCTCCACCACCAGCACCGTGTTTCCTAAATCGCGCAGCGATTTCAAAATATCGATCAACCGTTGCGTGTCGCGAGGATGCAATCCGATCGACGGCTCATCCAGCACGTACAACGCGCCCACCAGGTGCGACCCCAGCGACGTCGCCAGTTGTATTCTCTGCGATTCGCCCCCTGATAAAGTCGAAGTCAGCCGGTCCAGACTCAGGTACTCCAGTCCCACTTCATCCAGAAACTGTAATCGCGAGCGCACCTCGTGCAAAATTTTATCCGCCACCGTGTTTTGCGCCTGCGTCAATTGTATGGTGGAGAAAAACGTCCGCGCCTCTTTCACCGTCAGCTTGCAAACTTCCGTGATCGACCGGCCCGCCACCCGCACCGCGCGCGCTTCGGGACGCAGCCGCGTCCCTGCGCACTCCGAACACGTCGCGTACCCGCGGAAGCGGCTCAGAAAAACCCGTACGTGCAACTTATATTTCTTGCGCTCCAGGTATTTGAAGAAGCCAACGATGCCCTCGTACCCGTTCGCCGCGTCGCCTTCCAGAATCAGTTTCCGCTGCTCTTCCGTCAGGTGCCGCCACGCCACGTTGGTCGGAATACCCCGCCCGCGCGCCCATTTTTTCGCATCCTGCAACAGCGTGCGGTAACGCGGCTTGGTCCACGGCACAATCGCGCCGTCATCCAGTGATTTGCTCGAGTCTGGTACCACCAGGTTCAAATCAAAATCAATCGTGTTGCCAAATCCCTGGCACCGCGGGCACGCCCCGTAAGGATTGTTGAACGAAAAAAGTCGCGGCTCCGGCTCCTGGTACAGCGTCCCGTCGTTCTTGCATTCGAATCGCTCGTTGAATCGCAACCGCTCCGCCGGCCCCGCGGCGTCCGCCACAAATTCCAGAATCGCCTCGCCGTGGCCCTCGCGATAACAAATCTCAATCGAATCTACCAACCGCGAACGCGATTCCGGATTGATCGCCAGCCGGTCCACCACCACGTACACGGGCTTCGCAAAATTAATATCCAGCAGCGTCTCGGGAGAAGAAAATTCATGCAGCTGCCCGTCCTGATACAAGCGGTTGAAGCCGCGCTTCTGCAAATCGATCAGCGACTGCCGCAACAATTCCGCCGACGGCACCGCAATTTTCTTTTTCAATACCCGCCGCGCTGGCCCATCACCCGGCGCCGCAGGCGCAACAACCGCCGGCCCACCCGGCCGGAACTCGTACAGCACATAAAAACGCCGCCCCGGCGCCAGTTTCAAAACGCGCGTCGCAATCTCATCGGGATTGTCCCGCTTCACTTCCGCGCCGCACTTGACGCAGAAGGTCTGCCCGCACCGCGCAAACAGTAGCCGCAGGTAATCGTAAATCTCCGTCGCGGTAGCCACCGTCGACCGCGGATTCCGAGTGGAATTTTTCTGCCGTATCGCCACCGCAGGCGCAATCCCCGAAATCTCATCCACGTCCGGCTTTTCCATGCGCTCCAGGAACTGCCGCGCGTACGCCGACAACGATTCCACATAGCGCCGCTGCCCTTCCGCGTAAACCGTATCGAAAGCCAGTGACGACTTGCCCGATCCGCTTACTCCGCTCACCACCGTAATGGCATTGTGCGGAATCGACACGGTAATGTTCTTCAAGTTATGAACGCGCGCACCGCGCACCAAAATTACTTCCTGCGCAGCAGCAACCGCGGTAGCGCCCGCAGCCGCAGGAGTTGCAGCCACGTCCAAATCTGCAGTCTTCCGGGTGTGATCGGCTTTAGCCAAGAAGGAGCCCACACAGCGCGTTCATTACGCTCTGCCTAAACTTTAAATTATACGCCGCCTCGCCACCCGAGCATACACACCGTAGTGACCGCGTATCACCTGCCCCTGGCAACCAACACAAGCAACCCAATTGTCATTCACCCCATTTTACGGCGGGTGAGGAATCTGCT
>JBBSFG010000312.1:0-4240 GCA_038238965.1 Candidatus Acidiferrales bacterium | reverse complement strand
GCTTATTGAATTGAATGTGAAGGACGCCAGCGCGCAACTGGCGGATGCCGAGTCCAGACTGCTGCGCGCGCGCGACGAACTACGCGCCGCCCAGGCTGGGGGGAAGACGGATGATGCGGCGCGCGTGGCCGGGGATTTGTCGAAAGCGCTAGGGGAGCGCGACCGGCTGCAAAAGAATCATGACGCGCTGGAGCGGTTGATCGCCAAGCAGGCCGCCACGCGCGATGAGTTGGCGGCCAACGACCTGTCGTTGAGGAATGCCGAAGCGGAAGTGAAACGGCTGAGTGCGGCGAAGCAGGAGTTCGACCGCGGGGTGAAATTGGACGCCGGCAAAGCTTCGCTGCAGGTGCAGCAGGCGCAGAGCGAGATCGCCGCGTTGAGAGACAAGGTGGCCAGCGCGCGCATCACCGCGCCGGCGGATGGAACGCTGTACTCGCTGCCGGTAAAGGCCGGGGATTATGTGAAGACTGGCGACCTGCTGGCGGAAATGGCCGACCTGCATCGCGTGCGCGTGCGCGCGTTCATCGATGAGCCCGAACTGGGCGCGCTGGAGCCCGGCGAGCCGGTAAAAATCACCTGGGATGCGCTGCCGAATCGCACCTGGACGGGAAAAACGGAAGTCATCCCCAAGCAGGTGGTGGCGCGCGGTACACGCAGCGTGGGCGAATTGCTGTGCGCGGTGGAAAACGACAAGCTGGAGCTGCTGCCGAACATCAACGTGAGCGTGAGAATCCATTCAAAGGAACGAAACAATGTACTGACCGTACCGCGGGCGGCGGTGGACGCGGAAGGCAGCCACCGCTACGTATTTGTGGTGACCAAGAATTCGCTGAGCGTGGGCGGAAAATCGCGGCTGCAGCGGCGGGAAATTCACGTGGGGATTGCCGACGCGACCAGCTTCGAGGTGATCGACGGACTAAATGAAAACGAAATGGTGGCGCTGCCCGGCGACGCCGTGCTGCACGACGCGATGGCGGTGAAGATTGTGAATACGGATGCCGCATATGTCAGGGGCCACCGGGATGCCGAGTAGATGGTGGGCGGCGCTGCCGGCCGCGGTAATTTTTCTGTTCATGACCGCAACATGGGCGTCCAGCGGCGTCGCACAAGGCAGCGATTTGCTGACCGCGCGCAAGGCTTACGAAGCGAGCGACTACGAAAAAGCGGTGCAGATTCTGGGGGACGCGGCGCGGAATAATCCGGGTGACGGGGAAATTCAATTGCTGCTGGCCAAAAGCCACTTCGAACTGCATCAGTATGATGCCGCGATTGCCAGCGCGGAGAAAGCAATCGCCATAGCTCCAGAAAATTCGCTGTACCACGAATGGCTGGGGCGCGCGTACGGGGAGAAGGCGTCGAAAGCTTCATGGTTCGCGGCACTGTCGCTGGCCAAGAAAGCGCAGGGGGAATTCGAGACGGCCATAAGATTGGACTCCAAGAATTATTCGGCGTTTCAGGCGTTGATTGAGTTTGACTGCGCGGCTCCGGGCATCGCCGGAGGCGGAGAAGACAAAGCGCAGCCCAAAATCGAGCAACTGGCGGCCATGGATGCGGCCGAAGGGCACTACGCGGTGGGGAATTGCCGGCGGCAGAAAAAAGATTTCAGCGCCGCGGAGGCGGAGTTCGACAAGGCGCTGGGCGGCGCGAAATCGGCGGATTTAATCTACGACATCGGCGACTATTCGCTACGGCGAAATCAGGGAGACCGGTTGATGGCGGTGGCCGAGGCCGGACAGAAAGCCGCGCCCGGCGATGTACGCGCGAAATTTTACCGGGCGGCGGCGTTGATCGTAAAAAAAGAGAAGCCCGAGGAAGCGGAACGGCTGCTGCGCGAATATTTGAAGACCGCTCCGCTGCGCACAGCGTATCCGCGGCCGACGGTGACGCATGAATGGCTGGGGCGGCTGTTCGAAAATGAAAACAAGCGCGACGCGGCCATGCAGGAATATGAAATCAGCGTGCAACTGGATCCTAAGAACAAAACGGCGCAGGAATCGTTGAAGCGGCTCAGAAAGAGCTGAAATGCACCTGCGTGAAACGGTCTCGGTGGCCATCGACGCGCTGCGCGCCAACAAAATGCGCGCGGCGCTGACGTCGCTGGGCGTAATTATCGGCAGCGCGTCCATCGTGCTGGTGGTGACCGTGGCGCTGACCAGCAAAAAATTCGTGATTTCGCAGATTGAGGGAGTGGGCTCCAACCTGGTGTGGGCGGAAATGGTCCACGCCACCGGAAAGGCCCAGCCGCTCAGCTATGAAATCACCATGGGAGACATGGGGGCGATGAGCGCCGTGCCGGGAGTGCTGGCGGTGGCGGGAACGCGCGAGCTGCCGATGTCCGTGGTAGTGGGCGGGGTCGAACGCCCGGTGAACCTGATCGGCGTAACCGCAGGTTTTCAAACGATACGTCGGCTGGTGATTTTTCGCGGGCGTTATTTCGATTCCGAAGATATGCAATCGCGCGCGAAAGTTTGTTTGATCACCAAAGAATTGTCGGAGCGCGTGTTCGGGCTGGAAAATCCCATCGGGCGGCCGATTCGCATGGGGGAGTTGACGTTCACGGTGATCGGGGTATTTCACGAACGGGTGACCACATTTGGATTGTCGGAGATTCAAAAGGAGTCGGTGATTATCCCGCTGGGATTGATGAAGTACTACACCGGCGAAGATGTATTGCGCGTGCTGTATGCGCAGGCGGGGAGCCCCGAAGCGGTAGCCGGCGTGGAGCGGCAGATGACGCAGTTGCTGAAGACGAGGCATCCGCTGGAAGCGGAGTACGATGTGCAGACGCTGGTGGCCATACTGAGCGCGGCGCGGACGATTTCTCTGGCGTTGACGATCGTGCTGCTGGTGATCGCGGCGATCGCGTTGCTCATCAGCGGCATCGGAATCATGAACATCATGCTGGTGACGGTGAGAGAGCGCACCCGGGAGATCGGGATTCGCAAAGCGATTGGCGCGGCACGCAAGGAAATCCTGTATCAATTTTTGATCGAAGCCTTTTTGATCAGCGGCGGCGGCGCGGTACTGGGAATTTTGATCGGGCTGGCGATCCCGGTGAGCATCCAGCCGTTGCTGCCGGGAAACCTGCGCGTCCCGATTTCGGGCATGAGCGTGATTGTGGCCTTTGTGGTTTCCTGCTCGACGGGATTATTTTTTGGATACCTGCCGGCGAGCCAGGCGGCGAAATTGCAGCCTATCGAATCGCTGCGTTACGAGTAGTGCGGCGAATCAATTGTTGCGATTGAAGATGACGTGCGACGAGGGTGCGAAGATGAATGCGAGAAACGGTCGGGCACGATGCTTGAGAAAAAGTTCGTTGCGCGGTGTTGGGGGCGCGGTGCTTGGATTTTTGTGTGTGACCGTGTGTTGCGGGCAAACGCCGGCCAGCGATTCGCGCGCGTTGGTGACCGGCAGGACCTTGCAGCAGCAGTCCCAGGATACGGCCGCGGCGCCGGCGCAAAATGGCGTGGCATTGACGCTGAAACGTGCCATCGAGCTGGCGCTGCAAAACAGCGCGGACCTGCAACTCGCAAAGATTCAATCGCGGCTGGCGGATCACTCGGCGCTCATCACCAAAGCGGAGTTCCTGCCCAATTTGTATGCGGGCTCGGGCGCGGGCTACACGTACGGAATACCGGAAACGCCGGGCGGGCGGGCGCCGGCAATTTTCAATGTGAGCTATACGCAGCAGGTGTTGAACGAGCCGTTGCGCGGGCAGGCCAAAGAGCTGCAGGAGCAGGCGCGGTCGCAGAAAATCGTTCTGGAAGATGTGCGCAACAGCGTGATCGTGCGCACCGCGATGGCCTACCTGGAACTGGGCAAGGTGCGTCACTCGCTGGATTTGCTGCGCGCCGAACAGGAAAGCGCGGACAAAATTCTGGACGTGACCAGGGGGCGGGAAGGCGAAGGATTCGAATTGCCGATTGAAGTGACGCGAGCGCAATTGACAAAGGCGCAAGTGGTGCAGCGCATTTTGCAACTGGAAGGGCGGCAGGACGAGCTCGAAGTTTTTTTGCGCTCGCAGCTGGGATTTATGGCCGACCAGCCGGTGGAAATTTTGCCTGAGGATTTACCGGGCGAGGCGGAGCAGGAAGGCGCGAACCTGGTGGCTATGGCCATGCAGAACAATACCGGGTTGCAGATTGCGGAATCCGATGTGCGCGCCAAGGAATTCCGGCTGAAGGGCGAAAAGCGCGGTTACTTTCCGACGCTGGAGCTGGTGAGCGTGTACAGCGTGCTG
>JBBSFG010000311.1:0-4248 GCA_038238965.1 Candidatus Acidiferrales bacterium | reverse complement strand
CGATTTCCACCCACGACGATTTCGCCGCCGCGCGCAACGCCTCAATGCTGTGGCAGGAACAACCGTGGCTGCGGATGATGCCTTTCTGCTTAGCCTCCGACAAAACGTCCATAACACCCCGGTAGCGCTCCGTCCAGTCGCCCTCCGTGACGCAATGCATCAGGCAAACATCCAGATACTCGGTCCCCAGTTCCTTGCGAAAACGATCCAGGTCCGCGCGCGCCGACGCCGCATCGCGAGAGAACGTCTTGGTCAGCACCGCCACCTTGTCGCGCGGCACTTGCTTCAAGGCGGCCGCAACATGCGGGTGACTGCCGTAAGAATCCGCCGCATCGAAAAATCGTAACCCCTGCTCGTACCCGTTCAACAGCAGCGCTGACAGTCCCGCAACTCCCAGAGCCGTCTGGTGCGAATGATGCCCCACTCCCACCGTGCCCGTCCCCATTGCCAGCCGGCTGGCCTTGATCCCCGTATTCCCCAGCGTCACGGTGTCCGCCGCCGTAAATTTCCGCGGTAGCGGCTGGCTCGCAAACGCAAATGCCTTGCTCGTCGATGCGTCGCAACCCAGCGCACTCCCGCCCAGCCACGCCGCACCAATCCCCAGGCCCGCGCGCCGGATAAATTCTCGCCGCCTCATCTCTAGAGTTTTCATCGCGCCTCCTGTGGGCCCTGGTGGGCGCGGTATATCTGCGTACCGTTTCAGCATCGCCGGCAGGCCTCTACGCCGAATCTCATTCCTTATAGACGACCCCTCCACCACTTCGTTACCCACAATCACTACGTTTCCGGTATCCACAGCCACGCAAATCGCGACCAGAACCGAAGGTTTGCTAGTGTGTTGAACCGTGGGACAATGAATGTCGAAGGACCCCAAATTATCTCAAGAACGCTGCCAGACGCGCGTCTTTTTAAGGGTAATTCCGCAGGAGTAGACCGGGGCCTTATTCCGGCGACAATGCAACACCGAATCAGCGTCCCACGTGTGACGACTGCTGAAATACTGGCGGACCTGTTGAAGAATAATGCCCATACGTGATGGGCCGTGAGGCCCTACGATGAGGCTTTGGTTTTCTGACCGAATCCGGGCACAGTCTTTTGCGAGTCAACCAATGATTTTATCGCCGCCATCCCTGCTGCAATGATTGGAGGCTTTGTTACCCCGACCGGCAACGCGCCGGGTTTTGTTTTGAATGCTTCTTCAATCTTCGCCATGCTCCGATGCTTTCAGAATGCTAGACGAACGAATGTTCACTCTTGCACATGTGCGCAATTGGAAATGAATGGGACCGGACGCGACCGCTTCCGCAATATCACACACCATGAAACGCTGGGCCAACTCCTGATAAGTCGTGGCAATCGGGACTTGTAAGTGACCATGGTGGCGAGCCAGCATCCAAGTGTGGCTGCGCAGACCGTGTGCGATTCTGGCCCGCGGGTGGCGCGACGCATTGTCCTTACTTGTCGGCAACAAACCTTTGGTATGCTGGCGCAAAAACCTCTACAGCAAAAGACTCTAGTGTCGTCGGGGTAGTATTCGTTGCCGACCGGCGCTCTTGCGGCACGATGAGGCCTGCGTTTGCTCCGTTCCACATTTCAATCAACAACGCCACAGTCTTCTTAGGCAATCCCATCTGCACCAGCGCACTTTCGAGCATCGGAAACGGTACTTGCTTGTATTCCAGCTTTGGTTTGCCAATCGCGTTGCCAACGATGGACGCACTCTCATTCATCGATAGATCGCGTTCGCCATGCAATTCCTGAATCGAACTTCCGGAGAAGTCGCATGCTGTTAAGCGTTCGGCGGCATATTCCCCGATATCCCTGGTTGCGATCCATGGCATCGGGAAGTCTGCTTTCATCCCACCGGGAAGCATTCCCATCGAGCACAGGGGAGCAAGGCTGAGAAGCAGATTTTCCATGAAATATCCGGGGCGCAAGTACAAGACATTCAATCCGGAGACGCGGTTGAGCTTTTGCTCCAAGTTATGCAAGCCAACGATGGGGCCCGTCTTTTCCGCGTGCTGCGCACCGACGCTGCTCAGCGCAACCACGTGCGGGACATTGGCTTTTGAAACCGCAGCGGCGAAGGAATCCGTGACGCGCTCCCGATGTGCGCGTAAGTCCTGCTGAGAGGTATCCTCGGGCACCACAAGATAAACAGCCGACGCTCCTTCGAAAGTTTTCGCCAGAAACGCCGCGTCTTCGACGTCACCGACAAATGCGTCTGCGCCGTTTTGCACAAGCGGTTGGAGTTTCTTCGCGTCACGTCCGACAACTCGGATTTTCTCGCCCTTTTCGAGTAGCGCTTTGGCTGCCGCTCCGCCCGTTCTGCCCGTGGCTCCTGTGATGACGATCATGTTTTCTGTTCGCCCCGCGGCGGCAATCATAACCTAAGTCCCGATTGGTCGGTAACCGGACCGGCGGTTCTGCCGTTTCAACACTTTCAAAAGCCTTAATACGGTCCCTGTCGCTGCAAAAAAACCATGCGAGATTTTCGCGCTAAACCGCTCTGTTCAACTGCCGGCCCCGCCCCGCTTTTCCAAACACTCCCGCAGCCAATCCTCAAGAATCCCTTGAAACAATGATTTCACTTCGCGAAACGCAATACCCATCCCCAGGTCCGGACGCGAGTACACCACCGTCGCTGTTGCCGCAAAAACCATGCCCTGATTCATGATCCTGACGGCCAAATTTGTCCCGGTCGCCAGCGGCTTCGGCGTTTGCAGAAAGCAGCCATAGCGGCTCAACTCCGTCACATTGCTCAACTCCATCCCGCCGTCTGAAGTCACTTCTGCGGAAGCCGAACATGGAAATCTGGGTACTCGACGTCCCATTTGCCCTCTCGATCTACTCACATCTCGCCCTGCAGTCGAACTGAGCTAACAATATCGGGGCCGATTTATGATGCCCGCACGGGGTCCTGGCGAACAGGCCAGGCACTCGGCGCGATTTTTTCCTCAGGGCTTTTTCGGGGGAGTATCGGGGGGAGTATCGGCGGGTTTCTCGGCTGCTTGCGGAGGGCGGTCTGATTTCTGCGTCTCGACGGAAACGACGCCGAAATTACCGGCACCGTCAGAAGCCTGAGTGGTCTTCGTCTGTTGTGTACCTGCGGCGCCATACTGCACCACGTATTTCGTTTTGGCCCTGACTTGCAGGCCATCGCTCGGGTTGCCCAGGTTGGGTTGCTCGATCTGCTGCTCGGCTTTTTCTCCAGCTACATCCTTTTTCCTGACAGTAGTGACCCGCCGGTTGAGTTGCAGCGTGCCGTTGCCGGCCGATCCGGGGAGTTGCGTGGAATACGTATCAACGGTACGGCTTTTTTCTCCTGCGGCGTTTTCTGATTCAAGCCCCACCGTGCGGGATACCTCCGAAAGTTTCCCGTTGACGTCGCGGCTTGAAATGCGCTCTTCGGTGGTGCGATTCTTACCATCCTCTTTAATAGTTTGTTCTTTTACTTCGCCTACCTGCCAGTCTCCGTTTCCATCAGGAACCAGGACGGTTTTCTTCACGTCCACGGAGTGGTCGGCGTTGTGCTTTTCGAGTTCGTGCGTCTGCCGCAGCGTACTGAAGCCGCCATTGACGTCGGCCCCGTAGACTGTGGTTTTCGTCTCCTGCATATCCGGGCCGGACTTGGTAGTATCCGCGACCTCGCGCCCCACAACCTGCAAATTTCCGTTTACATCGGAGTTTGACGTCGTGCGCGTTACTTGCGTATCACCACTTGCTGCCGCTCGGGCATCCTCTTCCCTTACCTGGGACAGTTGCCTTCGTCCATTGCCGTCCCACGTATACGTGCGCACCACCGTTCGCGTCGTCGAATCGTTAACCAGGATGGTTTCTGTCTCCGTATCGGAAGCGGGTTGATAATGCCCATCAGGCCCGAGAACCTCTACCCGTTGTTTATCGACACTTCGGTTGCCCGACTTGGTATGGCTCTCCATCGTCCGCGCCGGGTTGGTATTTTCGGTTTTCGATTCCGCGGTGGTCGTCCAGGATTCTTCGTCTTTATTGGACTGGGAATCTTGCGCCCGCGCAGCTACACATGGACCGGCGCAAAAAACCATAACCAGCAGCAGCTTCAGGAAAAGCCTGCCCCCACCGAACGAGAAATAGGCTTCAGATTCTCGAAATCCCATGTTGTTCCTCCTGCAATTCCAGCGGGGGACCATCGCCTCGAATCCTTCAGAATCTCCACCATAACCCAATATATATAGTCTAGCTCACACGCCAGAGCGCGAACAATCGCGG
>JBBSFG010000310.1:0-4268 GCA_038238965.1 Candidatus Acidiferrales bacterium | reverse complement strand
ATAACGCGCTGGGTGTGCCGATTGCGGCGGGAGTGTTTTATCCGGTGTTTGGGTGGTTGTTGAGTCCGATGCTGGCGAGCGCGGCGATGAGTTTTAGTTCGGTGTCGGTGATTGGGAATGCGCTGCGGTTGCGGAAGGTGGGGTTGTGAATTTCGGGGTGCAGAGATGTTGAGCCCCGGGCTGATATAGATCGAAGAGAAATTCCTCCGCTGCGCAGCTTCGTCTCGGATTGACCGTTTAGGTGGGCGAAGAGCGAGTCAAGACGAAGTGCGAGTCAAAGGCAAGACCCAGGTTCGTAACCCAAATGCGAACCTGGGGCACCCGACAGATTCCTCACGCGCCGCTGCGCGGCGGTTCGGAATGACTCGTGGATGGGCGTTCAGGAACTTGGTGCCGCTAGGCGTTGCGCGCGGATTTGGAGCTGAGTAACGCCTGGAATTCGGGGTCGTCGTGGAGGCAGACCAGGTCCGGGTCGCGGGCGGCCCAATCGAGATTAGGGAAGCCGGTGTCGCGGGCTTTGCGTAAGAGATCGAGGGCTTCTTTTTTCTGGTTGAAGATTCCGTAGATGCACGCGGAGTTGTAGATGATGTTGCTGTCGTTGGGGCGCATGGCGAGGACCATGTCGACTTCGCGCAATGCGGCTTCGCGCTGGCCGAGAACGGCGTAGTTGTTGGCGAGCATGCCGCGCGCGCGGGTGTCGTCGGGGACTACTTCTACCTGTTGCTCGACGACGCGAGTCCACTTCTTGCGCAGTTCGCGGACGGCTTCCTTGCGGCCGATTCTTTCGAGGGAATAAATAAACGGGATGTACACGTTGTAGTCGTCGCCGGAGGATTCGATGGCGCGTTCGGCGAGGTCGGCGGCTTCCTGAAAGCGGTCGGTGGCGAAAAGCGCCTGGCCGAGGGACCAATAAGCGCCTTCGCAATCTGATTTGCGGGCGATGGCTTTCTGCGCGTAGTCGATGGCGGGTGCATATTTGCGCTGCGCCCAGGCGATGCGCGCATGCGCGGCGAAAGATTCGGGAAGCTCGGGGTCGAGATCGGTGATGCGGCGGCAGGCGGCTTCGCCGCGTTCAATCCAGCGATTGTCGTGGCCGTACCAATCGTGAAACAGGCCGCAGACGTTGGCCAAGCCCGCGTAAGCCAACGCGAATTTGGGATCGATGCGGATGGCGCGCTCGTACATTTCCATGGCGAGTTCGAGATCGGCGCGATTTACGCGGCGTGCGTAGCTGCGGCCGCGAAGATAGTAGTCGTAGGCCTCGACGTTTTGTGTGGGCTTGGCGGCGATAGCTTTTTGTTCCTGGGGAGAGAGAGTGATGCGGAAAGCCTGGGCGATGGCGCGGGCGATTTCGTCCTGTACCTCGAAGACGTCTTCCATCTCGCGGTCGTAACGCTCGGCCCACAGGGTGTGGCCGGTGCGAGTTTCGATGAGCTGGGCGCTGATGCGGACGCGATTTCCGGCGCGGCGCAAGCTGCCGCCGAGGACGTACGCAGCGGTTAGATCGTGGCCGACCTGCGGGGCGGTGACGGACTTGTCGCGATACTGGGCGACGGCGGGGCGCGGAAATACGCGCAGATCTTTTACCTTGGACAACTCGGTGATGATGTCTTCGGTCATGCCGTCGCGGAAGTATTCGTCTTCCTTGGCGCTGCTGAGGTTTTCGAAGTAGAGCACGGCGACGGATTTTTCGGCTTTGGCGGAAATGACCCCGCTGTTTTCTTTTGCGGCCGAGGCCTGCGCGGATTTGTGACCGCTCGAACCGGAGGCCGATTCCAGATCGCGCTTGAGGCGCTTGAGGTCGGTGCGCAATTCGGCGGCTGCCTGGTAGCGCATCTCGCGATCTTTCTCGAGGGCTTTGGAGATGATGCGCTCGAGCTCGTTGGGCAATTCTGGATTTATTTGCTGGATGGATTTGGCCGGCTTGTGCAGGATGGCGTCGAAAATCAGCGCCGAGGTGCTGCCGTCGAAGGCCATTCTGCCGGTGGTCATTTCGTAGAGAACGACGCCGAAAGAAAATAAATCGGTGCGCGCGTCGAGCGGCTCGCCCCTGGCCTGCTCGGGGGACATGTAGGCGATGGTGCCTAGCGTGGAGCCCGGACTGGTGAGCATATCGCCGGCGGTCGCGCCTGCTCCGGTGGAGGCCATGACGGAATCGAAGCGATCGCGCTGGGAGAGCAGCTTGGCGAGGCCGAAATCGAGAATTTTGATCTGGCCGCGTTGAGTGATGAAGAGGTTGGCGGGCTTGATGTCGCGATGCACGATGCCACGAGTGTGCGCGGCGTCGAGGGCGTCGGCGATTTGCATGCCGAACTCCACCACGTCGTCAAGGCGAACCGCGCCGGAGGAGATGCGGTGCTTGACGGTTTCGCCTTCGAGCAGCTCCATGGCGATGAAAGGGCGGTTGTCTTTCTCGTCGACTTCGTAAATGGTGCAGATGTTGGGATGATTGAGCGCGGAAGCGGCGCGGGCTTCACGCTGGAAGCGTTCCACGGAGGCAGGATCGGCGTGCATGCCTTCGGGCAGAAATTTGAGGGCGACGCCGCGGCCGAGCTTGGTGTCTTCTGCGCGGTACACCACGCCCATGCCGCCACCGCCAAGTTTTTCCTGAATGCGATAGTGGGAAATGGTTTGACCGTTCATAGGAAAGGAAAATCATCGTAGAGATTGGGATGGCTGATGTCAACCCGTGCCCTGACCAAATGAAGGGATATCCGTCTAATACGGCAGGAGTTGGAACATTTTGGGGCGGGGTGCGTATCCATTATAGGTTGCCGGCGGTGGATCGCTGGCCGAGCAGTGGGAGTGCGAGGGTTTATGTCCATAAACGGAAGCGGGTTGGCGAACGGGAAGAACGGGAAAAAGCGAAGGCGCCGGATTATCTGGGCGGTAGCGATTCTGGTGGTGCTGGGCGCGGGAGGATACGGCGTGATGGCGGCGCTGCGGCCGAGCCATGCGATCGATCCCTCCAAGCTGGCGACGGTGGAGCGCGGCGACCTAGCGCGGGTGGTGGTGGCTACGGGAAAGATTCAGCCGCTGTCGAAGGCGGAAATCAAGTCCAAGGCCAGCGGGATTGTGAAAAAGATTTATGTGGATTACGGCGACCGGGTTAAGACCGGGCAAATCCTGGCGGAGCTGGACAAAGTGCAACTGGAAGCGGCGCAGCGGGCGGCTAAAGCGAATTTGCAGGCGGCGGAGGCGGCGCGGAATTCTTCGGTGGCGGCGCTGGAGCGCACCAAGGTGGATGCCGAGGGGCCAGACGTGCCGTTTTTGAAACTGAGCATGGACCGCGCGGAACGGGAGTTTAAAGAGGGCGTGATTGCGAAGTCGGTGGTGGAGGACGCGCAGAAAAATTACCGGCTGGCATTGAACAAGCAGGCCAGCGCGCAGGCAGCTCTGGCGGTTTCGCGCGCGGACATCGCGAAGGCAGAGGCGGACGTGGCGCAGTCGCGCGCGGCGCTAGACAACGCGGAAGAAGATTTGCACAACTCGACGATCGTGAGTCCCATCGACGGGCTGGTATTGTCGCGGGATGTGAATGTGGGCGACGCAGTGAGCTCGATCCTGATCCTGGGTTCGCAGGCTACGCCGATCATGACGCTGGGAGATGTGAGCGAAGTGTACGTGCAGGGGAAAGTGGATGAAGCGGATATCGGGAAGGTGTATCTGAACCAGCCGGCGCGCATTGTGGTGGAGTCGTTCAAGGATAAGAAATTTACCGGCAAGGTGACGAAGATTTCTCCTCTGGGGAAGGAGAAGGATAACGTGACAACGTTTGAGGTGCGGGTGTCGATTCAGAACTCGACCCTGGAGCTGAAGGCGAACATGAGCGCCAATGCGGAGATCATGCTGGAAGAGAAGAAGAACGTGTTGATGATTCCGGAAGCGGCGCTGATTTACGACAAGGAACGGAAAGCGCAGGCGGAGATTCCGGACGCGAAGGGCGAGAACGGGAAGAAGAAAGTTGCCGTTAAATTGGGGATTTCGAACGGGGTGAAGACGGAGATTCTTGAGGGATTGAATGAGAAGCAGCAGGTGATTTTGCAGTAGGGGGTTGAGGGTTGTTTATTGGTGGGCAAAAGGCGAGAACTGCAAGAGGAAGAGAGATTCCTCGACTGCGCAGCGCGGCTCGTTCGCGGAGCGAAAGAGGGAGAAAAGGCCGCGCAGCTCCGCTCGGAATGACTGTTGGTTGCAGGACGGCTCTCGCCGCTACGTTCGCGATAACAGTTGGTTGCTGAATGGCGATGGATCGTTTGATAGCGGTGATT
>JBBSFG010000309.1:0-4280 GCA_038238965.1 Candidatus Acidiferrales bacterium | reverse complement strand
GCCCCCATCGCAAGTGATCCATTCATGAGTTCAACCCTTACGTTTCCTGCGGCAGGGCGCTCGCTACCTGAGTAGCTCAATTTGTTTGATATCCGTGGGCACGCCTAGATCCGCCAAATTGACCCAAGGTGGGCGTCGAGTGCGCAGTGAGGGCTCCGGCGGCAGAGGACGAAATAGAAACTTGACCTTGTACCGCTGTATAGGGTCCAGAATAATGGAATGAAAATTGGGGAACTATCCGCAAAAGCGGGCGTCAATGTGCAGACGATCCGCTTTTATGAACGAGAGAAACTGCTTCGAATCCCTTTAAGGACACAGTCCGGCTACCGAACATTCAGCAAAGCCGATTTGGAGCGAGTGCTATTTATCAAGGATTCACAGCGACTGGGTTTTGCACTAAAAGAGATCAAGGAATTGCTGAAGATTCACGAATCGGCGAAAGCATTCGCCGGCAGCAGACGATCAGAGTCGAAGGAGTGGGAAAAGGCGTTTCGAATCGCGAAGGAACGTCTTGCACTCATCAATCAGAAGATCGAATTTCTGAAACTGCTGAGAAAGCCGCTTGTTGCAGTACTGGAACGGCCTGACTCGGAGAAAACAATGGTCTGTCCCGCTTCTCTAATGGACCGCTCGGGCGCTGCCGCAATACCAAGGCATGCTGGAGACGGGAAGCAGCGACCTTCTCAACCTCGCAAACAATTCGCTTGACTCTATACCTCGGTACAGACTTCACACTCCCCACAGAACGCTTCTGAGAACGAAAGAATGCCTCTCAGATCGGTTCAGAGCTGATTTTTCAGCTCATTGCAACGATCGGATCGAAGGGAGAAATCAAATGACATACAAGATCGCGAGTGTAGTGATGGTAGGTGTTTTTTTAACGGTTGTACTAACTGTGGCCGCCGGAAATGCACCGGATTTTACCGGGAAGTGGTTTTTCAATGCCGCAAAGAGCAAGAACATCGGCATGATGGCTGGCGCGGAATATACGTCGACGATCAAGCAATCCGACAAGTTGCTGACGGTTCAAGATGACACCGTTTTCAACGGTCAGAAACAATCACATGAGACTCGCTATGACTTGAGCGGAGCGACCGTCTCCAACGATTCGCCAATGGGAGAGAAAGCGCAAACTTCGAGCAAATGGGAGGGGAACAAACTGGTGACGAGCTGGGAGACGGACGGCGCGATTGCAGGAACGAAAGTGGTGCGGACAGAGACGCGGTACTTGTCGGAGGACCGAAAGACGCTGTTTCTCGAATCCGCGCGCGCCGGCAAGGAACCGATGGTTATCGTGTTCGACCGAAAGTGACGACTGTGCAACAAGCGATTCCATTGGAGCAAGCGGTGGGCGGCGGCCAAGCGAGCACGTCTAGGAAATGGCTGTGGCTCTTGCTCGGATTGATCGTGGTGGCCGGCGGAAGCGTAGGGGCTTACTTGATCGGCAAACGGCCGCACGAAGAACACGGCGCAGCTGCTTCCACCGTTTCTCCGCAAATGCGAGAGATCGATTCGAGCGTCACCACCAGCGGAACGGTGCGGCTGCGGACCGGCGCGCAAGTGCGCGTTGGATCGCAAGTCTCGGGCATCGTGCGGAAGCTCAACGTGACGGTCGGCTCGCATATTCAAAAAGGAGATGTCATCGCGGAAATCGATCCGAAGACCCTGGAGGCTCGCGTGGAACAGGCGCGTACGCAGGCTGCGATGGATGAAGTAGGCGTAGCGAAAGCGCAACGCGATTTGAACCGCGGGCAGCAATTGTTCGCAGAAGGAGTTTTGCCCTCGCAGCAGAGAGAAGATCTGGAATGGCAGATGAAGAGTGTGCAGGCGAAGTTGGAGAAATCAAAGAGCGATTTAGCGGCGGCGGAAATTGATTTGTCGTATGCCGTGATTCGCGCGCCCATTTCTGGGACCGTCGCTTCGGTTTCAACCCAGGATGGGGAGACCGTCGCGGCGTCGTTTGCGGCTCCCACGTTTGTGACCATTATCGAGGATAACGCACTGGAGCTGGTCGCGATGGTGGATGAGACGGACATCGCCAATGTACGGCCGGGGGAAGGTGTGAATTTTTCGGTGGAGGCTTATCCATCGCTGGAAATCCCCGCGGTGGTGAAGCGGATCGATCCCATGGCGACGATTATTTCCGGCGTGGTGAATTATCCGGTGATGGCGGCGATACAAAAGGACGAGCGGCTGCTCAAGCCGGATATGACGGCAAACATCACGATCAAGACAGCGGAGCGCAAAGCGCTAGTTTTGCCCAACGCAGCTATTCAGCGCGACGGGGACCAGCGTTTTGTTTTCGTCGTAATGGATGGAAAACAGGAGAAGAGGGCCGTGACGATCGGGACGCGCGACGCAGGGTTCACAGAGGTCAAAAAAGGCGTGAATGAAAAAGATCGGGTGGTCATCAGCCGTGCGCCAGAGAAAGAAAATAAGGGCGAAAAACCATGATTGACGTGACGCATCTCGGAAAGACATACGAGCGAGGCGACGGGACACCGGTCGCAGCGTTGAAGGATATTTCCTTCCGCATTGAGAAAGGAGAGTTCCTGACAATTCGCGGACCGTCCGGTTCGGGAAAGTCTTCCATACTGAACATCATGGGATGCCTCGACAAGCCCACGTCCGGCACGTACCGGCTGGATGGAGAGGAATTGTCCGGGTACTCCGACAGACAGCTGTCCCATGTGCGCGCGTGGAAGATTGGATTTGTTTTTCAGTCGTTCAACCTGATGCCGCGGACGACGGCTCTGGAGAACGTGGAAATCCCGATGATTTATGGTCCCGGGCGCGTTGATCGCAAGAGGGCGATGGCCGCGCTGGAGCGCGTGGGACTTGGCGGACGCGCACATCATTACGGGACGGAGCTTTCCGGCGGAGAACAACAGCGCGTGGCGATTGCACGGGCGCTGATCAACGATCCGCCCCTGATTCTTGCGGATGAGCCGACGGGGAATTTGGACTCGGCATCGGGAGCAGAAGTGATGGGCATTCTGCGGAAACTGCATCAGGAAGGGCGGACAGTGGTTCTCGTTACACACGACGACGCGGTGGCAACTTACGCGTCCCGTGAGATTTTGTTCAAGGACGGAGTGCTGGCATCGGATCGAAAGACGGCCGCGCACGCGGTTGAATCGGTTTGACGACGGTCTGGAGGTCAAAACATGAGGAGCACAGCGGGAGTTGCAATCGCGTGGCGCAGTATGATGCGGAACAGGCTGCGGACATTTTTCATGATGGCTGGGGTGACGATCGGGATTTGTTCGCTTACGATTTTGGATTCCGTGGGCGAGAACGCCAAGCGCGAAACCATGAAACGGTTTAAGAACATGATCGGGACGTTCGATACGGTCATTATTCGTCCCGGTGCGGGGAAGACGCGCGGCATGGTTTCGCTGACAAATGTTCCTCCGACGCTGAGGTTTGAGGATGCGCAGGCTATCGCGGAAGAAATTCCGGAGGTCAAACAAGTCGCGCTGCTTCAAAACGCTTTCGATATCGATGTGAAATACAAGGACAAAAACGCCACCCCCGCTATTTTTGGAGTGTCCGCGAACTGGCTCGATTTGCGCGGAGACGAACTCGCATCGGGGAATTTTGTGACCGCTGAAGATATTCAATCGCTGACACGCGTTGCTATTCTCGGTCCGGATGTGGTGCCAAAACTTTTTCCTGAAGGCGACCCTATTGGCAGGACCATTCGCATCGGCGACGTTCCGTTCCAAGTAAAGGGAGTTTTGCAGGCACGAGGCGCAGGGCCGGGGGGTGGAAGCCTCGATGACTTGATCCTTATCCCAGTCACTACGGCGTCGAAGCGTTTGTTTAACCGGGATTTTCTGACAATGCTGATCGCCCAACTTCGCGATCCCGAGAAAAGCACTGCTGCGATGGCAGAAATTACCGCACTGCTGCGCCAACGCCACCATATTGTGGCTTCGGCGTTGGATGATTTCACGATGACCAGCCCGCAGGCAGTGATGGCACAGGTGACGCAAATGGGTTCGACACTTTCGACAATCCTGAAAGGGATTGCCACGATCGCGATGATTATTGGTGGCGCGGTGATCATGAGCTTGATGCTGATCAGCGTGTCTGAGCGAAGAAAAGAGATCGGGCTGCGTCGGTCTGTCGGAGCCAGCCGGCGGGACATTTTGGTGCAATTTATTCTGGAGGCGTCGCTGATATCAAGTTTTGGAGGGCTGATCGGAATTGTTCTTGGTCTTGGCGGGACAAATCTGGTGGCGAATATGCAGCACCTGCCGCCGATCTTTGCGTTG
>JBBSFG010000308.1:0-4307 GCA_038238965.1 Candidatus Acidiferrales bacterium | reverse complement strand
CCTGATTTCGAGCAGGAAAATCGCGCGCTCGTCGGTCTTGCCCAGGCGCTCAGTGATTCCCCACAAACCATTCTTCAGAAACTGGTCGACACCGTTCTGGATACTCTCCATTGTGGCTCCGCGGGAATCAGCCTGCTTTCCGCCGACGATGGCGGCAAGAGATTCTACTGGCCTGCCATTGCCGGCACTTGGAAGGCGCACGTGGGAGGGGGCACACCTCGCGATTTTGGACCGTGTGGCGACGTACTTGATCGCAACACGCCGCTGTTGTTCAAACACGTCGAACGCCGGTACACCTATTTTCAACCTGTGCTGCCTCAGGTCGAAGAAGCTTTGTTGGTTCCTTTCTATATCGAAGGGAGGGCGGTCGGCACGATTTGGGCCGTGGCGCATGACCCCAGCTACAAGTTCGACGCTGAGGACAAGCGGCAACTTCTGGTCCTGGGACAATTTGCGTCGGCGGCATACCAGTCGGTGGCCTCGCTGGACGCGTCCAAACAACTGGCGGCCATCGTGGAGTCTTCCGATGACGCCATAATCAGTAAGAATCTCAATGGCGTCATCAGCAGTTGGAACAAGAGTGCGGAGCGCCTGTTCGGCTACAGCGCAGAAGAGGCCGTCGGCCAGAACATCATGCTTATCGTTCCTTCCGATCGCCGGGAAGAAGAGGTGGAAATTATCGGCAAGCTGCGGCGAGGGGAGCGCGTGGAGCACTTTGAAACCATTCGGGTCCGTAAGGACGGCAAGAGGATAGATATTTCCCTGACGATTTCGCCCGTGAAAGACGCGACCGGCCGCGTGATTGGCGCTTCCAAAGTGGCGCGCGACATATCGGAGAGCAAGCGGGCGGATGAGGCGCTCAAGGAGGCGGAACTTTCGGCGCGTCTGCGCCAGGTTCAGGACGAGGAAAGAAGACGCATCGCTCGTGAACTGCACGACGGAGTGGGACAACTCCTCGCGGCAACGAACATGAGTATTTCGACGGTTGTAAAGGAGAAGGACAAGCTAAGCCCGGCTGCGGCGCAATCCGCGGAAGAGATTTCGAGATTGCTGGAACGCGCGTCGGCGGAGATTCGTACCGCGTCCTATCTGCTGCATCCGCCTTTGCTGGATGAAGTCGGGCTGCAAACCGCACTCAAGTGGTACGTGGAAGGATTCGCCGAGCGCAGCAAGATCAAGGTAACAGCGGAACTGTCTGATGAGCTGCCGCGCCTGTCACAGGACTATGAACTGGCCTTATTTCGAATCGCGCAGGAGTGCCTGGCGAATATTCATCGTCACTCCGGAGGTTTCACGGCTTTTGTTCGGCTGGCGCGCGCGGGCGATAAAATAGAACTGGAAATACGAGACGAAGGCAAAGGGATCAACAGGGAGATTCAAGCCAAGCTGAACTCCGGGGCCAGTGTCGGCGTTGGATTTCGTGGCATGCAGGAAAGGGTGAGACTTATCGGCGGCAAGTTAACGGTGCAGTCCAACGGGAATGGCACTTCCGTGCTTGTTGCGCTGCCGCTTAACGAAAGACTCCTGGCACCCGGTCAGATCGCCCCACAGGCCGCGACGAATACCTGAGCTGTCAGGTGTACTCCATAAGAATCAAAAAACAGGCTTTGCTGTGAAGCGGAGGAATACTAAGATAGCCGACCAATGTCCGATTCACAGTCTCTCCCCGGCCAGGTTATTTCCCATTACCGCATTATCGAAAAATTAGGCGGCGGCGGCATGGGCGTGGTCTATAAAGCGGAAGACACCCGCCTGCACCGCTTCGTGGCGCTGAAATTCCTGCCGGACGCTGTAGCTTCAGACCCCCAGGCGCTGGCCCGTTTCCAGCGCGAGGCGCAAGCCGCCTCGGCGCTGAATCATCCCAACATTTGCACCATCTACGACATCGGCGAAGAGTCCGGCATCGCGTTCATCGCCATGGAGTATCTGGAGGGCCAGACGCTCAAGCACGCCATCGGCGGCCGTCCGATGGAACTTGAAACTCTGCTGGCGGTGGCCATCGATGTGACCGGTGCGATGGATGCCGCGCAGTCCAAGGGCATCGTTCACCGGGACATCAAGCCGGCAAATATTTTCGTGACCGAACGAGGCCACGCGAAAATTCTGGATTTTGGTTTGGCCAAGGTCGGCACAGGCAAGAAAACGTCTTCCGGCGGAGATCTTGCCACGCTTGCGGCGGACTCCGCGCAGCTTACCAGCCCGGGGAGCACGTTGGGAACCGTCGCGTACATGTCGCCCGAGCAAGTACGCGGCAAGGAACTGGACGCGCGCACGGATTTATTTTCCTTCGGCGCGGTGCTCTACGAAATGGCCACGGGAACGCTGCCGTTCCGCGGTGATACGTCCGGCGTGATTTTCAAAGCCATTCTGGACGGCACGCCGACTCCTGCCGTGCGCGTGAATCCCGAGCTGCCCGCGGAGCTGGAGCGCATCATTAATAAGGCGCTCGAAAAGGACCGGGATCTGCGCTACCAGTCGGCGTCGGATATTCACGCGGATTTGAAGCGTTTGCGGCGGGATACCGACTCCGGAAAAATATTGGCGTCCGGGATCGCATCTGGTTCACAGGTTGCGGTGGGACCGGGAAGCGATTCGCATTCGAGCAGCGGTCAACAGGCTCCGTTGCAGGCACAAGCAGGGAACAAGAAATTTATTGTCGCGGCGGTTGTCGCGGTGGCGCTGCTGGCGGCGGGATTTGCGGCCTATCATTTCATGGCGGGCTCCAAGACATCCGACCAGCCAGCGAAAATTACGCAAATCAGCCATTGGGATAAGCCGATGAATTTCGCCAAACTTTCCCCGGACGGCAACACCGTGGCGTTCAGTTCGCCGGTTGCGGGGATCTCGCAGGTTTTTGTGATGCTGGCATCGGGCGGCGAGCCGTTACAACTGACTAATGACGACGGGGAAAAATTAGTGTCGAATTTCTCCGCGGACGGCACGGAAATTTATTATGTGCGGATATTTGGCCGCGATGAGTGCTGGGCGGTGCCCACGCTGGGCGGAACTCCGCACCGGCTGGTGGCCGGCAGAATTCCGACGCCTTCTCCCGATCGCGAGTACATCTATTTCACGAAGCAAGGGACACGCGCGATTTTTCGCGCGAATCGAACGGGGATGAGCGAGGAACAGATATTCGCGCTGGGGCCAAACACCTTGCCACTGCGACGGATCCTGCCGTTCCCGGACGGAAAACATTTGTTGCTGATTACTGGCGACATCGTGTCTTCGCTGGAAGCCTTTCATGCTTACGACGTCGATTTGCCGAACCAAAAGGCGGACGATCTTGGCCAAGTGTCCGGAGATCCTGGGGATGTAGTGTGGGCCGAGGGCGGGAGGAGCGTGCTGTTCAGCAGGACGATAAAGGGGCTGACGAATATCTGGAAGTTTGGCTTGCAGGACAAATCCATGTCGCAAGTAACGTTCGGCACCGGGCCGGATGCTTCGCCGATGCCCGACCCGTCGGGAAAAGGAATGTACATCGTAAGCGGGAAGTCTTCCGGCTACCTGACCGCTTATAACACGCGCAATAAAGAGTCGAGGGACATCGCGTCGGAAAACGCCACCCAGCCGGCCGTTTCCCCCGACGGAAAAAAGGTGATGTACATCACCATACCGGCGAGAGACCGCAACGAATTGTGGGTAGCGGACATTGACGGGAACAACAAGGTGAGACTCGCTCCTTCGGGGTCACTGGCAACGTCAAGCTGGGCGGCGGACAATTTTCACCTGGCTTTTACGTCTGAGGAAAATGGTAAACCGATTCAAATACATCTGGCCGGAGCGGACGGCAGTGGACAGCAGACACTGAACTGGAAGGACGGCTCAGTACAGAACGTATTGTGGAGCGCGGACCGGGAATTCCTGTACATAAACACTTTCGATATAAATGTACGCCGGGGAGTAATTTGGAAGGAAAGCGCAAACGGCTCGCCCCCGGAGAAACTGACGGATGGTTGCGGCCTCGCTTTCGGGGTGGCGCCCGGTGGACAGTTTTTAATCAGTTTGATATCGGCCGGCGACAAGGTAGGAATCTATGAATATTCCCTGGGCGATCACAGCTGCACCATGCTGGTACCCGAGGTGATCACATTCGGGTTGGTATTCGATCGCGACGGCAAGTCTTTTCTGTACGCGGTGCCTTCGCGGCGGGACGTTACGATCTACCGGCAGAACTGGCAGGCGGGCAAGGCGATTGGCGCGCCGAAAGTGGCGCTGAAGCTGCCATTTGCTTTTCCTTTAATCAGCGGCGGGAATGCGTATGATTTTTCCAGCGATCTTTCCACGGTGGTTTACGCGCGGCCGGG
>JBBSFG010000307.1:0-4326 GCA_038238965.1 Candidatus Acidiferrales bacterium | reverse complement strand
TCCTTGGCCGGGTTTTCAACCCGGAAGAAGACCAGCCGGCCGCCAATCATGTAGTGGTGCTCTCGTACAAAACATGGAAATCAGTTTTTGGCAGTGATCCGGGCGTGGTTGGCCGCACCGTGGAATTCAACCGGCAGCTCTGCAAAATTATCGGCGTGATGGGACGGGACTTCCAGTGGCCTAGCCAGAGCGATTTGTGGGCTCCCCTCGGCCTGGCGCCCGAAAAGTTTTCCGCTGAAAACACGTTCAACGAAAGCTACTTCGGGGTAGCCAGGTTGCAACCCGGCGCCACATTTTCGTCTGCGGCTACCTTTCTCAAAATGGCCAGCCAGCAGGTCATCGACGACCCGCGGATGCGCGGTTTCCCGAAGGACTCCGGCTGGAGTATGTATGCGGTTCCCTTCACCGAATTTGTGTACGGCGATGTGCGCACGCCGCTCTTCATTCTATTGGGTGCCGTGACTCTGGTGTTGCTGATCGCCTGCTCCAACGTTGCCGGCCTCTTGCTGGCGCGCGCATCGGGCCGCATGAAGGAATTTGCAATACGAACTGCGCTGGGCGGCTCCTCCTGGCGTCTGGTCCGCCAGATGCTCACCGAAAGCGCGGTGTTAGCCACGGTCGGCATGGCACTCGGCCTGGGGATGGCCTGGCTGGCGATCCGCGCCTTGCTATGGCTTGCGCCGGAGAATCTTTCCGATGGGCTGAATATTCATCTCGATGCCTACGTCCTTCTCTTCACCCTTCTCGTTGCCGGCGCATCCGCCATTATTTTTGGCGCAGCGCCCGCCTGGCAGATCGCCTTTACTGATCCGCAACAAAATCTGAAACAGGGCCGCGGTACTGGCGAAGGCGGCCGGGTGCGCCATCATTTTCGCAGCGCGCTGGTGGTTGCCGAGCTTGCTCTCGCACTGGTGCTGCTCGCGGGAGCCGGCGTGTTCGTCAAAAGTTTATCCAAGCTCAAGGAAGTGAACGTCGGCTTCCGACCTCAAGGCCTGATGACCGCGGTGCTCACGTTACCCGCGCGCCAGTTCGACACTCCCGAAAAACAGATCGCTTTTTTCTCGAGCGCACTGGAACGCCTCACCAATTCTCCCGGTGTGCAATCCGCCGCCGCCGTCGTCCCGCTGCCATTCAGCGGTTTTGGCGGTTCGGCATCATTCAATATTGAAGGCCGCGTCCTGCCACCCGGCGATCCAGGACCTCACGGCGACATCCGCGAGGCAAGTCCGCGATATTTTGAAGTCATGGGCATACCTCTAATCCGCGGCCGCTTTTTTACGCCGCAAGACCGCATTGGCAGCCAGCCTGTCGCTATCGTTGACGAAAACCTCGCCCGCGATTATTGGCCCAATCAAGATCCCGTGGGCCAACATATTCGCAACGGACGAAATTCCCCGTGGAAAACTATCGTCGGCATCGTCGCGCCCGTTCGCCACTCGGAGGTCGCCGGTGAGGAAGCTTCCGGCAATGGCGCGCAGGGTGCCAGCAAAGGCGTCTACTACTATCCCCTGTATCAGGAAGCCGACTCCGCTGCGTTTCTCATCGCGCGAGCCAGCGGCGATACGGCCGCACTGGAAGGGGCCATCCGTGGCGCCGTGCACGACGTAGACCCCGGCCAGCCTGTGGCGGACCTCAAAACCATGGACCAGCGAATCACCCTGTCCATGGGGCCGCGTCGCTCCGCCGTTGCGCTGCTCAGCGTCTTCGCAGCCATGGCGCTGACTCTGGCCGCTGTCGGGTTGTTCGGACTTCTTCGCTATAACGTCGCGCAACGCACGCGTGAAATTGGTGTGCGCATGGCCCTCGGCGCTTCCCGCCGCGATGTGCTGCGCATGGTGCTGGGCGAGAGTCTTCGCCTGGTGCTTCTGGGCGTCGCTGGCGGCCTGATCGCGGCCTTCGCCTTCACGCGCGTACTCTCCAGCCTGCTCTACGGCGTCAGCGCTACCGATCCGCTGATGTTTGCCGGCACAGCTCTGGTCTTGACCTTCGTCTCCCTGATGGCTTCGTGGATCCCCGCTCATCGCGCCACGCGCGTCGATCCCATGGTCGCCCTGCGTTACGAATAGCTCGCGGCACCCAGCCCCCAGCCGGCTCAACCCTTGCTTCACCCGCGCCTGCTCTCGCGCGTTTGCCTGCCGTGAGTTAGACTCTTTGTCCCATGTCTGAAGCTTCGCCTATCGCCGGCCGCACCATTTCTCACTACTCTGTCCTGGAAAAACTCGGCGGCGGAGGCATGGGCGTGGTCTACCAGGCCAAGGACACGCGCCTCGGCCGCAGCGTGGCGTTGAAATTTCTTCCCGACGACATTTCCAACGACCCGCAGGCCATCGAACGGTTTCGCCGTGAAGCGCGCGCGGCATCCTCGCTGAACCATCCAAACATCTGCACCATTTACGATATCGATGAATTTGAAGGCCGCCCGTTCATCGCCATGGAGCTGCTCGAGGGTCAGACCCTGAAACATCGCATTTCCGGGCAGGCCATCCCGGTGGCCGAAATTCTCGACCTGGGCATTCACATTGCCGACGGCCTGGAAGCCGCCCACGCCAAGGGCATCGTCCACCGCGACATCAAGCCCGCCAACATTTTTCTGGTCAATCGCGGGCCGGCAAAAATTCTGGATTTTGGATTGGCCAAGCTGGCTGCTCCGCGCCGCCATCCCTCCGCGGCCATGAGCGAAGTTTCCATGCACACCCAGACGCGTTTCCATGACGCCGATTTTCTCACCAGTCCCGGCAGTTCCGTCGGCACCGTGGCCTATATGTCTCCCGAGCAGGCTCGCGGCGAAGAGCTGGATGCGCGGTCGGATTTGTTTTCTCTCGGCGTGGTGCTGTACGAAATGGCTACCGGGGTGCTCCCCTTTTCCGGTTCCAGTGTCGCGGTAATTTTCGACGGCATCCTGAACTCTACCGCCGCGCCCGCCACGAAATTGAATGCGCGCCTGCCCGCGGCCCTCGAAAACATTTTCTCCAAGACGCTGGAGAAAGATACCGACCTGCGCTACCAGACCGCCGCCGAATTGCGCGCCGACCTGAAACGCATCAAGCGCGATATCGATTCCAGCCGCCGCACGTCCGCGGAAAAGAGTGAGGTATCGCAGCCGCAGCCGCCGCCCCCGCCGGCATCTACTGTGCCGGCGAAAAAATCGGTCGCGGTCCTCTATTTTGAAAATTTAAGCGGCGCCAAAGAAGATGAATACCTGCGCGACGGCATCACCGAAGACATCATTACCGAGCTGTCCAAAATTCGCGGGCTGAACACGTTTTCACGGCCCACCGTGCTGGCCTTTCGCGACAAACCTGTTACTCCCGCGCAGCTTGGCCAGCAACTGGGCGCCGCATATGTTCTGACCGGCACGCTGCGCCGCGCCGGCGCTCGCCTGCGCATCAGCGCGCAGTTGGTGGACACGCAAACCGATTTTCCGCTGTGGTCGGAGCGCTTCGATCGCGAAATGAAAGACGTCTTCGAAGTGCAGGACGAAATGGCTCGCAAGATCGCGGAGGCCCTGCGCGTCACGTTGTCGCCGCAAGAGCTGGAAGCGCTGGCCGACAAGCCCACCGAAAATCTCCAGGCCTACGATCTCTATCTCCGTGGCAAACGTTACGCCCGCCGCCTCACTCGCCAGGACGTCGAGTTCGCTTTGCAGATGTTTGAGAATGCCGTAACTCTCGACCCCAGTTTCGCTCTCGCCTACGCCGCGTGCGCCAACGCCTGCGCCATGTACTACTCCTTTTTCAGCCGCGATCAGGTGTGGGTCGAACGCGCCAGGGAAGCCTCCGGCAGGGCCGTGGCTCTGCGCTGGGATTTGCCCGAAACGCACGTCAGCCAGGCGTGGGTGTTGTACGCCGCCGGACTCTATGACGAAGCGGTGCGTATGGTGAAAAAGGCCATCGAGCGCAAACGCGACTGCGATGGCGCATTCTATTTATTGTGCCGCGCTCTTTTTGCCGCCGGCCGTTACCAGGAAGTGGTGGACATTGCCGAATCGGCCATCGCCGCCAGCGGTGAAGATTACAACGTATACGTTCCCATCGTGAATTCCCTCGGCCATATCGGAAAAAGCGAAGCCCAGCACAGCATGACGCTGCGAAGAATCGCGGCGCTCGAAGGCCACTTGAAACGTGTGCCTGAAGACGCCCGCGCGCGGATCGTCCTCGGCGCGGACTATGCCAAATGCGACCGAGAAAACGATGCGATGCGCGAGCTGAACCTGGCCATCACCTTGCGTGCCAACGAGGCCTCCATTCTCTACAATGTCGCGTGTGTCTACGGTCTGTTGAAGAAAAAGGCCGAGGCGCTGGACGCCCTGCGCAAAGCCTGGGAAGC
>JBBSFG010000306.1:0-4377 GCA_038238965.1 Candidatus Acidiferrales bacterium | reverse complement strand
CGTTGCACTGCATGACGCAGCAGCAGCCGGCAGGCTCTCGCCAGCCGGGCCGTTGACGGCATTTTCGCCGGAGTTTGCTAGACTTTTGCCCTGTCTAGAGCACCGTATGTGAATTGAATTTGGAGGCTCCATGATTGCAAGGCTGTTTGCCGTACTTTTGGAAACGCGTGTTGTTGAAGTGAATTATCAACGCGGCTTGATCGGCTGGATTCTGATCGGCTTGATCGCCGGATGGCTGGCGGGGAAAATCTCGCGCGGCGAGGGGTACGGTTGCATCGCCGACATTATATTGGGGTTGGTGGGTTCGCTATTGGGCGGCTGGATATTTACGCGCCTGGGAATTTTTGGCGGAGGCTTTATTTATTCACTGGCAGCGGCAACTTTGGGCGCGGTCATCGTCGTTTCTATCGTGCACCTTATCGCCGGGAAGCGCTGATGAGTGGCGAACCGTCGCGGTAACAATCGTATTGGTTAGAACATTTCTGGTACCGGAAGGGTACCTCGTGGGTCGGCGCAGACTTTTCGCACGGATGCCCGGCCCGCGAACGCCGCGGCGATTCGCTTAGCCGCTTCCGCACTGTGATACGATTCTCGCACGCGTATTGGAGATGACGCTTCATTGAATAAGAGTACTAATTCCCTCACGGCAATTCCCCTCGGCGGCCTCGGCGAATTCGGAATGAACATGATGGCGCTGCGATTTGGCGAAGACATTCTCGTCATCGACGCAGGCATGATGTTCCCGGAATCGGAACTGCTGGGCGTCGACCTGGTTATCCCGGACATTACTTTTTTGAAGCAGAACCGCTCGCAAGTGCGCGCCATCGTGCTTACGCATGGGCACGAGGACCACATCGGGGCGCTGCCGTACATTTTGCGCGACCTGAACGTGCCTGTGTATGGCACGCGGTTCGCGCTGGCGCTGGTAAAGAAGCGCCTGGAAGAGGCGGGGCTGCTGCAATCCACCACGCTGCGCGAAGTGATGCCCGGTCGCAGGGTGGAGATCGGGCCGTTCGAAGTGGAATTTATTTCCGTGACGCACAGCACCATCGATTGCGTGGCGCTGGCGGTGCGCACCCCGGTTGGCGTCATCATCCACACCGGCGATTTCAAGATCGATCAGACGCCGGTAGGCGGCGAGCCGTTCGACCTGCATGCCTTCGCGCGCTACGGGAACGAAGGGGTGCTGGCACTTTTCAGCGATTCCACCAACGTAGAGCGGCCGGGCTTTACGCCCTCGGAGCGCGCCATCGTGCCGCGCATCGAAGAGTTGTGCAGGTCGGCGCCGCGCCGCGTGATTTTGTCGTGCTTCGCGTCCTCCATTCACCGCATCCAGCAGGTCATCGACATTGCCTCGCGCGTAGGACGCAAAGTGGCGTTCGTGGGCCGCAGCATGGTGGACAACGTGGAGATCGCGCATTCCCTCGAGTGTCTGCGAATTCCCGACGGGATGGTGGTGCGGCCGCAGGATATTCGCGGGTTCGATCCCAAGCGCATCGTGATTTTAGCCAGCGGCAGCCAGGCCGAGCCCATGTCTTCGCTGTCGCGCATCGCCGTGGATAATCATCGCTTCGTTTCGGTGGATGAGAACGACTCAGTAATTCTTTCCGCGCGCATTATTCCCGGCAACGAGAAAGCGATTTTTCGCATGCTGGACCACATGTTTCGCAGGCGCGCGCTGGTGTATTACGACAACTCCGCGGGAACGATTCACGTTTCTGGTCACGCCAGCCAGGAAGAACAGAAACTTTTGCTGCGGCTGGTGAAACCGAAATATTTCATTCCGGTGCACGGCGAATACCGCCATTTATTCCGGCACGCGGCGCTGGCGCACCAACTGGGATGCGTGTCCGGTGAAATTCTGCTGCTGGAAGACGGCAAGACCATCGAGTTCACCGAAGACGGCGTGCACCGCCGCGATCCGGTGACGGCCGGGCGCGTGTGCGTGGATTCCGGCTCGCTGGAAGAAATAGAAGAGGTGGTGATTCGCGACCGCAAGCATCTTTCCGAAGACGGCGTGGTGGTTTCCATCATCGCCATCGACAAACATACCGGCAAGATGGAATCCCACCCGGAAATCGTCACGCGGGGCTTGATGAGCGACAACGGCCAGGAGTTGATCGCGGGAGCGCGCGCGGTGATCATCAACACCATCGAGCAATCCAACGCGGAAGAAAAATCTGACTGGGGCGTCATCAAGGAAAAAATTCGCGTGGACCTGAAGCGCTACATCAACAAGCACACTTCGAAACGGCCCCTGATTTTGCCGGTCATCCTGGAAGTCTAACGCCGCGCCATACCCATGAGTGAACCGACACCACCTGGTCCAGCAAACGGGCCGCCGCCGGGTCGATTTGGCCAGGCTGCGTTCGTTTTCATTTTTGTCACCGTGCTGCTGGACTTCCTCGCCCTCGGCATCATCGCTCCGGTGCTGCCCAACCTGATCATTCAGTTCGAAGGCGGCAACATCGCGCACGCCTCCAACATGACCGGGTATTTCGCGTTCGCGTGGGCCACCATGCAATTTATTTTTTCGCCGATATTGGGAGCGTGGTCGGATCGCTACGGGCGGCGGCCGGTGATTCTCATCTCCTGCGCCGGGCTGGGCTTCGATTACATTCTGATGGCGCTGGCGCCGACACTTGGCTGGCTGTTCGTGGGGCGGTTGATTTCCGGGATCACCACCTCAAATATCTCCACCGCGTTTGCGTACATCACCGATGTCACGCCGCCGGAGCGCCGCGCGAAGCAATTCGGGCTGATCAGCGCGGCCTTCGGCCTCGGATTCATCATCGGCCCGGCGGTTGGCGGTTTGCTGGGGAATGTGCACCTGCGGCTTCCCTTCTGGATTGCCGCGGCGCTCAGCCTGACGAATGCGCTGTATGGATTTTTCGTTCTGCCCGAATCCTTGCCTAAGGCGCGCCGCGCGAAAAGCGCGTGGCACATGGCCAATCCTCTGGGCTCGATGAATCTTCTGCGGTCGCACCCGGAACTGGGCGCGCTGGCGATCGTAGCGGCCGTGTATTATCTGGCGCACCAGGTGCTGCCGTCCATCTGGGTGCTGTACGCCGATTACCGCTACGATTGGAGCGAGCGCACCATTGGCTTATCCCTCGCGGCTGTGGGCGTATGCGTGAGCCTGGCTTCCGGCCTGGTGGTCGGCCCGTTTGTGAAGCGCTTTGGCGAAAGGCGCAGCCTGCTCGCGGGGCTGATGTTCGGATGCCTGGCGTTCACGGGATTCGCATTGGCTGCGCGCGGATGGGTAATCTTCGCGGTAATCCCGCTGCTCGGACTGTGGGGAATCGCCGGGCCAGCTATGCAATCATTAATGTCGCAACGCGTCGATCCGACCTCGCAGGGCAAACTCCAGGGCGCGATCAACAGCATTCGCGCGCTGACGGGAATGATCGGGCCATTACTCTTCACGCGCGTCTTTTCGACAGCCATTTCGCCCCACTGGCGGGTGCATGTCCCCGGCGCTCCCTATTATCTTGCGGCGCTCTTGATGCTGACCAGCGCCAGCGTGGCGTATGCGGTGGCCAAGCCGGCAAAAGCGTAACCTCAGCGTGCCAGAAGTCCCTAGTGAGTACTCAATACTTAACCGTATAGCCGCGGCCTGCCCAGGTTTGGTATTCCTATAGATATCTCGCATCTTTTGAGCCGGAAGCGGGTTTCTTCCGTATGACTTGTCCACATTGCCGCAGTTCGAGGGTGCGCCGGTCGAAGCGAACGATCGCGGAAAAGGTGTTTCTGTCGATGTTGATCTCTCGCCCATTCCGCTGCGAAGACTGCGTTCATCGCTATTTCAGTTGGCTGTGGGCCGAGCCCAAGCTAAACGGCACAGCAACTGACAGACGGAGTCTGGTGTACCAATCGTCGACCGCCGCCTTGCATTCAGCCGGCCACCGGCCGCGAGGCGAGCGCCGCAAGATCCATGCGAATGCGACCGGCCAAGCGGCCTCCTCCGCGCCGGCTGCGGCCAATTCCATGCAAGTATTTGTGACCCAAAAGGCCGTTGTAACGAAGGCCGCGCCGGAATGGCAGACGGCCAAAGCGAAGACCGACCTCTTCCCCGAAATCCTCGGCGTAATCCTTGAAATGAAACACCAAGCCAGCTGAAACAGCTCGCCTCGCGCAAATTTCACAACAGGATCAAGCAGCCCGCGGGCCTTTTTTGGCGGCTTGCCTCCATGCGCGTAGGGGTATACGCTTTCACTTTAGGGGCTGGAGTTGCACCACAAAAAACGGCCCATACCCACGCCGGTAACCGCTTGAGCTGACGCGGCAGTTATTCGATACGCGGCGAATTCATCGCGACAATTTATCGCATACAGGAGATTAAAAATGGCTACAGCGACAACGGTCATGGAACCGAAT
>JBBSFG010000305.1:0-4379 GCA_038238965.1 Candidatus Acidiferrales bacterium | reverse complement strand
TCGTTTTCGTTGGTGCGATTTCTTACTCCCGCGGCGAACACCACGTTTTCCTCGATCAGAATGCTGCCCACGTCGTCGGCGCCAAACTGCAAGCCCACCTGGCAAACTTTAATACCGGGCGTGAGCCAGCTGGATTGAATGTGATCGAAATTGTCGAGGTACAAGCGGCTGACGGCCAGGGTCTTCAGGTAATCGACGGCGGTGGCTTCCGGAATTTTCTTGCCAAGCGGGGTGTTGTCGGGCGCGAACATCCAGGGAATGAAGGCGGTGAAGCCGCCGGTGTCTTCCTGAATCCTGCGCAGACGTTCGAGGTGATTGACGCGGTGGCGCAACTCTTCGCCGCAGCCGAACATCATCGTCGCGGTGGTGCGCAAACCGAGGGAGTGAGCGATGCGGTGCATTTCTTCCCAGTCGTCGCTGGTGCACTTGAGGCGCGCGATTTTTGAGCGGATTTCGTCGTCGAGAATTTCCGCGCCGCCGCCGGGTATCGATTGCAGGCCGGCATCCATCAAGCGCTGAATCGTTTCGCGCACGCTCAGTTCGCTGACTTCCGCGATACAAAGAATTTCCGGCGCGGAAAAGCAATGCAGATGCACCTGCGGATAGCGCTGCTTCAGAGAGCGCAGGAGATTTTCGTAGTAACCGATCTGCAGATCAGGATGCAAACCGCCCTGGAGGAGGACGCCCGTGCCGCCCAGTTCGAGCATCTCGTCGATTTTTTCGTAGATGGATTCGAACGAGAGGATGTAGCCGTCTTTGGAGCCCAGGGGGCGGTAAAAAGCGCAGAAGGAGCAATACTCGGTGCAGAAATTTGTGTAATTGATGTTGCGGTCGATCTGGTAGGTGACCACGCGCGGATCGTTTTTCTGGAGGCGCATCTGGTGCGCGGCCATGCCGATGCCCAGCAGGTCATCGGATTCGAGCATGTCCAGCGCTTGTTGTTTTGTCAGGCTCACTGATTCCTTCTTCCAGGGCGCGCGCGGTTATAAGACCTATTCTAGCGGATGCAGCGCGCAAATCCGACATGGCACTTCGCCGAAGCCAGCCGGGTATCAGCCTTGCGCGACGCGCAGAGTCCCCGTTTCAACATCAGGTCCACGGCTGGCCCACTCGATGACGTTGACTTTCGGTATCAAGCCGATCTTGGCAGCCAGGCAATAGTAGAGCTCGAGGCCGGCGAGATTGTCGCTATCCAAGGTGTAATCGATATTTCCGCGGAGGTAGGTCAGCAATTCTTCCGCGGGAAGGCTCAGCTCATCGGCTGCGGCTTCGCTGATTTCCTCGAGGTGCGCGACACCATAGGCTTTAGAGGCGGCGAAATCGGCGGCGAGCGCCGGAGTAACGCGGTCACGTCGCGCGGCCCACACGGCGAGCACGGCGGGGAGGCCAGTCATGCGGCGCCATTCCTGGACAACGTCGTAGATGTGCAGCGTTCCGGTGGCGTTGATACCGGCCTTGTCGGCGTTGCACATCAATTCGCCGTCGGCGCCGAGGGTGGCGTATTTTGCGACAGCAATGGCCAGCCGTAGCGCGGGATCGCCGATCAGCAGGGCGGCGTCGGCACGATCGAGCATAGACGGCGTGGTTAGAGTTTCCTCGACAAATTTCGGCGCGATGTGCCAGTGTTCGGCGCACAAAATACGCGTGAGCGCCTGGGTGCTGCGCGAACTGCGGTCGAGCGCGATACTGGTCACTTCGTGGATGGGCATGCGGGAAACGAGCAACAGGCTGCGCACGCGTCTTTTTGCGGCGATGGCCAGATCGGGCAACACCGTTAGATTGGCGATGCGCTGGTACTCGATGGCGGGAATGATGGCCACGTCGGCGCGCCCGTCGCGCAAGTCGTCGGCGCACTTCGAAGGGATGGTAAAGGAGAGATCGTACTTGCCCTTCAGCGGGCCGTGCACGAAGCCATGTACCAGCGGCGCGGTATTCAGATACTGCACGACCGATATGCGGAGTTTTTTCAGAATGGCGGGTGCTCGCGGCAGCGAATTCAGTATAGCAGGAGAAAATTTTCGCCGGGCGAGCGTACTTCTGTTGTAAAACGTTCGGGAACGTTCGGAGGATTTGAAAATGATGAAGTGTTCGCGCGTCTTTCTTGGCTTGCTGGCTTTGCAGATCGGCGTGCTCGGAGTGCCTGGGGCCGCGGCACGGCCGGACAACGCTCCAGCTCCCGCGGCGACCATAGCGGAGAAAACGGCCGGCGCGGAGAAGATGCCCGGCTACTTCAATCTGTATTGGGATGCGAAACAGGGAAAATTGTGGCTGGAGATCGACAAGTGGGATGCTGAGTTTTTGTATCAAAGCGGCTTGTCCGCGGGGATGGGGTCGAACGATATCGGTCTCGACCGCGGGCAACTGGGGGCTACGCGGATTGTGCGGTTCGAACGCAGCGGGCCGAAAGTGCTGCTGATGCAGGAGAATCTCGATTACCGCGCGGTGAGCGATGACCAAGCGGAAAAACGAGCGGTGCACGATTCTTTCGCCGAATCGGTGATTGGCGGATTCACGGTGGCGGCGGAAGAGAAAGATCGCGTGCTGGTGGACGCGACGGATTTTTTTCTGCGCGACGCGCACGACATTCCCGCCACGCTGAAGCGCACCAAGCAGGGCGCGTATCATCTGGATGCAGCGCGCTGCGCCGTGTACCTGCCGCTGACAAAAAATTTTCCGCTGAACACGGAAGTCGAAGCGCTGCTCACCTTCGCGGGTGACGATCCCGGGCAGTGGGTGAAGCAAGTGACGCCTTCGCCGGAATCGATCACCGTTCGCGAGCATCATTCCTTCGTGCAGCTTCCGCCGCCGGGTTACAAACCCCGCGAGTACGATCCGCGCTCCAGCTTCTTTGGAATTTCGTACATGGATTACGCCACGCCGGTCAGCGAGCCGATTGTGAAGCGCTATATTTCGCGGCACCGATTGCAGAAAAAAGATCCTACCGCACCGGTCAGCGAGTCGGTGCAGCCGATTATTTATTACCTGGACCGCGGCGCGCCAGAACCGATCCGCTCCGCGCTGCTCGACGGGGCGCGCTGGTGGAACCAGGCGTTTGAAGCCGCCGGATATAAAAACGCGTTTCGCGTGGAACTGTTGCCGGAAGATGCCGATCCCATGGACCTGCGCTACAACGTGATTCAGTGGGTGCATCGCGCGACGCGGGGCTGGTCTTATGGCGCCGGGGTGGTTGACCCGCGCACCGGCGAAATTATCAAGGGGCACGTATCGCTTGGCTCGCTGCGCGTGCGCCAGGATTATCTGATCGCGGAAGGCTTGCTGGCTCCTTACGAGCAGGGCAAAGCAGTGCCGCCGAAAATGCTGGAAATGGCGCTGGCTCGATTGCGGCAACTGGCCGCGCATGAAGTCGGCCATACGCTGGGGCTGCAGCACAATTATTCAGCGAGCACGGTGAACCGGTCGTCGGTGATGGATTACCCGCCGCCGGTGGTTACGTTGGGCGCCGATGGCGTTCCCGATGTTTCCAATGCGTACGCCACGGGAATTGGCGAGTGGGACAAGGTGTCCATCGCCTTCGGTTACCAGGACTTTGCGTCGGGCGTGGATGAACACGCCGAACTGAATAAAATTATTTCGAACGCGCTGAGCCGTGGGTTGCGATATTTGACCGATCAGGATGCTCGCCCGCCGGGCTCGTCCAGCAGCGTGGCGCACCTGTGGGATTCAGGATCGAACGCGGTCGATGAGCTGAACCGGCTGATGAAGGTGCGTTCGGCGGCGCTCGGGCGGTTTGGCGAAAATAATATTCGCGTGGATGCACCGCTGAGCACCGTCGAAGACGCGCTGGTACCTATCTATCTGCTGCATCGTTACCAGGTGGAAGCTGCCAGCAAACTGATCGGCGGCATGGACTACACTTTCGCGCTGCGCGGCGATGGACAAACACCCACGCAGATTGTGGCATCCGCCGAACAGCGGCGCGCGCTGACAAGCGTGCTGGCGACGTTGAGGCCCGACGCGCTGGCCTTGCCGGAGGCGTTGCTGAAAATCATTCCGCCGCGTGTTCCGGACTACGAACGCGGGCGCGAGGATTTTAAAATACGCACCAGCCCGGCATTCGATGCGCTGGCTCCGGCGGAAGCAGCGGCGGAGCATACGCTGGAGTTTCTTTTCAACGCGGAGCGCGCTACGCGGTTGGTGGAATTTCATTCGCGCGACGCCAAAAACCCGGCATTGGAAGAAGTGCTGGACAGTATCTTGAAGGCCACGTGGAAATCTGCGCGCGCGGCGGGTTATCCAGGCGAAATTTCGCGCGTGGTGGACTATACCGTGCTGTATGACCTGATGGCGCTGGCGGCCGATGAACGCGCTTCCGCGCAAGCGCGGGCTATCGCCGCTTTGAAACTGGAAGAGTTGCGCGC
>JBBSFG010000304.1:0-4390 GCA_038238965.1 Candidatus Acidiferrales bacterium | reverse complement strand
TGCAGATACACGCCGAGCGCCAGCGTCCTAAGCCACTCGCCGGTTTTGAACTGCGCCGTAAGTGCCGCGAGGAGCCCGGTGAGCACATCCCCTGTGCCGCCTTTGGCAAGCCCGGCGTTTCCCGTGGTGTTCACAAAAACTTTTCCTTCCGGCGACGCAATCAAGGTGTGGAATCCTTTTAGAATCACGTGCGCGTTCCATCGCTTGGCCGCCTCGCGCGCCGCTTTCAACCGGTCACTTTGAATTTGCTTGATCGAACGTCCAAGTAATCGCGCCATCTCTCCCGGATGCGGCGTAATCGCCAGAAACTCACTCTTGCGTTCGCGTAGTTTGTCCGCGCGACTGTCGAACGCATTCAATCCGTCGGCATCCACGATCACCGGCAGTTCCGTCGTTCGCACCATGTCCCGGATGGCGGCCTGCGTTTGCGCGCCCGTCCCCAGCCCGGGCCCGATCGCCAAGACGCTTTTTCCTTTTTGAATTTCTTTCCACTTCGCGCCGCCGCCCGTTTTCGATCCAATCGTTCCAGCGCGAGTCGCCTTCAAGGATACAGTCATGTATTCGGCCTGCGCCGCCGCTACGATCGGCAAAATCACCGATGGTGTTGCGACCGTCACCAATCCTGCCCCGGCGCGCAGCGCCATCCGCCCGCTCAGCACCGCGGCCCCGCTTTTCCCCAGCGAGCCTGCCACCAGCAGCACGTGCCCATACGTTCCCTTGTTAGAATCCGCTGCTCGCACCAGCGGCAAGCCCGCAAATTCCTCCAGCGAGGCCCATCGCACACGGTCAGCGCCGAATTCATCCACCAATTGCGCCGGCGATCCGATTTGCCGCACCTCCAGCGCGCCGCAGGCCGCCGCGTCGCGGCCGATCAGTTGCCCGATCTTCGGCGCGGTAAACGTTACCGTCCGGTGCGCGCGCAAAACCGGCCCCTCCGCCGCTTCTCCATCCGACGGCAACCCCGAAGGCATGTCTACCGCGAGAATCAACCTCGGCCGTGCACTTGTCGCATCTCGCGAAATTTCATTCACGTCAGTTATCGCCCGCGCCACTACACCGGAGACAGCGCCACGCAATCTTGTGCCCAATAATGCGTCAACAATTACGTCCGATGCCGCGATCGCCGGCCAACATGTCTCCCAGTCGGGTTCGCTGTTCACCAGCTGCAACACGCCATCGCCACTGCGCCATCGCTGAAGATTTTCACCTGCATCGCCGGCTACTTTCGCCGCATCGCCAAACAAATAAACGGCCGCTACGATCCCTGCTACTTTCAGGTGCCGTGCGGCCACCAACCCGTCGCCGCCGTTATTCCCTTTGCCGCACAAAATGGAAACTCGCGCACTGGTGCGCAAACCATCCTCGTCTGGCAGTTCGCGCAAAATCGCGTCGCTCACCTGCCTCCCGGCAGCTTCCATCAATTGCGCTCCGGAAATGCCAAAACGCGCCGTGGTCTGCCGGTCGACCTCGCGCATTTGCTCTGCGGTGAGTGCTTTCATGATTTTTGGATTCGCGGGCGGCTAGAGCATCCACCCGCCGCTTACATTCATCACCTGGCCGGTGACGTATTCAGCTTCTTCCGAAGCAAAGAACGACACCGTGGCGGCCACATCTTCCACCGTAGGCGGCCGTCCGATAGGGAACCGCGCATCGCGCATGCTGCGCGCTTCACTCAGCGTCAGCTCGTTTTCATCGATGCTCGAAGGATTCACCACGTTAACGGTAATCCCGTTCTTCGCTTCTTCCAGCGCCAGGGAACGCGACAACGCCACCACCGCCGCTTTGGCCGCCGCATAGGCCGAAATCTTCGCCTGCCCGAACGCGCGCTCCGCTCCCACCGCTCCCAGATTGATAATCCGCCCCCAATTCCCCTTGCGCATGTGCGGCAACGCCGCACGGGTGACATAGAGCACCGTCATCAGGTTCGACGAAAAAATTCCCTTCCAGTCTTCCAGCGAGCTTTCCGACACCGTGCCCCAGCGGAAATCCCCCACGTTATTGACCACTACATCCAACCGCCCAAATCGCTCCACTACCGTTTTCACCAATTGCTCCGCGCGCGCCGCATCGGAAATATCCGTCTCCACCGCCACGCCTTCCACGCCCGCGGCCTGCAGTTGCCGCAGCGTCTGCTGCGCCGCCGCCTTATTCGAACGGTAGGCGATGGCCACCCGCGCTCCGTCCTTGGCCAAGCGCGTCGCGATTCCGCGCCCGATCCCCCGGCTTCCTCCGGTAACCAGCGCAACTCGATTGCGTAGTGACATCCCTCTCCCAACTTCGCGAATTTCGAAAGCTTGCCAGTATAGCCCAGCCGTCAGAAGCCTTCTAGCGCATGCGCGCTACGATCACCGTCATATCATCCGCTTGATCCGCGCTTCCCGCCCATTCTTCCGCCGTGGTCATCAGCGATTCCGCTACGCTGCTTGGTGAGGCGCTCTGCACCCGTACCGCCGCTTCCAGGAGCCGCCGTATCCCAAATTCTTCGCCATATACGTTTTCCGGTTCCACCAGTCCGTCACTGTAGCCCACCAGCAGCGCATCGTCGGGCACCGTCAGCGAGTTTTCTTCATAGGTGGACTCTTCGTACACTCCCAGCACCATGCCGCCTTTGTCCATACGGTCCACCTTGTTGCGGCTCAACAGAAACGAAGGCAGGTGTCCCGCATTGGTATAGCGCACCGTGCGCGTCGCGCTGTCATACACGGCGATGAAAAATGTCGCGAAGCGATCGTCCGCGGTGTTGCGCACCAGGTGTTTGTTCAACCGTGAAACCAGTTCGTCGGTTCCCAGGTGTTCGCTTCCTTCCATTAACAACTGGCTGCGCAGCGCCGCCTGCAAACTGGCCATCAACAGCGCCGCCGAGATTCCCTTTCCCGAAATGTCCGCGATGGCCACCGCGATGTGCGTCGGCGTCAGTTGTATAAAATCGTAGTAGTCGCCGCTCACCGAGCGCGCCGCTTTGCAGATGGCTTCCACTTCCACTCCCGGAACCGACGGCAGCCTCTTCGGAAATAGCTGGTTCTGCACTTCCCGGGCGATGGATATTTCGTTCTCGAGGCGCTGGCGCTGCTTTTGCTCTTCGATCAACCCGCTGATCGACCCGGTCATCAAATTGAACGATTCGCCCAGCACGCCCAGCTGATCGCGCCGCTCGACCCGCACGCGATGCGTCAAATCGCCGCTTTGCACGTACTGCGTCGCCTGGTACAACTCCGCGATCGCCGTGGTAATACGGCGCGTCATGTTGATGCCGGTGATCAGCGCCGCCAGCTCAATCAATAAGAAGACCACGCCCACAATAATCAGCAGCAGCAGGTACGAATCCCGCAGCTCCCCCAATGAATTGAAGATTCGAGCATTCAACCGCGTCGGTCGCGCGTTGGTCACCGCCAGTACCGGCCGATTGTGTTCTACCGAGCCATCTCTCGAAACGTAAACGGCATTCAACCTCGACACCACGCTGACCGCCGGATCGATCCAGAACCCTTCCGGCTGCAACGTCCTCGCCCTTGCCGCAATCCGGCCGCCGGCAGTGTATCGTTCGTCGCCCGATTTATAGATCACCGTTTCCTTCGCCGCGCCCGTAGATTTCTGCATCAGGTTCAACTGGATCGCGCCAACATCCGGCGCGATGGCCGCCAGAAACTCCGGCGTAACCGGGACCTGCAATTTCACCACGCGAATTCCCCGCGATCCTCGGATCAATCGCATGCTCGTAAGCCACAGTTTGTCTTGCTCCTGCAGCAGTCCGGAAAAGGCATCGCCGCCTCCAGTCACTTTCCGCAGAAATGACGGATCGTCTGAAAACGTAATGCTCAGCCCCGGCAATTCCCGGTCATGAACCGCGTGTGATTGCGACGCCAGGAGGCGTTCCGATTCTTCTTCGTTTAGCCCCGGAATAAGAGTTCCGTGAGCCGCCGCGATGTGCTCGGCCATATCGCCAATCGTATCGATGCGCGAGTGAATGTCTTCGTAGAGCAAGTACGCGCCCAGTTGCGAATACAAAATTCGCCCGGCCAGCACCCCCAGCGTCAGAATCAGCAGGATGGGTACCACGGCAATAAACACGTACGCCACGATCAGCCGGTTGCGCAGGCTCCACAAAAGACGCGATCGCCACCACCCGATAAATCGAAATAAAAAATAGAAAACAGCGAGCACCGCGAGGAATTTAAGAAAGCTGGGAATCCCACCGCTCACTCCTGCAATCGTGGCCGCCACGCCAACCAGAAAAATAATCAGCGCGGCAATGTCTACGCCCGAAAGGCGCCGCCACAAATTTCGCACATTGGAGGAGAGAGGAGTCATCAGCAAAACGTAGAGCTAATACTCTACCTGAACTCGACCCACGATGAGAACGCGCTAAAACTACTATATCTACAGGTTGTCC
>JBBSFG010000303.1:0-4411 GCA_038238965.1 Candidatus Acidiferrales bacterium | reverse complement strand
GCCGCTTTTTTCCCGGACCACTTCCAGGTCCACCCAGCGCACGCCGTGCTGCCAGCCGGTACCGAGCGCTTTCATGGCCGCCTCTTTTACCGCGAATCTTCCCGCGTAGCGCTCGTATTTGTTCTTGAACCGTTCGCAATAGGCGATTTCTTTCGGTGTATAAATCCGCCTCAAAAACGCCGCCCCGCGTTTTTCGATCGCCGCGCGTATCCGCGACACTTCCGCGATGTCCACTCCCATTCCAACAATCAACATTCCTCCCGCAATTAGCTTCCGTGCCTGACGCGATTATACTGGGAGCATCGTGGCCACTACAAAAACATCGACGAGCAAGCGCACAACAAACACGCGCCGCTCTTCTCCTGCAGTTGAACCATGGACTCTGCGCGCGTCATCCAACGGCGTCGGCATTCTGCAGGTGTCCACCTTCAACAAATTTCCTTGGCTGGTTCACGGATTCAGCACTGCACCAGGCGGAATCAGCACGCTGCACGGCAAAAAGATACTCAATCTCGGGTTCACGGAATGGGACAGCCGCTCAAACGTTGAGGAAAATCGCCGCCTGTTTCAATCCGCCCTCGGCGCGGACGATCTTCCTTTGGCGGCCCTGAAACAGTTTCATTCCGATGTCGTCTGCGATTTCGATTCTTTCCCCGGCGAAGTTTGCAGCGGCGACGCCTCGATCACTGCCACTCCGAATCTGCTGCTCGGCATTCAGACTGCCGACTGCGTGCCGATTTTGCTTGTGGACGCTAAAAACCATGCCGTGGCTGCCGTGCATGCCGGGTGGCGGGGCACCTTGCAGCGCATTGTAGAAAAAGCCATCGGCCGCATGACCATGCATTTCGGCACTCGTTCTGGCGATCTGCTGGCAGCTATCGGCCCCGCGATCGGCGGTTGCTGCTACGAAGTTGGTACGGAAGTTGCCGCCGCGTTTCTTTCTCAATTCGCGCAAGCTCCCGAATGGTTCGATGAGCTGCGCACCGGCGACGAGCCTAATCCCCTGCAGTGGCTCAATCAATTTCCCCCCGGCCACCAGCCGCCGCCAAAAAATGTCCGCCTCGATTTACGCAAAGCCAACACAGCTCAGTTGATCGCCGCGGGCGTCGGCCCACAAAACATTTTCACCAACGAATTGTGCACCGCATGCCGCCCGGATCTTCTTTTCAGCTACCGCAAATCCGCCAGAGAAAGCGGCCGCATGCTGGCCGTCATTGGCGTTCGCGCAGATTGATCTCCATCGCCTCTACAAAGTCACAAGCTGCGAATTGCCCTCGGCAGACCCCCCGCTATCCAGCAGCGCCAGTTGCCCGCATGCGGCCATCACATCCCGCCCGCGCGAACGGCGCACAAAGGTGGCAATTCCGCGCTCGATCAGGAGCTTTTGAAAATCGGCAATCGATTCTTCCGTGGACTCCCGGTAAGGCAAATCACCCGGATTCCAGGGAATCAGGTTTACTTTGCACTTGAGCGGCGCCACCAGCCGCACTACCCGCTTGGCGTCTTCCAGCGAGTCGTTGATCCCGCCGAGCATCACGTACTCAAACATCAGATATTCCCAACTGCGCAGCGGATATTTCCGGCACGCTGTCAAAAGAACCTCGAGCGGATATTTGCGATTGATGGGCATCAGGGCGTCGCGTTGCTCATCGTTGGAGGCGTTCAGCGAAATCGCCAGCTTCGGCCGCTCGCCTTCCAACGCCAGCCGCTCGATTCCCGGCACAATTCCGCTGGTCGAAATCGTCACGCGCTTCGCCGGAATTCCTACGCCGGCCGGGTCCTGCAAAATTCTGCACGCCGTCAATACCGCGTCATAATTCAGCAGCGGCTCGCCTTGCCCCATGAATACGATGTTGGTGTGGGGCACGAGAGTGTCTTTGTTCTCCTCAAGCGCCACCAGCACCTGAGCCAGAATTTCCCCCGCCGTCAGATTACGGATGAGTCCGAGTTTGGCGGTCAGGCAAAATTGGCAATTTACCGCGCAGCCCGCCTGCGTTGACACGCAAATGGTCTGCCGGCCTTCGCTGGGCATGAACACCGCTTCGACCGCTGCTGCTCGCCGCGTTTCTTTTTCGCCGTCTTGCCGCAGATCAAAAAGATAGCGGATCGCTCCGTCCGCCGACCGGAATCTCTTCTTCACTTCCGGGAACGCAACTTTCGCAGGGCCGCCCAGCTGCTCTCGCAGCGTCGCCGGAAGATTGGTGGCCTCGGCCAGATCGAATTTCCGCTCGGCATAGAGGGCGCGATAAATCTGTTCTCCGCGATACGCCGGTTCACCCAGCGACACGCAGAGTTCGCGTAGCTCTTCCTTGGTCTTGCCGAGCAACTCCATGTGCGCATCTGCCATGCGGCTGGAACTCCACTTGCAAGAGTAACCCGACTTGCGCCCGCCACCGTATTGGGTTGGCGTTATTCCGATTGGGGAAAACGGCGGTACAATTGACCTTGGCAACCGTTTCAGCATTTACCGCGGAGGAGTCCGATGGCTGGCCCGTCAACAGGCAATCTCGCAGTCGAACAACTTGGCATCCACGATTGGGTAAAAGGGCTGACCACTATTCCTGCGCCCGACTTCACGCTGGACACCGTGCAGAACTACGTTCTTCGCCACGCCGTGCGCCCTGAGACTCTCGACAAATATTGCTATTTTTCCCAGGGCAGCTACACCCGCAACCTGATTTTCAAAAACGAAGTCTTTGAATGCATGACGGTGTGCTGGGAAGTTGGCCAGCACAGCCGCGTACACAATCATCGCGATCAGAATTGCTGGATGTCCGTTCCGGTGGGCCGCTTGCGAGTGCAGAATTACCGTGTAGAAAAGCGCGATCCGGCATCCGGCAAATGTGAAATCGTTCCCACGGATGTTTACCTCATGGATCCCACGCATCCCGCCTACGTGAATCCCCACGAGCCGGTACACGAAGTGATCAATGACGCTGAATTCAATCAACGCGCCGTCAGCATTCACGTGTACTCCAAGCCGTTCGATCAATGCGAAGTGTATCTCCGGGACAAAGGCACGTATTCCGACGTGCCGCTGTTCTACACCAGCGAATACGGCGAGCTGAGTCCCGCCGAAAAACTTCTCTAGCTTCTCCACCTCGCATCACAGCCGGTTTGCCTGACCGCACTCGCCAGGTTTCGCTTCCCTGTGTCACAATCTGTGCATGCCCACGGAAACTCGGGACATCAAAAAACACGTCTTGCCAAACGGTTTGGTGGTCATCACCGAAACCATGCCGCACGTGCGTTCTGTTTCCGTAGGCGTGTGGATACGTAACGGCTCTCGCCTCGAGATCCCCGAAGAAAACGGTCTCGCTCACTTTATCGAACACATGGTTTTTAAGGGCACCGAACGGCGTTCCGCGGAAGCCATCGCGCGCGAAATGGATTCCGTTGGCGGGATGTTGGATGCCTTTACGTCCAAGGAGCAAATTTGTTTCAACGCCAAAGTTCTGGATGAGCATCTGCCGATCGCCTTCGATGTCATCGCCGATCTGATCCTTCGTCCCAACTTCGACTCCGAAGACGTCAAGAAAGAACGCCAGGTCATCCTTGAAGAAATCAAGATGGATTTGGATAATCCCGAATATCTGTTGCACGAAATCTTTACCCGCGGGTTCTGGCCGGAACATGCGCTGGGCCGCCCGATCCTGGGCACCCCTGAAACGGTAAAGAAGTTTAATCGCGAAACGTTGAAGACGCGCTTCGCCTCGTGGTTTGCGCCCGACCATCTGGTGGTCACCGCCGCGGGGAACGTTACTCACGATCAGGTGCTGGCACTGGTGGAACACGAATTCGGCGATTTGCAGCCCAGCGGCCAGCACCCGGCGCACATTGCTCCCCACACCGGAGCGCCGATTCACCTGGAAAAGAAGCGCGATCTGGAGCAGGTGCATCTCTGTGTCGGCGTGCCTTCCGTTCCGCTGGGACACGAAGACCGCTTCGGCATCGCGGTGCTCAACAATGTGCTGGGCGGCGGCATGTCCTCGCGTTTGTTTCAGAATATTCGCGAAAAGCGCGGGCTTGCGTATGCAGTGTTCAGCGAGCTCACGCCCTATTCGGATGCCGGAATGCTGACGGTGTACGCCGGCTCTGCGAAGGAAACTGTTGGCCAGGTACTCGACCTGATCGTAAGCGAATTCCGCGATCTGAAAGATTCGCAGGTTACCGAAGAAGAACTCACTCGCTCGAAAAATCATCTGAAAGGCTCATTGATGCTTTCGCTGGAGTCCACCAGCGCGCGCATGTCCAACCTGGCGCGGCAGGAATTGTATTTCCGGCGTTTTTATACGCTGGACGAAATACTTGCTTCCATCGAACTGGTGACCCGCGAACAATTGCAGTCTCTGGCACGTCAATATTTTCGCGCCGAAGACATCGCCGCCACGGTGCTCGGCAATCTGAATGG
>JBBSFG010000302.1:0-4515 GCA_038238965.1 Candidatus Acidiferrales bacterium | reverse complement strand
TTTGTACGACATCTACTAGACGCAATTTAGTGGTACAAATGCCCCGCTCTTCGTTCTTTAAGGGCGGGGATTTGTACCCAACTGTTCCTGTTCTTGCCCTGCATTGAAAATGTCGACATGTCGACATTTGAACACCGGAAGGACAAGCTGGATTTTTTGTTTCACGTGAAACAAGGCGGGCAAAAATCGGCAACGTCTTTGGACACCGCGGGTTACGAGGAAAATGGACCGAGAGGGCGTTCGAATGATCCGTGTGTTCGAATGTGCTGCTTATTCGAACGCGCAACGCGCGAGCAGTAAGCAAGAAACTTGTCGAAAATGCGGGCAGATCCATCGAGCCTTTTGACGCCGCCATGCACCATCTCCGCGTCCACCTTCAGCATCTCGGCGCTCCGCAGCAAGCACTAGCTCAATCCGACCAGCTCTCAAATTTACGTATGCTATGATTTTCTTTGCTCTGCACAGGAGTTTTTCAGCGCATGACTGCACGGATACTCGACGGCATCAAAATTCGCGACGAAATTTTCGCTGAACTCAAAGTGGAGATCGCGGGACTCACCGCCGCCGGCATTCGCCCCGGCCTGGCCGCCGTGTTGGTGGGTGACAATCCTGCTTCGCAGCTCTACGTAAAAAGCAAAATTGCGGCCTGCGAACAGTTGGGCATCGCCAGCTGGATGCATACGCCCTCCTCAACGGTCAGCACGCGCGAAATGCTGCAGCTCGTCGACGATCTCAATGGTGACAATGCCGTGGACGGCATCCTCATCCAGCTTCCGCTGCCGCAACAAGTGGACACCAAGCTGATTCTTGAAGCAGTCGATCCCGCCAAAGACGTGGACGGATTCCATCCCATGAATCTCGGCCGCCTGGTCAGCGGCCGCCCAGGCCTTGTCGCCTGCACACCCGCAGGCTGTATGGAAATTCTGCGCCGCGGCAATATCGCCATCGAAGGCGCCGATGCTGTCGTGCTGGGCCGCAGCGACATCGTCGGCAAACCGATGGCGCTTCTGCTGATGCACGCCAACGCCACCGTGACGATTTGCCATTCCAAAACCCGCGACCTGCCAGCCACAGTTCGTCGCGCGGACATCGTGGTTGCCGCCATGGGCAAGGCCGGCTATGTCGCCGCCGATTGGATCAAGCCCGGCGCGGCAGTCATCGACGTGGGCACCAATCGCGTCACCGATGCGAAAGAAGCCGAGCGCCTCTTCGTCAACGCGCCGGAGCGCCTGGAAAAATTCCGCACCAAAAACTCCGCGCTCGTTGGCGACGTACATCCCGATGCCATCAACGTTGCCGGCGCGCTAACGCCCGTCCCGGGCGGCGTGGGGCCTATGACCATCACCATGCTGATGAGCAACACCGTGAAAGCCGCGCGACTGCGCCGCGGAGAATCTTCAGCCAAACCAGCGTCGACGAAATCGGCACAGAGCAGCGCGCTCGCGCGATAGAATCGCTCATGCTTCGTCTCGGACTTACCGGTGGAATCGCCAGCGGGAAAAGCACCGTCGGCGCCATGCTGCGTGAATTCGGCTTCACGGTTCTCGACGCCGATTCCATAGCGCACCAGCTCATCGAGCCGGGCCGACGCGCCTATGAAGAAATCGTGCGTGATTTCGGCGCAACCGTTTTAGCCGCGAATAAAAAAATCGACCGCGGCGCGCTCGCCAAGATCGTATTTGCCGATCCCGCCAAACTCGCACGCCTGAATGCCATCGTGCATCCCCGGGTGGAAGAGCAAATCGTATCCGAGCTTGCGGAACTACAGCGCGAAGGCTCGCACTGCGCGGCATTTGTGGAAGCCGCGCTGATCATAGAAGCCGGGCTGGACAAGAAACTGGATGGCGTCGTGGTGGTGTGGTGCACAACGGAGCAGCAAGTCGCGCGCCTGGTCTCGCGCGGCCTTAGCGAAGAGGAAGCGCGCCGCAGAATCGCAGCGCAACTTTCCGTGGAAGAAAAGCTGCGTCACGCCACGGAGAAAATCGATTGCTCCGGGTCCATCGCGGAAACCCAACGTCAGGTGGGCCAGCTGGCCACCAAACTTCGCGCAGTACGTCCAACACTATGAACTCGTGCGCCCGTGGTGCGCGCCTGGCCGAAAATGTATGCTATTTCCAGTAAAGCTGCCGCCGTTCACGCTTAAAGCGGCAGAAGGATAACCGACATGACTGTTTCCAGATCGTCCAGTGCCATCCGTCTTTTGCTCGCCGCCGTGGTCATCATTCTTGCCGCCTATTGGGCGGGAGGCCGCTGGGGCGCTCATCAGCCGGTGAACGTGCAAGCCTTGCCGCTGGGAGAAACGAAACCCGCGGGCCTGGCCACCAGCCTGGCGCAACGTGACGCCGCGCTGACCGACGATGAATCCATCAACGTCCGCATCTACCGCCAAACCTCGCCGGCGGTTGCCAACGTTTTGACCAAGGCGACGCAATACGATTTCTTCATGGACCCGGTCCCCGTAGAGGGTGCGGGCTCGGGCTTCATCATCGACAAGCGCGGCTACATCCTTACGAATTTTCACGTCGTCCAGGAAGCGCAATCCATCGAAGTCGTCCTCGGCGACCAGTCGCGCTACCCAGCAAAATTTATCGGCGCGGACCAGCGCAACGACGTGGCGCTGTTAAAGATCGAACCAAATGGAAAAAACCTTGCGATCTTGCCGCTCGGTGATTCCGGCAATTTGCAGGTCGGCCAGAAAGTTCTGGCCATCGGCAACCCCTTCGGCTTTCAAAGCACGCTAACCACCGGCGTGGTCAGCGCGCTGGGTCGCACAGTGCAAACCAGTGACACCACGTTCATCGACGAGGCCATTCAAACCGACGCGGCCATCAATCGCGGCAATTCCGGCGGCCCGCTGATCAATACTCACGGCGAGGTGATCGGCATCAACTCCGCAATTTACACGCCCTCCGGCACCACCGCGGGCATCGGTTTTGCTATTCCCGTGAACACGGCAAAAAGCATCGCCAACGATTTGATCACCGACGGCCGCGTCCATCGCGCGTTTCTGGGAGTGGACACGTTGCCCATCGGCGGATATTTATCGCAGGCGCTGGATTTGCCCGTGCAGGAAGGCCTGCTGGTGGAAACGGTGACGCGCGGCGGCCCCGCCGCGGCGGCGGGCATCAAGGGTGGCGATCAAGTTGCCCAGGCGGGCATGCGCCGCATCGCCATCGGCGGCGACGTGATTACTTCCATCGACGGCCAGCCGGTCACCAGTCAGTTCGACGTCAACAAAATCCTGAATCGCAAGCGTCCGGGAGATATGGTGCCCGTTACCCTATATCGCGGCGGCAAAAAAATGGACCTCCAGGTCAAACTCGCCGAACGCACCCAAAAGTAAGTTTCGTCCTTTTTGTATTGGATCAAATCTTCTATGGCAAAAAATCGGTGCGGTGGCGCTGGCGTTCGTCCTCACTCATCTGAAACCATCCCTCTGCAATGTCGCGGACTCGCTCCAGTTCGCGTTGCATCTCCGCGTGTTTCAATTCCATCAACTCGGCATCCGCATCCGTAGACACGTAAATCGGCGGCGCCACCAGAATCACGGCGTGGGCAAACGGCGCCGGCAATAAAAAATGATCCCAGGTCTTCAAAAAAGTTTTCCCGCGGTCCACGCCGATGTGAAACACCACGATCGGGCATCCCGTTTTGCGCGCCAGCATCACCGGCCCCGGCTTGGCAACATACCGCGGCCCGCGCGGCCCGTCGATCGTAAATCCGCAATCACGGCCTTGTTCCAGGCGCTGGGCCATCACAGCCAACCCGCGCAGGCCGCCGCGCGTCGAACTTCCTTGCGCGGTGCCAAAGCCCAGCCATTCGATCACCTTGCGCGTCCATTGCCCGTCGAACGCGGTGGTATTGAGCACCACAATGCCGCGGTTCCTGGCCCACCACACTACCGGAATGATCACGCGATGCCAGAAAGCAAAGATGCAGCGCCGGCGGGAGGAGTACACGCGCTCGATATTTTGATACCCCAACATTTCATAGCGCAGCGTGGGGCCCAGCGCACAGATGACGCTGTAAACCGCAGCGGCAATGAGGGGAATTTGAATGCGCCGCGACCAGGGAAGCCGCGGCAGCCGCGTGTCGTAGTGCAGATTTACAGTTGCGCTGTCCGGTGACGAAGAAGACGCAGGCGCCTGCTCGCTGCCTTGTTCATGTGGGGCACCTCGCTCTGCCGGGGGGCTGGCCATCGTCGTATAGTATAGGCCGAGAGGGATTCGCGAGTATTCCCGCGGCTCGGCAAGGAGTAAGCATTGCCATTGCGGTTCCAGAAAGAAAATTCAGGGCGCACGCTGGCCGTTTTGTCGATGGCCGGAGCGGTAACGCTAGCCGCGGCGCTGGCTGCCTACGCCGCGCGTCCCGATAATCCCGAGCCTGGCGATTCCGTGGGAGCCATCGAAGGAGCGGCCATTGCGGTGAGTGGGCCGATGAGCGTGGAAACGGTAAACGGCCAGATCATAACGGTTCTGCGCAGCGGCAGCGACGTGCGCGTCAAGTCCGGCACCG
>JBBSFG010000301.1:0-4535 GCA_038238965.1 Candidatus Acidiferrales bacterium | reverse complement strand
GCAGAACGATCGCACCCACCGCAATCCAGTGCGCCGGCACGTGCATCAGATGAGCCCCGTAAATCAGTCCGCCAATCAGAATCAGAAAACCCAGAGCGTAAAGTCCGAAAGACATGATCGGTTCCTTTCCGAATCGGGTAGGGTAGATATGCGCGTTAGTATGCCCCAAATGCTCGGCCAGGCCATACAGCAGTGTGTGTAGGCTCCGGTCTGCAACCGAAATGGTACTGATACGGTACTCGGATCAAGAAAGTCCCAGGTGATCCAGTTGGTAACGGCCCTGGTTAATCACATGGTCGTCGTCGATCCACACATCGCACTTGCGGGTGAGCACATCCACGTGCGTCTTTGATTCCCAATCGGCATGCGTCTGGCTTCCGTAGGGGTCGCCGAAGGCGAGGTGCACACCCGGAAATTTTTCGTCCTGCAGCAACACACCGATCATCCGCGACAATCCCAGGTTGGTACCGAAGGCCAGCTCGCCGACGCGGTCGCTGTTTTTATCGGTGTGGCAATATTCCCAAAATTCCCGCTCCAGATCTTTTCGCGCGCACTCCGCATGCACCAATCGCGCTTCCTTAATCTCCAGAACCAAAGGCGTAGACTGCAAGTCTCCATATTTTCCGTTGAAATGATCTCCGGCCGTGGCGTCGCATACAAAAGTTCCATCCACGGTGGCGGGCGTGGTAAACACTTCGCCGGCAGGCAAGTTTGACCAGTATCTCGGACTGATCAGCCCGCTGGTTTTCACCCAATCCAGGCCCGGATCAAAATGCGCCGAGATATTCGTCCCCGCTGCGGTTTTTACCGTAAGCGTTTCGGCGCGCAGCATGCGTTCGCGCAACTTGTCGCTGAGGCGGTCGACCAGGCGATAGTCGGCGCGCATACCCTGTTGCATGATTTCGTCGGTGACGCCGACCATGTGCGCGTAGCGAATCTGGCGGCGCTCGACAATTTTTACGATGGCCATGCGCGCGCCCAATTCGCCGGGCTGCGGCGTCATGCATAGGATGCCCACGTCGGCTTTTTCCAGCGCGTCCAAGATTTCCGGTGGGGCTTCGCGCATCGGGCGCGGACCGAAGTCTTCCAGCAGAAATGCGTCGTACGCGGCGCCGCAGTCTTGCAGCGCCGCTGCCAGGCTGGCGGCTACCGCTTTGCTGATATCGTCAGCGATTAATGCTACGCATTCGCCGGCGCGCACGGCCAGGCAGGTTTCCACGGCATTTTTGGCGCCGGGCATCAGTTCGGGTTTTGCGCTACCAAATGAATTGCGCATCAGTTCCATTTTATCGAAGAAATGGCGTGGAGTTAAGACGTTCAGATTGTCGCGTATCCCGTTGGTTCACTTTTTTGTGGCGGACTTCACTTCGATTGCTCTGCGATCCACTGGTCGGTGCGGGCGTCGAGCATGTCGAGCGGCAGAGTTCCACCATCGAGCATCTCGTCGTGGAATTTGCGGACGTCGAACTTGGGGGCTAGTTTTTTTTCGGCGCGCTCGCGAAGCTCGCGAAATTTCAGCTGGCCGAGCTTGTAACTGAGCGCTTGCGCGGGCCAGGAGATGTAGCGATCGGTTTCGCTTTGAATGGTGGGCTCGTCGACTGCGCCGGATTTGCGGAAGAATTCGACGACCTGATCCCGTCTCCAGCCCTTGGAGTGGATGCCGGTGTCGACTACCAGGCGTACCGCGCGAAACAGTTCTGAGGAAAGCCGGCCATAATCGGAAACCGGATCCTGGTAGAAGCCGACCTCTTTGCCGAGCTGTTCGGAGTACAGTGCCCAGCCTTCGACGTATGCGTTGAAGCCCAGGCTGTGCCGGCGAAATTTCGGGAGGCCGGTGATTTGCTGCAGCACCGAGAGCTGCATGTGGTGCCCGGGAACTCCTTCGTGGTACGCGACGGCCTCGTCATCGATCAGAGAGCGTTCGGCGAAGTGCGAGGTGGCCACCACTACGCGACCGGGGCGCTTGCCGTCCGGCGTTCCGGTGACGTAGTGAGTTGCGGCAGCCGCCTGAAATTCCGGGATGGCCTCGACGGTCACCGGCGACTTGGGCAGCAAGGTGAAAAGCTGCGGAAGCTTGGGCTCCATCTGCGCGATGTAGCGGCGAAAATCATCGAGGATCTGCTCGGCGGACTTGGGAATATATTTTGGATTGGTTTTCAAGGAAGCGCGGAAAGCGGCCAGGCCGGCAAAGCCTTCTTTTTTGGCGATGGCGGTCATTTCTTTTTCGATGCGATCGATTTCGCGCAGGCCGAGCTGGTGGATTTCATCGGGCGTCATGCGCGTAGTGGTGCGTGCGTAAATATTATTCTGGTAGCGCTTGGCGCCGTCCGGCAGCGACGTGACCGCCAGAGTGGTGCGGCCTTCAGGCGCGTATTTTATCTTGATAAACTCCGCGAAATTCTTGTACGCGGGAAGCACTTCGTTGTTGACCGCTTCCGTGATCTGTTGGGTCAGGCGCTTCTGGTCTTCGGCGGAAATGCTGGCGGGATATTTTTTGGTGGGTAGGAGGAACGGATCAGCGTCGATGATTCCCTGGCACTGCGTGGGAATTTTCTCCGCCAGAAAGCGTACCGGCATGAGCTTGGCTTTCATGCCCGCCTGCAGCACTTCGATGGTCTGCGTGAGCGCTTGGGGAATCTGTTTAAGCCGCGCGATGTAGTCCTCGTAATGCTTTACGGAATCGAAGGGCATGGAAAGCGGCAGATCGGCGAGGCGAGTGTGCACACCGTTCTGCTGGTTGATGGGCATTTCAAATTCTTTGAGGTCGTAATCGGCCATGCGCTGTTGCAGCACGCGCATCGACAGGTCGTGCGAGAGCGTTTCCTGATCGGAAAAGCCGGTTGTAGGAATCGCGACGAGGCGGCCGAGGAACATTTCATCGGCCTGGTGGCGTTGCGCCACTCCAGCCAGCGAATAGTCGTCGAGCTTGTCGTTGTAGCGGTAATCGCCAAAGCCGGTGGCGCGCTCGGGATTCAGACGCAGCTCGGATTCGAACTGTTCGTCGAAAATGGTGTTCTGCGCTGCAACGCGCTCTGCAACGGGCTTAGGCTCCTGGGAGTGAACGGAGTTTGCTGCGAGTAGAAAAACACACAAGCTCAAGTATCGGCGCATAAGATTTGCATGGTATCAGACCGACATCCTGGATTGCCTGCTTTTACGTTCTTGCAAGAAGTAAGAAACGTCCAGTCAGTCTCCGTGTCCTCCGGAAAAACATCAGGGAATGTCACGTCTGTTCCCGTGTTCTTTCAGTTTGTCACCGCTCCCATAATTCCAACTAGGCATACGACGGAAACGATCAGACAACCGGCACCTGCCACTCGAAGAACGACAACATATACAGGTGATCCCACGTACCCCTTGAAGGGAATAAACCTGGTTGCGTTTGGAGAACCGGCAAAAAGTCCCGACAGAAACTTCTGATACGTACGCGGACGGAACAGGAGGAAAAGGCCCATTAAACTGGACAAAGCAAATAACACTGTTAGAAACACGAGGTGGTTAGTCGACAAAGTTATCCTCTAGGGGACTGGCTCTTTCGCCCATGGAGTCTTTTGCCCTGCCAGTGCGGGGTTTTTACCGTATATTGCCACCTTACACCAAGTTGCGGCGTAAAGAGACCTCCTGAGGAACCCAAACCGCCTCCAGTGGGAGAATAGGTACTCGGGGACAGACGAGACGTTTTCAGATCCTGGGAAACTCGTCATGGCGTATCCAGAGCCATTGCAGAACGACCGAGATACTCTTCTCGCCTTACTTGCTACCTCTTTGCAGCGATTCCTTTTTTCGCTACGCGGAAGGACGGGACCTGGCCGCCGCCGCTGGTTACGTTGGCGAGGCCCGTGGCGCTGAGGCGGGTGAGGTAGCCGCTTAATTTTCCGCGGAAGAGATAGGGGGCGAAATCGACCAGCATGTCGCGAAACTCCACATTCCCCTTGGGCGTGATGTACGGAAACACTTCGCGGCGGATGGGGATGCGCTCCTGCACCACCCAGCAATTCCCGCCCGCCTCCGCGCTGCTCCCGGAAATCGCCGCCTGAATCGTGGTGTCCCATGTGCCCTCGCTCGTTTCCCAACCGAGCGTCACTCCCGTCCCTCCATACTCATCGCTGGGCTTCATCACCAGGTTCTCGCGTTCTTTGCGGATGAACGCCAACAGGTCCACCGGCTTGTCGTAGTGCGCGGTGCTGACGTCGGCGACCACGCGGGTCCAGGGCACGTGGCGCTGGATGATTTCGCGCTCGCCGTGGGAAAAAAGCGCTCCATTGCGCTCATCGGTGAGCACCGCGAAAAAAGTTTTTACGTGGGGGATTTTACAGCGGAAAGAATTGGCCACGCAAACCGCGTTGGCGGCGTAGGCCTTCACCAGCGCGGCACATTCCTTGGGGCGGGCCACAATGTCGTTCATCAGCACCCGGCGGTACACCAGGTCGATTTTCTTTCCGTGCGCGGTCAGTTTTTTCCCGTCGAACACCAGGTCGCGCGGGTCGGCCACCAGCGTGGGCACGCCCATTTTCTCGAAACGCGCCTGCAGAATT
>JBBSFG010000300.1:0-4567 GCA_038238965.1 Candidatus Acidiferrales bacterium | reverse complement strand
AATCTGCTCGCCTATACCACCGATAACACCGGCTTCCGCCAGTACGTGCTGTCGGTGAAAGATCTGCGCACTGGCAAGTTGCTGCCGGATCACGCCGAACGAGTCGGCTCGGTGGCGTGGGCCAACGACAACAAAACTATTTTCTATACCGTCGAGGACGCCACCACCAAGCGGGAATACCAGGCCTATCGCCACGGCGCGGGCACCGCCGGCCCCGACGCCATGATTTATGAAGAAAAGGATGAACGATTCGATGTGTACGCGGGCAGGACGCGCAGCAAAGCGTACATTTTCCTGATTTCCGCCAGTCACACCACTAGTGAAGCCCGCTACATCCCCGCAGGTCAGCCCATGGCTGAATTCAAAATCCTGGAGCCGCGCAAGCAGGACGTGGAATATTATCCCGACCACAACGGCGACTTTTTTTATATCCGCGTGAACGATACGGGCAGGAATTTCCGCCTGGTCAAGGCGCCGGTAGCCGATCCCCGCAGCGCCAACTGGCAGGAAGTCGTGCCGCAGCGCGCCGGCGTTATGCTCGACGACACGGATTTCTTTAAAAATTACTACGTGCTCGGCGAACGCGAAAATGGATTGCCGCAGTTGCGCGTGGTCGATCTGACCAGCGGGCAATCCCGGCGCATCGACTTTCCCGAGCCCGCTTACTCCAGCTATCCCTACGTCAACCGCGAATACGACACCAGCAAATTTCGCTACGGCTATCAGTCGTTTATCACCCCGCGCTCCGTCTTCGAATACGACATGGCTACCGGCAAATCCACATTGTTGAAGCAAAAAGAAGTGCCCGGCGGATATGACCGCATCCGCTACCAGGTGGAACAGATTTATGCCCCCGCTTCCGACGGCGTAAAAGTGCCCGTTTCGGTGGTGCATCTGAAGAGCGACAAGATGGACGGCAAGGGCCCCATGTACCTCACGGCCTACGGATCCTACGGCGCTCCCTACGATATTCGCTTTAATTCCGACTTGTTCAGCTTGATCGACCGCGGCGTGGTCGTCGCTGTCGCGCACATCCGCGGCGGCGGCGAAATGGGCAAAGCCTGGCACGACGACGGCCGCATGATGCACAAGAAAAATACCTTCACCGATTTCATCGCCTCCGCCGAATACCTCGTGGCCCAGGGCTATGGCTCAAAGGACCGCCTGGTGATTGAAGGCCGCAGCGCCGGCGGCCTGCTGATGGGCGCGGTGCTCAACATGCGTCCGGATTTGTTTCATGCCGCGCTGGTGGGCGTTCCATTCGTCGACGTCATCAACACTATGCTTGACGAGTCCATTCCCCTGACCGTTCCGGAGTTCGAGGAGTGGGGCAATCCCAAGAAAAAAGCCGAGTTCGATTACATGATCACCTACTCGCCCTACGACAATATCGAAGCCAAGGCCTATCCCGACATGCTGGTGCGCACTTCGTTCAACGACAGCCAGGTAATGTACTGGGAGCCCGCGAAGTATGTGGCTAAAATGCGCGCCACTCGCACGGACCACAACACCCTGATCCTCAAGACCAACATGAATCCCGCCGGACATGGCGGCGCGTCGGGGCGCTACGACCGCCTGCACGAGACGGCCTTCGACTACGCCTATTTTTTAACGGAAATGGGGATTCACCAGTAACAAACTGAATTCCTCAACGTCGAAGGCATATAGGGGGTGACTCAACATGAAAAAGAGCGTGGTGGTGTGTTTGCTGCTGTTGTGGTCCGCGGCTTATGGTTCGGTTGCCGCCGCAGGGCAGGAAAAGAAACCGGAGGAGAAAAAGGCTGTGACGTTGAAGAGCATTTTGCTGGAGCAGCTGCGTACCACGCACAACCAGAAAGAATGGTTCGTGCCTGCCAACGTGGCGGTGGCAGGCCTGACCGCGGAACAAGCCAGCTGGCGCGACGGCAAGGGCAACCACTCCATCGGGCAACTCACCTATCACCTGGTGTTCTGGAACCAGCAGGCGCTGGCGAAATTCAAAGGCGAGACGCCCGCCAAGTTCGACGGCAATAACGAACAAACCTTCGACAAATTTGACGCCAAAACCTGGGCCGCTACCGTGCAGCAGCTCGACGAGGTGATGTCCGCATGGGAAAAAGCTGTGGAGGGCGCCGACGAAGAGAAACTGAAAGCCGCGGCCTCGGAAATCGCGCACGTCGGCACGCACAACGCGTATCACATCGGCCAGATTGTTTACATCCGCAGGCTGCAGGGATCGTGGGATCCGGAAAAAGGCGTGAAGTAACATCGCTGGATCAAAATTTTTTTTGATGGAAATGGTGGGCCTGGGTGGACTTGAACCACCGACCTCGCCCTTATCAGGGGCGCGCTCTAGCCACCTGAGCTACAGGCCCGTCGCAACCGGAGTGGCAATGCAACAACTTCAGCAGTTTACGATGCCCGCGCGAAATCCGCAATTAGCTACGCGAAACTGATGTTTTCACCTGATACCGGATACACGTATTTACTCCTACCTTGATGCGCGAGATTCTTTCTCGCCGGGTAAGCCCAAAGACATGCGGCAATCCAATGTTCTAAAGGGAATGGTAGCTGGCGCGGTTGCTGGCCTGGTGGCGTCCTGGACCATGAACCAGTTCCAGAAAGTGTGGTCGGCGGCAGAAGAAAAAATAGCGGGCAAGAAAAAAAACTCCGGCGGCGGCGAAGCTGAAGATTCCACCATGAAGACCGCCGATGCCATTTACAATCCGTTGTCGCAGCACTTGTACGGTTTGGCCTCCCACGCGGTGTCTGCCGTGACCACCGAAATGGTCCGCAAAGTCGTTCGAAGTTAACGACTCGTTATTCGCCACCCTGGAAAGCACATAGCTATCAACGACGAACCGACCACGCCAGGCCATCCGGTTCGGGACCGGCATCGATGCGGCCGACAACCTCCAGCGTTTTGAGATCAATCACGGCTACGTAATTATCCGGCGTGCAGGCCACGAATGCCCGCGTGCCGTCCGGTTGGGTGACGATGCCGGCGGCTCCGTGACCGATGTTAAGGCGCTTGATTTCCTTTCGTGTGGCGGCGTCGTAGATGGCCAGTCCGGAACCTCCCAAACTGGAGATCAGAACCATTTTGCCGTCGGGAGTGAACTTCAAGCGATTCGCTCCTTTGACATTTGCCGCCAATGTTTGCGCCACGCTTCTCTTTGCTTTGTTGATGATCGATACGGAGCCGTCCTGAGCGTTGGCTACCCAAATTTCGCTGCCATCGGGCGAAACATCGAATCCCTCGGATCCCTTCCCGACAGGGATAACGGTTTCGTTCCAATCAACGCCTGGCGCGCCTCTGGGGCCGCCGCCCGTCGACGGGCCGCCAGGATCCTGGTGCTCAGGTCCGCCGCCGTTATTCGTCATCGGTGGCGGGGCGTCCGGTCGTTGATTATTGCTCTTCTCAATCAAGCTCACGGTCGCGGAGCTGACGTTGGTGGTAACAATGAATTGCAGGCCGGAGGACACAAAGATCATGTGCGTTCGGTTCTGGCCGGTTCCCAGAATCCAATCCACTTTATGAGTATGCGGATCGTAGCTGCCGATGGCCTTGGCTGTTTCGGCGGTAAACCAGACTTTGCCGCCCGCAAAGGCCAGGCCGTGAGGGCCGCGCAAAGGTCCCAGATCGATTACCGGAAGTGCCGCTTGCCGGAGCAGATCGACGGGAGTAAGAGTGTTGAACGCGCCAAACCCATAGTTCGAGACGTAGGCCGTCGTGCCATCGGCAGACGCGATGACTTCATGAGGATCGTCGCCTACAGGTACACGCGCGAGAACCTTGAGATCGGATGGGTCGACAACGGCCATAGTGTGCGCACGTTTCGAAAGGACCAGCAGCTCTTCGTGTCCCGCGCTTTGGGCGTTTGCTTGCCAAGGAATAGAAGAACACATACACAGAAACGCGATCGCATATTTCATGTTCATAATTTGTGAAGTTTACTCCTAACTGGCCGTCGCGCACACTCGAAGCTAATGCACCGCGCAAGTGCCGGCCGGCGGCATGAGACGTGGACTGCCATTGGAAGTTCCCGTAGTATCGCGCGTATGAAAAAAGCCAAATTGGGTAAGGCGAGGCTCGCGAAGAAAAGCGAAGGTGCGCCGAAGAATTTTGCTGAATATCTTTCCGGCGTCCCGGCGGCGGCCCGCGGCAACCTGAAGAAGATCCGCGCGGCAATTCGGGCCGCGGTGCCACGTGAAGCCACCGAGACGATCAGCTACGGGATTCCCGCATTCAGGCACGGAGTAGTTCTGGTATGGTTCGCCGCGTTTTCCGATCACTACAGTTTATTTCCGACGGCTGCGGTCATCGAAATGTTCAAAACGGAGCTGCAAGGATTCACGACATCCAAAGGAACCGTTCATTTCCCTGTAGAGAAGCCGGTGCCGGTTTCACTCATTAAAAAACTAGTGAAGGCTCGCCTGGCGCAGCTGGAAAAAAAGAAGCGCCGCTGACCGCTGTAGTCCGGAAAAATAGACAGGATTCGGGCATTTCGAATTATTTACAACCCCATCGCCCGCTACTGCTGAAACGTGACGCACACGCCGTTCGGATCGATAGCGCCAAACTCTT
>JBBSFG010000299.1:0-4611 GCA_038238965.1 Candidatus Acidiferrales bacterium | reverse complement strand
GATCGATCGAATAAGAAGTCACCGCGCCGCTGCTTTTTCCGTTGAAGGTGGATAGCTCGTTCACGGCATAAAGAAATTTTTCGTTCTGCGAAATGGTGAGGAACGACGGGTCCTGCGTTGCTGCGACCAGTTCGATGGACGTGAGTTTACCGCTGGTGGTATCGAAGCGGGAGGAGTAGATCCCTTTACTCTCCGTCTTGCTCGTGTAGGTGCCGATGAAGGCCAGGTATTGAGATGGCTGGGAATTTCTTTTGGGGGCCGGTGGCGCTGACAATGCAATCAGCGGCGCTACGACGATAAGAAGTGTGGCGCACATGCGGCGTGTCATTTTCATAGGTTTCATGAGGAGATGTTATACGGGGAGCTGCTCGAAACAAAGTTCGAACCAAACAAGAACCGGTTGACGGCGGCACAGTCCTGGTGACCGCTCCCTTGGAAGGATTGGCAACGATCTCGGCCAACACACCCAGAACGGCCATTCCGAGACGCAGTCGTGGAATCTCTCTTCGCAGCCGCCCTCTCCTCATTTCCACAACGGGCACCCCATCGTGTAAAGGATGTCCTGATAACGCAATCGTTAAACATCCACACCCGCTTGACCCGCCGGATTGCTCAGCCTAGTATCAATGCCTCCCATGACGCCCTCGGAACCCGCAATCGGTCAAACAGTTTCTCATTACACCATCACCCGCAAGCTCGGTAGCGGCGGAATGGGCGTTGTCTATGAAGCCGAAGACACCAGTCTCGGCCGTCGCGTGGCCCTTAAATTCCTCCCTCAGGCCATGGCTCAGGATTCTCAGCTCCTCGAGCGCTTCCAGCGTGAAGCTCGCGCCGCCTCCGCCCTCAATCACCCGAATATCTGCACCGTTCACGCCATAGAGCAGTACGAGCGCCAGCACTTCATCGTCATGGAATTGCTCGAGGGCCAGACTCTCGGCCAGATGCTCGGCCGCCAGCCCTTCGAAATAAATGAGCTGCTCACCCTGGCCATCCAGATTACCGACGCTCTGGAATCCGCGCACGCCAAGGGCATCGTGCACCGCGACATCAAGCCCGCGAATATTTTCGTCAGCCAGCGCGGCCAGGCAAAAATTCTGGATTTTGGCCTCGCTAAAATGGAAGCCAACCGCTCCGTGGGCGGCTCAGCTCCCTCGCAGGCCGACACTATGTTTGCCGGAGAGGAGTTAACTTCCCCCGGCTCCACGGTTGGCACCGTCTCGTACATGTCTCCGGAACAAGCCCGCGGCCAACTCGTTGACGCGCGCACCGACCTCTTTTCTTTTGGCACGGTCCTGTATCAGATGGCCACCGGAGTTTTGCCTTTTCAGGGCGATACTTCCGCCGTGGTTTTTGACGCCATATTGAACCGTGATCCCGTTCCCATCTCCAAAGTGACTCCTTCCATCCCCCCGGAATTTGGCCGCCTGGTCAGTAAAGCCATGGAGAAGGACCGCAATCTGCGTTGCCAGACCGCCACCGAATTAAAAACGGACCTGGCCCGTTTGAAGCGCGATCTGGATTCCGGAAACAAGAATGTGGCCGACGACGGTGAATCCTCTTCCGCCACCGCGAAGCAGGCGCCCAAATCCATCGCCGTTCTTTATTTTGAAAATCTCAGCGGCATCAAGGAAGATGAATATTTCCGCGACGGCATCACCGAAGACATCATCACCGAGCTTTCGAAAATAAAAGTTCTCAACACCTTCTCGCGACCCACCGTCCTGGCCTACCGCGATAAACAGGTGACCCCCGCGCAAATTGGCCAGCAATTGAAAGCCGCCTATGTGCTGGCCGGGAGCCTGCGCCGCGCCGGAAATCGCCTGCGTATCAACGCGCAGCTGGTCGATACGCACACCGACTTTCCGCTGTGGTCCGAACGCTACGACCGCGAAATGAAAGACGTCTTTGAAGTTCAGGACGAAATCGCGCGAAAAATTGCCGAAGCCCTGCGCATTACCTTGACGCCCCAGGAACGCGAAGCCATCGCCGCCAAGCCCACGGAAAGTTTGCAGGCCTACGATTTGTACCTGCGCGGCAAGAGCTACGCGCGCAGGCTTACTCGCCAGGATCTGGAATTTTCCTTGCGTATGTTTGAAAACGCCGTTGAAATCGATCCCAATTTTGCTTTGGCCTACGCCGCCATCGCCAATGTCTGCTCGCAAAATCACTACAACTACGGCCGCGACGCCGTGTGGATGCAACGCGCCATGGTGGCCTCTCGCAAAGCCGTATCGTTGCGCCCCGAGCTGCCCGAAGTCCTGGTTGGCCAGGCCTGGATCGAGTATGCCGATGGCGAATACGACGCCAGCATTCGCATCGTAAGGCAGGCCATCGAGCGCAAGCGTGATTGCGAAGGCGCCTACTACCTTTTGTGCCGCGCGCTCTTCGCCGCCGGCCGCTATCAGGAAGTTGTCGGCATCGCCGACGACGCCCTCGAATCCGGCGCCGAGGATTACAACGTTTACATTCCCATACTCAATTCGCTCTCCGCTCTGGGCAAGACCGATGCGGCACGCAACGTGCGCCAGCGCGAAACTTCCGCCCTGGAAAATCACCTGAAACAGGTTCCCGAAGATGCTCGCGCGCGAATTATTCTCGCCGCCGACTATGCCGACATGGGCCGCGAGGAAGACGCCCTGCGCGAAACCAATCTGGCCATCACTCTGCGCGCTGGCGAAGCGACGATTTTGTACAACGCCGCTTGCGTCTTCAGCTACTTAAAACGTAGACCCGAAGCGCTCGATGCCTTGCAAAAATGTTGGAATGCCGGTTTTAGAGATGTCGATTGGGTTCGCCGCGATCCCGACGTGGCATTTTTGCGCGGCGACCCCGAATTCGAGCGCCTGTTCCCCGAGAAAACCCCTAAATCGCCGTCCGCTAAAATGGACTCCTCTTCCGCGTCGTAGGCTTGGGCTTCTTTTCTCTTTCGGGTGCCCCACACGTCGGTTTTTCCTGTGGGGATTTTGGTAATGAACAATCTCAATCCATTGACTCACAAATCTCTCGCTGTTCCTCTAAACCGCACCGGAGTATCCTTCCTGTGTCGAACCGTCAGTACTCAAGGAATTCCAGCCGAGGAGGCACCCTACAATGAAGTCCGCGCGATTTACTTTACTCGTCGTCATGGCCCTATCGCTTGTCGGTGAGGCAAAGGCCCAAGACGCCAAGCCACCGGCCGAAACTCCCGCCAGCACCGAGCCCGTTGCCAATCCCGTCAGCTCCACCGTGAAGCAGCAGCTAACCCGTTTCAGCAAAATCATCGTCGCCGCGGCCGAAGCCATGCCCGCCGAAAAATTTAGTTTCAAGCCCACGCCTGAGATGAACACCTTCGCCCATCTCACCATGCACATTACCCAGTCCAATACCTTGCTGTGCGCAAAAATCTCCGGCACGGCCGCTCCGGATGCCGGAAAGCTTGCCGACACGGACACTAAAGACAAGCTGGTCGCCGGGCTGAAAGCCTCCTTTGATTTTTGTTCCACCGCGCTGGTCAATGTGGATGATTCGAAACTCAGCGACCCCATGACTCTCTTCGGCAATCGCCCGTCGTCCCGCGCCGGCGCCTTGATTGGCTTAAGCGATAGCTGGAACGATCACTACGGCGCGCAAGCGATATACCTCCGCCTCGCCGGCATTCTTCCACCAACAGCCCAACCTAAACCGTAATGGAGATCAAACGGGCGCCCCACCCTCGGTTTTAAAGGGTGGGGATTTGTCACCATTGCTTCCAAACTCCTGCGCCTAGAAATGGAACCCCAGCTCCACCGTCTCTGACCTCGGGCTGACAAAATGCGTCCCGCTGAAGGTGGAAAGAAAATTGTAGAGCGCTTCTTTGTTCGTCAAGTTGATGACCGTAAAGCGCAAACTCCACTTGTAGCGGTCGCCATGCAGCATGTCGTCGTCTCCTACGCTCACGTCAAACAAATTCCTCGGCGCGATTCGCGGCGGGTTCTTGTCGTCATTCTCGGTCAAGTCCGCGGGAATTTTTAGCCGCGTGGCACCGCGCGACACTCCATCCGGGCAGTTGGTGATCGGCGCATTTACCGTCGCAAACGTCGCCCCGCAAAACAATCCAATAGCCGCCTGCTGGTCGCCGTCAAACGTCAGCGCCGTCGCGTAATCGGGAACCGCCCCGGCCACCAGCCCGCTGTCGTACCGCCAGTTGAATCCTATCCACGGCCCGCGCCGCCACGGTTGATATTGCAAATGCGTGGTCTGGTTGAATTTCTCGTCGTGATCGATGCGGAACACCGACCCGCCTTGTCCCACCGTCACGCCCAGTCCGCCCACCTGCGGCGGAAAATAGCGCGCCGCCACGCTGGCCATCACCACCAGCGCCGTAAATCCATGAAAGTTTGGCACGCTGGCGCGCAACAGAAATCCCGGAATCTTGGAATTGTTCCACGCAATCGGAAACGTGATCGGCGTATTGCCCAGCACGCTGAAGTCGTACGCGTTGTGCGTGTACTTCCAGAGGTACTCGCCATCGACGACCAGGTATTTTCCAAATGCCTGTTGCAAGCCCGCGTGAAACTCGTTCCGGAATCCCGCGGGGGAATTCGCCGGCACACAAGGAATCAACGCCGCAATCACATCTACGTTGCATCCCGT
>JBBSFG010000298.1:0-4622 GCA_038238965.1 Candidatus Acidiferrales bacterium | reverse complement strand
TCTAATTGGCGCGTGACCGAAACATAGCTGATCGGCGTGGCAACCCAACCCCAGCCGTCGACCTGAAACACTCCCCGGGTCGGAATCGCGCCGACGGCGGTGAAATTCCAGGAACCGTTGGAATAGACATATTGAGCGCCATCAAAGCTGCGCCCGACGTCGGAGAACCCAAAGATACCGATCAATCGCTGCGCGATGCGATCGCTCTTGACGGAAGCAAGGGTGGAATTCTTGGGCTTTACTTCGCTTCCATCCGTGAATTCGAACCGGCCAAACCGCAAGCTGGAGTGGTCGCCCTTCAGTCTTATGAACGCCTGCTTGGGGAAAACAAAGGCCGTGTATTGGTGTCTGTCGTTCGCGACGTAATAAGCAGGCCCGAGGCCAAGCTGGCCTTGCGGCGCTGGGTCCACGGCTCGGTCCGGCAAACCCAACAAGGTGGGAACGGCGAACTCCACAGCCCAGTCGTAGTTCTTTCGCTTTTGCGAAAGAGCGAAACGCATTACGGTTCCGGAGTAGCCGTAAAAATCCTGGCCGGAGGCGGGAAACCAGTCCCAGATCTCGTAACGCTCCCGGATACTGCCCGAGAATGTGACCGAGCCAATTTTAATAGCCGGGGGATCAGACTGTGCCGCCGCGAAAGCACAACAACCCAGAAAGAGCATAATCGCTAACGAGATTTTCGAAATTGGATTGGTAATTCTTATCAAGTTGCCGCCTCCCGGCAAAGAAGTTTCAGGCGCGCGACATCGGCGCGGCGCATCCATTTTCGCGGCTGGGCAACACACATCCAGCTATTTGCGCGGCGCTGCAGATTTCAAACTATTGGAAGTAATGAACCGCAATTGAAAGGGATTCTTATAGCAAATCAGAAGAAGAACAATAATCCGAAACTACTATCACGACGCCGGATGGTGATTTGCGGGATTGGAATGCGGAGTATCGATCGGAGAGGGGAGATAGGGACCAGAACCAGGGGTGCTCTGGTCCCCAGGTAGGACTTGAGTGGAAGATCGGACTGCTTAATCGTGCACTTCTGCTGCGGATTCCGGGTAAAGGCCCGATGAATTTTCGGTGACACGCGCCGCCGTGGTGGACCCACCGTCGTTACCCTGATCCCTGGGTTCTCGGGTGACCAGCAAACCCCGACCGTGCCGGACGTCGAGGCCGCGCACCCAGAAGATGATGCCCTCGGAAATGTTGGTGGCGTGGTCGGCAATGCGTTCCAGGTGGCGCGTAGCCAGCACGTACTGCAGGCTGGGCCCTACCGCTGCCGGCTCCCGCATCATGCGCCGCAGCAATTCTTCAAAGATGCGGTCGCGATACTGGTCGACCAAGTCGTCGCTTTCGAGAACCTGCAAAGCCATTTCAACATTCTTGAAAATCAATGCCCCCAGGCTCTTACTCACCATGGAGCGCACTGCGGAAGCCATGGGCGCGAGCTCAGGTATCGCGGCAATTCTGGGCATTTCGCGCAAGGAAATAACGCATTCGGCGAGATTCACGGCCAGGTCTCCGATGCGCTCAAGGTCATTGGTGATTTTCAGAGCGGCTACAATGAGGCGCATCTCGTCGTCGTTGAAGGAGGACCGGCGCAGCAAACGGATGGCATGTTCGTCGATAACCACTTCCATTTCGTTGATGCGCGGCTCCAGCAGAAATACTTCTCCGGGCAGGTCTGCGGTACGCGCCTCTTCGACGTTTACCAACGCATCCAGCGCGCGATTCATGGCACCTTCCACGGTGCGCGACATGGAAACCAGATAATTCACCAGTGTGTCGTAGAGCACCACTGCGGATATTTTGGCAGCGCTAGCCATGTTGACTTCCTTCCGGAACGCGTTTCCGGTCGCGTTAGTTCACAGGTTCACGCAAAGTGTGCGATGGGTTGTGTTACAGCGCGTTCACATGCGCATGAATGCTGTGATTATTTTGACTTCGACAACCCAAGGGGTACTTGCGAATGTTGTTGGGGGGATGCGCTAAGCGGATGGAATGCGCCCGCCGTTGCGTGTCGTCGAATTCATAGTTGCGTGGCGGGTAACGCCTTGTGGATCGAAGATGGGAACCGAAAAATGAAAATGCGAACCTTGTCCAACTTCACTTTCCACCCAAATACGTCCTCCCTGCGCTTCGATGAGGTGTTTGGCGATAGCCAGACCCAGACCGGTTCCGCCGGCTTCGCGTAAACGCGCCGCATCGACGCGGTAGAAACGCTCAAAGATGCGCGGCTGGTCGGTCTGCGGGATGCCGATGCCGGTATCGGATACCGTGAAAACCACTTCCGATCCCCGCGCTTCGGCGCTGAGCACGATTTCGCCGCCGCGGGGGGTGTACTGCCGGGCGTTATCGAGCAGGTTTTGCAACACCTCGGCAAGTCTTCTGCGGTCTCCGGCAATGTCCGGCAATTTTGCCGGAATGTTCACATTCAGGCGAAGCCCGTTTTCGGTGGCGCGATGCTGCGCGGTTTCCTGGCAACTCTCGACGACCTGCACGACGCTTACCTCGTCAATTTCCAACTCCAAACGATCGGAGTCCATTTGGGAAAGGCGCAGCAGGTCGTCGGTCAAACGGGTCAATCTCCTGGCATGCTCCAGGATAATTCCCAGAAAACGCTCGCGGTTTTGCTCGTCGTCGAGGGCCCCGGCCAGCAACGTTTCCGCAAAACCTTGTATGGCGGTAAGCGGAGTCTTGAATTCGTGCGATACATTGGCCACGAAATCCCGTCGCACACGTTCGAGACGGCGCAATTCGCTGATGTCGTGCAGCACGACAACGGCGCCGAGGGTATCGCCAGCGCGCACGGACGCTACGGTAGCGGCAAAAAAATGCTGGCGCAGCGTGCCGGTAACTATCTCCGACTCGACCCGAGATTCCCCGCGCAAAACATGCCGGACGGCCTCGATCAATTCCGTCTGGCGCACAATTTCCACCAGCGCGCTGCCGGATTTCAGGGGCGGCTGCAGGCCAAGAATTTCAGCAAAGCCTTGATTGGCGAAGAGCAGCCGTTCGGAGCCGTTCACCACCGCCACGCCCTCGACCATGCTGGCCAGTATGGCCGTGGAGAGATTACGCTCCTCTGTGAGCGTGTGAATCGTTCCGTCGAGCTGCGCGGCCGTTCGGTTCATGGAGGCGCCCAGAGCTTCGAGATCGTCGCCGGAGCTGTCCGCCGGGATGGGGCGAAAATCGCCCGCCGCAACACGCCGGGAAAATTCCTTCAAGCGTTCCACGCGCAAAGTAAAGACATGGGATATCTGCAACGCGGCGGCGCCGGCCAGCAGCAAAACGAGGAAAGAGGAAAACCACAAACTGCGGCGGAACGATTGCAGCGCTTCGTCCACGGTTTGAATGGGGAGAGCGAAGCGGAGAGTGACGGGCGATCCCGCCGGCAGCTGATAACGAATCGCGTAGTACAGCAAGTCGCGATTCAACGTGACACTGTGGCGCGTCGCGCGGCCATTGCCCTTGGCCATGGCTTCGCGCACTTCGGGCCGGCTGGCATGGTTCTCCATGGTGGTGGAATCGGATTGCGAGTCGGCCAACACCTTGCCGTCGGCCCCGATCACGGTCACGCGAGAGCCACTGGCGGCAAATTGAGAAACCCATTCGTTCAGGGTGGCGCGATCTTCGGGAGTGGACGGCGGCAACGCAGGGAGAACGGATGCGCGCGCCTGAGCGATCCTGGCTATGGCGTTAAGCTGCGCGTAGGCGGTGCCTTCGTAATCGCGGCGCAAAGTATGTTCCGCGAAGTAAGCTACAGCCAGTAACGCGCCGGCCAGCAGCGCGAGGAAAGTGAGGCCAAGTTTTGCGAAAAGATTACGCCGCACGTGTTTCGAACAGGTATCCAGCGCCGCGAACGGTCTTCAGGTGCATCGGGTGCTCAGGGTCCGGTTCGATCTTTTCGCGCAGGCGCCGGACGTAAACATCCACGCTACGTGGCGTAACAAAACGATCTGTTCCCCAGACGGCGTCGAGCAATTGGTCACGGGTGAACACGCGGTTCGGGCGCGAAGCGAGATAATACAACAAACGGAATTCGAGCGTACTGAGCGGCACCGCTTTTCCGGAATGGCTGACGCGGTAGGAGGCGGGGTCGATGGCCAGCTTTCCGATTTCAATGACGCGCGGCGCATCGCTGGGCGGCTCGGCGCGGCGCAGCAGGGCTTTGACGCGGGCGATCAATTCGCGCGGGCTGAACGGCTTGGTTACATAGTCATCGGCGCCCATTTCCAGCCCGACCACGCGGTCGGCTTCATCACCGCGCGCGGTGAGCATCAAAATCGGCAAGCGGTTCAGGGAATCGTCGCGGCGAATTTCCCGGCAGATGTCCAACCCGGACAATTTGGGGAGCATGAGATCGAGGAGCAGCAGGTCGGGTGGAGTTTTCTTGAGCGCGCTTAATCCGCTGCTGCCGTCCGAGGCGGCGGTAACTTGAAAACCTTCGTTCGCGAGGTTGTAACGCACCAATTCCACGATATCGCGGTCGTCTTCGATGATCAGGATGCGTTTCATGCTGGGCGAGGCTGCCGCGCCACGGCTGGGCGAAAGTGTATCGTAGAGCGGCGAGTTGCGATAGTCGGGCGCAATCTTATCGTTCGGGATCTGGACGGACATAATTCATTATC
>JBBSFG010000297.1:0-4636 GCA_038238965.1 Candidatus Acidiferrales bacterium | reverse complement strand
TTCAGGTTTTCATGATCGGGGTGGTGATTTACTTGATCGTTGCGACGCTGTCCTGGCTCGGCACCTGTATCTGGAAAGCGCGCTCGGCGCATCTTCTGCCGCCTCGCTAGTTGAATCCGAATGAAATTCTGCCGCTTCGTTCTTCGTCCAACTGCTTCCTCCTCGTTGTCCCCGCTTTTCGGATTGATCGAAGACGCTAATATTCGTGAAATCTCGGGACCCCCGTGGGCTCAGTGGTCGCAAGGTACGCGCATCTAGCCATTGCAGGAAGTGCGCCTGCTTCCTCCGGCGGAGCCCGGAAAAATCGTCTGCATTGGCCGCAACTATGCGGCCCATGCGGCAGAGCTCGGCAATGAAGTGCCTAAAGAGCCGCTCATGTTTTTGAAGTCTCCGTCATCGGTAATTGGTCCCGAAGACGCCATCGTTCTAACTCGCTATTCGCAACAGGTGGAACACGAAGGGGAGCTTGGCGTGGTGGTCGGCAAGCGGTGTTCTAAGTTGCCGGAAGCAGACAATCCTTTGGATTACGTACTCGGCTACACCTGCGTGAACGACGTGACCGCGCGCGATCTTCAAAAGAAGGACGTGCAGTTCACGCGCGCCAAAGGATTCGATACGTTTTGCCCCATCGGACCGCACATCGAAACCAGTCTCGATCCCACGAACGTTGCTCTGGATGTCTTCGTTAACGGCACCATGCGCCAGTCGGCCAATACGTCGCAGATGATTTTTTCCGTCACATTCCTGGTGCGCTGGATCTCACAGATGATGACCCTGGAGCCCGGCGACGTCATTGCCACGGGAACCCCGGCCGGAGTAGGGCCCCTTGCCGCAGGCGACGTGGTGGAAGTGAGAATCTCCGGTATTGGTGTGTTGCGCAATCCGGTGCACGCACCACAGCCGTGATTTCTCAGCTCACCTTGATTCCGGTTAAAATACGCGCGTGAGGGTTATCCAGCGGCGCGCCGCTGGGCTGCTGCCGATCATCCTGCTACCGTGGCTACCTGGGAATTCCGGTAAACTTATCGAGCGGAGTTCAACGCATTGAAATTTCTGTTTGTTGACCTGAACGTGATGCTGGCTATGGTTGTGGCTGCGGTAGCGGCCATCGTCATGATCGGTTACGCATTCTTTCGGCCCGCGGAAAATCCCGCGGCCCTCGAACGAAAACGCCGCCTGCATTTGAATCAAATCGGGCGCATCACCGAAGGACAGGTCGTGGAGTTAGCTGAGCATCCTCCGGAGCCTGTGGTAGAACGCAAAGCGTTGTTCGGCTCCAAAGCGAGTCCACTGGCGGATACGCAACGCCGCCATCTGGTTTCCTATAGTTACGCGATTTCCGGCGTCACCTATCACACCGCGCAGGATATTACCGGGCTGGAAGGGCAAATCCGCTTCGAACGCCTGGTGGCCGGTCAGCCTGCCAGCGTGAAGTACGACCCCGCGAATCCCGCGGATTCCATCCTGGTAGCCGACGACTGGTCCGGCCTGCGTTGACCCGTTGTTCCAGACTATTGATGACTGGGTTGCGGGCGGGCGTCGCCAAGGCCTCAGATCCTGATAGTTGCGTTATCCTTGTGCGCGAGAGCTGAAGCAAATCCCATTCCATGAAAATGATTCTCGCTTCGATTTTCACCACTATCCTTATCGTAGCCATGAGCCTGGGAGCCATGTTTATTCTGGTGCAGACCACGCTATACGTCACCGCCATTGCTTCTCCGGTGCAGCGCGCCGCGGCCATAGCGGCAGAGCTGCTGCTTGGCGTGGTGCTTTTATTGGGCACCGTGTGGATGGCCACGCATCTTGCGGTCCGGATTTTCGGCAAAAAAGGAACCACGCTCGCGGGAGGCCCGCTTGGCTGAAAAAAAGAAGAGCGTTTCCGTCTCGGAATCCAAGCACCACAGCCGCATGGAAGAGCTCCGCAAATTATCCGCCGAAGCGGAAACCGGCGGAGGCCCGGAACGCCGCGAGCGCGAACATAAAGCCGGCAAACTCACCGCCCGCGAGCGCATCAACATGCTTCTCGATGAAGGCACCTTCGAGGAGTTGGACAAATTTGTGCGCCACAACTGCGTCGATTTTGGAATGGAGAGCCAGCGTCCCCCGGGCGACGGCTTCGTCACCGGCTTTGGGCGCATCGATGGGCGACTGGTGTACGTTTTCGCGCAGGACTTCACCGTGTTTGGCGGCTCGCTCTCCGAAGCCAACGCCCGGAAGATTTGCAAGATTATGGAGCTGGCCATGCGCGGCGGCGCGCCCCTGATCGGCCTCAACGACTCCGGCGGCGCGCGCATTCAGGAAGGCGTGGCTTCCCTGGCGGGTTATGCCGATATTTTCCTGCGCAATACTTTGGCCAGCGGCGTGATTCCCCAGATCAGCGCGGTCATGGGGCCTTGCGCGGGTGGCGCGGTGTATTCGCCGGCCATCACCGATTTTATTTTTATGACCCGGGAAACTTCGTACATGTTCGTCACCGGGCCGGACGTGATCAAGACCGTCACGCACGAAGAAGTCACCAAGCAGGAGCTGGGCGGCGCGATGACCCACAATGAAAAGAGCGGTGTCGCTCACTTCATCGCCGGCGATGACGCCGATTGCCTGGCCATGATCCGAGAGTTGTTGAGCTTTCTGCCGTCCAACAATCTGGAAGACGCACCGCGCCGGGCTTCCTCCGATTCGCCAACCCGCCGTGAGGAATCGCTGAACACCCTGGTGCCCGACGATCCACAATTGCCCTATGACATCAAGGACGCCATCCACGCGATCGTCGATGACGGATATTTTTTCGAGGTACACGAACATTTTGCCAAAAACATGGTGGTGGGCTTCGCGCGCCTGGACGGACGGCCCGCCGGCTTCATCGCCAATCAACCTTCCTACCTGGCCGGCGTTCTGGACATCAATGCGTCGGTTAAAGGGGCGCGCTTCGTGCGTTTTTGCGACTGCTTCAACATTCCGCTGATTACCTTTGAGGATGTTCCCGGTTTTCTTCCCGGCACGCAGCAGGAGTTCGGCGGCATCATCCGCCACGGCGCCAAACTTTTATTCGCGTTCGCCGAGGCCACCGTGCCGAAAATCACGGTGATTACCCGCAAAGCCTATGGCGGCGCGTACTGCGTGATGGCCAGCAAGCATCTGCGCACCGATGCAAACTTTGCCTGGCCCACCGCGGAAATCGCCGTGATGGGACCAGAAAGCGCCGTGAATATCGTTTATAAGCGGGAGTTCGACAAGGCGCCGGAATCGGGCCGCGAGGCCTTGCGGCAGGAAAAAATCGAGGAATTTCGGGAGCGTTTTGCCAACCCGTTCGTGGCCGCCGAACGCGGTTACATCGATGCGGTCATCGAGCCCGCCGACACTCGGATACGCCTCATCACCGCGTTGCGCGCCCTTGAAAACAAGCGGGACGTGAATCCGCGCAAAAAGCATGGAAACATCCCGCTGTAATCGATAAGCGGGGGAGACTCACGCATCGCGAGTGCGTTCGCTACTTCAGCAAGAACTCCTGCAAAAACTCAATCGTGGTATAAAACTGAAAATCCTGGTTCTGCTTCTTGCGATAACCGTGGCCCTCATCCTTGGCCATCAGGTACCAAACCGGCGTACCCTGTTTCTTCAGCGCTTCGACGATTTGCTCCGACTCCGTCACCGGCACGCGCGGATCGTTTTTCCCGGCCACTACCAGCATTGGCTTTTGGATTTTTTGAATATTGTTCATGGGGGCGATTTTTTCCAGAAAGTCGCGCATCCTGGCATCGCGCTCGTCTCCATACTCCACGCGGCGCAAATCGCGGCGGTAACCTTCGGTGTGTTCCAGAAAAGTCACCAGGTTAGACATGCCCACCACGTCCACGGAACAGCGTATGCGATCGCTGTAAAACGTGGAAACCGCGAGCGTCATGTGCCCGCCGTAGCTTCCTCCCGTCACCGCGATTCGATCGGCGTCGAGATCGGGCCGCGTTCCGACCCAGTCAAAGAGAGCGTTGATGTCCTTATAGGTGTCTTCGCGCTTGAACCCGTTGTCCAGTAACGAAAAAGTCTTGCCGTATCCCGTGGAGCCGCGCACGTTGGGGTAAATCAGCGCAATTCCCAGCTCATTCAAGTAATAATTCCCGCGCCCCAGAAAAAGTGGCTGCGACTGCCCTTCCGGGCCGCCGTGAATTACCACCAGGACGGGCCGCTTGCCTGTAAATCTGGAGGGAGGCTTGTACAAAAATCCCGAAATCATTTTCCCGTCAAAACTTTTCCACCGCACCAGCTCCGCTGCGGGGAACGAATCGGTCTTCACCGCCGTCTCGCTGGTCGTCCAGCGCTCGACTTTCCCGGTGAGCACGTCGACGGAATAGCAATCGCCCGGTCCTTGCGCGTTCGTCAGCGAAAAGCCCAAATCGTGTCCATCGTGATGCCAACGCAGGTTGCTCATTACTCCTGACGGCAGCGCTGGCAATTTCATTTCCTTGCGCGTCGCCGTGACCATAACATGGAGAACGCTGGTGCCCTCTTCATCGGTCAGAAACGCCAGCCGTTTTCCATCGCGCGTGAGGTCGAATGCTTCCACGTCCCAGGGAATATTGCTGGTCAGAAATTGCGGGTGCTGGCCGGCAATGTCCATCCAGGCGAGGCGCTGAAATTCGGA
>JBBSFG010000296.1:0-4683 GCA_038238965.1 Candidatus Acidiferrales bacterium | reverse complement strand
CGTCGATACTTTCACCGTGGAGCCTGAGTGGAGCGCCGGGCGGTGAAGGGGGCACGCCGTAATACGCCTGGGCAAGGTGTCGCGGCGCCGGTTCAAAATAATTTCGGAGAATGGATGAGATTTCGGAAGGCATACCTAACAATTTTAGTGTTTCTCGCGTCGATACCGGCGGCGAGGATTCCCGCTTTGGCGCAGGCACCCGCCACGGGGACGGTACGCGGGGAGGTGACCGATCCGTCCGGCGCCACGGTGGCCGGAGCGACCGTCTTAGTGACGGGGCCGGATGGAAAGTCGATAAATTTCGCTACGAACAAAGATGGAGTTTATGAGGCGACCGGGCTGGCACCGGGAGCGTACACGGTAAAAGTTGTGGCAGAGGGATTTGGATTGTTCACCGCGGCGAATGTGGCGGTGAAAGCGGGGCAGGTGCAGACGCTGAAGGTGACGCTCACGCTGGAGGAGCAAAAACTGGAAATACATGTGGAGGATTCGCCGACACAGTTGAACGTGGATCCACAAAACAACGCTGGAGCAATCATTTTGAAAGACAAGGATCTGGAGGCGCTGTCGGACGACCCGGACGAATTGCAGTCGGAACTGCAAGCGTTAGCCGGGCCGTCGGCTGGTCCAAACGGCGGGCAAATTTATATTGATGGATTCACCGGCGGACAGCTTCCTCCGAAGGCCTCGATTCGCGAGATTCGGATCAATCAGAATCCGTTTTCGGCGGAGTATGACAAGCTGGGTTACGGACGAATTGAAGTTTTTACCAAGCCGGGCACGGATAAATTTCACGGACAGCTTTTTTTGACGGGGAATACGGCGGGATTTAATTCGCGCAACCCGTTTGAGGTGATACCCGACGGCACCGAGCCACCGGGCTATGAATCCACGCAATTCAGCGGAAGCATAGGCGGGCCGATCACGAAAAAGGCGTCGTTTTTCTTTAATTTCGAGCGGCGAGACATCAACGATCTTTCCATCGTGAGCGCGACGATTCTGGACCCTAACTTCAATATTATGAATTTCAGCGATGCGGTGGCGAATCCGCGCGTGCGCACCAATCTAAGCCCGCGATTCGATTACCAGGTCAGCAAAAACAACACGTTCACGGCGCGCTACCAGTATGAACGGAACCGCCAGGACAACAACGGAATCGGGCTGTTTGATTTGCCGGACACAGGTTACAACGAACTGGAAACAGAGCAGACCTTGCAAGTGAGCGACACGCAGATTCTGTCGCCAAAAATTATCAACGAGACGCTTTTTCAGTTCATTCGCGAGACGACCAACCAACTGCCGTTGAACACGGTTCCGACAGTTTCGGTGCAGCAGGCGTTTAGGGACGGAGGCAATTCGCAGGGAACGCTGCGCGATACCCTGGACCGCTACGAGTTTCAGAATTACACCTCGATGGCGCTGGGGAAGCACTTTCTGAAATTCGGGGCGCGGCTGCGGGCCAACCGGGATAACAGCGTGGAAACATCGGACTTCAATGGGAACTTCACGTTCGGCTCGCGACAAGACCCGTCCTGCGCGGGAAGCGGCGCAGCGGGTTCGTGTGCGATCATCAGCGGGCTGCAGGCTTACCAGATCACGCAACAAGGACTGGCCAACGGGCTTACCTTTGCGCAGATTTCGGCGATGGGCGGTGGCGCCAGCCAGTATTCCGTGACTACCGGGAACGCAAGCGCGGACATCACGTATTTCGACGCCGGTTTATATGTTCAGGATGATTTTCATCTGCGGCCGAACATGACGTTGAGCTACGGATTGCGGTTCGAGAGCCAGAACAACCTTGGCGATCACGCGGATTTTGCACCGCGGATAGGATTTGCCTGGGGCCTGGGCGCAAAGAGCAAGAACGCCACGCCAAAAATTGTGCTGCGCGCGGGATTTGGCATATTTTACGACCGCTTCACGTACGAGCTGGCTTTGCAGCAGCAGAGGCTGAACGGAATTACACAGCAACAATTTCTGGTGACCAACCCGCAATTTTTTCTGGCCGATACTCCGGACCCAAGTTCGTTACCGGCAGGAGCGACGGCGCCGACGATTTATCAGGCGAATTCAAATTTGAGGACGCCGTACATTTTGCAGACGGGAATCAGCGTGGAGCGGCAGCTTACCAAGAACGCGAATCTGTCGGTGACGTACCTGGGTTCGCGCGGGCTGCACCAGTTTTTTTCGGAAAATATCAATCCGCCGGAGTGTCCTGCATTTCCGTGCGACGCGTCGGTTGCGCCACGGCCGCTGGGAGGATCGGATAATATTTACCAGTACCAATCGGAAGGCGTTTTCAAGCAGAACCAGCTGATCGTGAACAGCAGCATTCGAATGGGAACGAAGCTTTCTCTGTTTGGATACTACACGCTGAACTATGCGAGCAGCGATACCGGGGCAGGGGCGTCGAGCTTTCCTTCGAGTCAGAACAACATCAGCCTCGACTATGGGCGGTCGGCGTTCGATATCCGGCACCGGGTATTTTTCGGAGGGACGATTGGGCTGCCTTATGCGTTCCGGTTGAGTCCATTTATGATTGCGAGCTCGGGCACGCCGTATAACATTACGACCGGGCAGGACTTGAACGGGGACTCCATCTTTAATGACCGGCCGACGTTTGCCAGTGGCAATTCGATTCCGTCGAATGTGGTTACCAACCGGTTCGGATCTTTCGATGTTGTTCCGCAGCCGGGCGAGGCGCTTGTTCCTGTGAATGAATTAACCGGGCCGGGAAGATTTTCGCTGAATTTGCGCCTGAGCAAAAGTTTTGGGTTCGGCCAAAAGGCGGAGCGCACTGCGACGGCCATCGGGGGGCCCGGCGCGGGCGGAACGTTCGGTCGCGGACCCGGGGGCGGTGGAGGTCGTGGAGGTGGCGGAGGTGGCGGAGGGCGCGGCGGAGGCTTCGATGCGGGTGCCACGAATCATCGTTACAACCTGACGTTCAGCGTATCGGCGCGAAATATCTTTAACAATGTGAACCTTTCCACTCCGATCGGCAATTTGAGTTCACCTTTATTTGGGCAATCGAATGGAATATCCGGCGGATTCGGCCCCGGCGGCGGGGCGGCGACCTCCAACCGGAAAATCGATTTACAGGTTTCGTTTAGCTTTTAGGCTCTACGAAGCAGCAAATTATTGGGCCGGCTGCTTGTAGACTTCGCCGCCTTTCATCACGAAGACTACTTTTTCCATTACGGTGATGTCGGATAACGGATCGCCGTCGACGGCCACGATATCGGCGTATTTCCCGGGCTCGATGGCGCCGATGTCTTTGCTGCTGCCGAGAAGGTCGGCGCCGTTGACGGTAGCGGCGCGCAGGGCGTCAATGGGAGACATACCACCGCGTACGAGCGCGCCGAATTCTTTGGATACGAAATCAACGTCATCGTCCACGCCATACGCGATTTTTAGATGATGATCGAGAGCGCGCTTGAATGCCGGCCCCTGCTCTTTGAGAATCGCCACACCTTTGGCGAAACTGACGGGATCGCGACCCTGGGACAGGCCGGTTTCCATGTCATGTTGAAAGCAAAACAGCGTGGGAACCAGCCAGGTTCCATGTTGCTCCATGAGCCTGGCGCCTTCTTCATCGAGGACGGTGCCGTGCTCGATGGAGTCGACGCCGGCGCGAACGGCAGCCTTGATGCCTTCGGAGCCTTCAGCGTGAGCCATTACTTTTTTGCCGGCGCGATGGGCGATTTCGACGGCTTTGGCCATTTGCTCCTGGCTCAGCTCCTGCATGGTGTAATCGCTGACGGGGTCCATCACCCCACCAGTGGCCATCAGCTTGATCCAGTCCGCGCCGAACTTGATGTCGCGGCGGACAGCGGGACCGACCTGGTCGACGGTGTCGGCGATGTTCGGAGCGCGAGGAAGAGAGCGGTCTGGAGCGAGCACGTCAATGTCACCGTGCCCGCCGGTGAGCGAGATGAAATTGCCTGCGGAAACCATGCGCGGCCCACGGATCAGGCCCCGTTCAATGCTATCGCGCAACGCCAGCTGACCGTAGCCGATATCGGACTCGCCGGCATCGCGCAACGCGGTGAAGCCGTGATCGAGCCAGATCGCGAGACTGTGAACGCCCCAGATGGTGGCCTGGGCGGAAGACATGCGGAGCGGGGAGACAGAGGATTGGTCTTTGGGATTGCCGAGCACGTGCGCGTGGCAGTCGATCAATCCGGGAACCACAGTATATTTTGAGAGGTCGATGATTTTTACACCCGTGGGCGCGGCGGAGTCGATTCGCGCGACGCGATCTTTTTCGACGAGGATGTACGCGTTGGTGGTGACGTGTCCAGTGCGCACATCGATGAGACGGCCGGCGAGGATTGCGACGGTAGAGGGAGTTGCGGCAGCCGGCGTTTGCGCGAGAGCAGGATTGGCGAGAAGCGTGGCGAGCAGGATCACGGACGCGAGGGAAGAAATTCTGAAGATGGTGTTCATGTACACTCCGGGCATCGTAAATTGACAGCGATGAGCTTACGAAGTGAATGAGGCGGAAGCAACGGTAAACTAGACGCGGCAGGGTTACAGAGCGAGACGATGAGAAAACCGAGAAAGAGGAAATTCGATCGCGCCACGGAAGCGCGACGAGCCGCGCGGAAGTCCGGTGCGGCTCCGGCGAGCACGCGAGTGATCGAGGACAAAAGGAAGAGGCCGCCAAAGCACAAGAAGGAATGG
>JBBSFG010000295.1:0-4705 GCA_038238965.1 Candidatus Acidiferrales bacterium | reverse complement strand
CACCTGCGCATTCTGCTGGTGGAAGATAACGCCGTGAATCAACTGCTGGCGCAAAGAATGCTGGAAAAGCGCGGCCACACGGTGGTTGTGGCGGGAAACGGAAAAGAAGCGCTGGCAGCGTTACAGGCCGACTCGTTTCAGTTGGTATTTATGGATGTACAGATGCCGGAGATGGACGGTTTTGAAGCCACGGCGGCGATTCGCGAAAGAGAAAGGAAATCTGGAAGCCATGTTCTTATCGTGGCCATGACCGCGCACGCAATGGTGGGCGATAAAGAGCGCTGTCAAGCGGCGGGCATGGATGACTATCTTTCGAAGCCCATCCGGCCGGAAGAGCTGAACGAAATCCTGAAGCGCTACTCAGTGGCAGAGTCTACCGCCCTGAAAACCGTTCCTGAATAAATTTCAGCGAGGGAGGTTCGGTGATCTTATCCTGCGATTCGCGAGGCCCACAGGAGCACGACGATGCCCAGGATAATGCGATAGACCGCAAACGGCGCGAAGCCACGCTTTCTTACCCAGCTCATGAACCAGGCCACCGCCGCGTAGGCAACCACAAAGGAGACCACCAAACCGACCGCTATGACTGCCCAGCCGTGCCCGTCGATCTCGGATACACCGATGGGATTCTCTCCTTTTCCCATTAGCGATTTCAGCAGCTCGTAACCGACCGCCACCGCCATGGTGGGAATAGAAAGAAAAAAAGAAAATTCCAGCGCCGCCGCGCGCGACATTCCGGCTACCTGGCCTGCCGCTATCGTCGCCATAGATCGCGATGTTCCGGGGAACACCGCCGACAAAACCTGGCAAGCGCCGATCCACACCGCCTGGCCGATGCTCATGGCGTCCATCCGCCAGGTATGAATGCGGCCGCGGTCGGCGGCTTGTTCGCCGCGCGATTCCGATTTTGCGTTTACCGCGTCCACCACCCACATCACCACGCCGCCAACCAGCAACGAGGTGCCCATCACGTACAGGCTCTCGAGATTCTTGCCAATCAATTTCGTAAGCAGGAACGCCGGAAGAGCGGTGACCACGAACGCAATCAAGACCAGGCTGAGGGGGTGAGTGAGCACGTGGTGCCGTTCCCGCACGCGCCGCCGGAAAGAGGAGATCAGCTGCGCAATGCGTTGCCGAAAATAGACCGGCAGGCACAAAATCGCGCCGATCTGGATCACGATGGTGTACATCTTCCAGTAGCCGCTTTTCAGGCTGATATGCAGCAGCGCTTCAGCGATGCGCAGATGTGCTGTAGAACTGACCGGCAGAAACTCCGTCAGTCCCTCTACAATTCCGAGAATTACAGACATCAGGTAATCGTGCAATCTTCCTCCACAGGGCTCGCAAATCGGCAGGCTACAGATTACCAGACGCGGACCCGCGCTTGCGTCTCAGTGCGCGAAACATCCGGGCAAAGATTCTTGGGGACCAACCGTCTCGACTCCACTCGCTCATTGTTTCGCAGGAGCGGGAAGAAACTTGCGCATCTCGTACGCATCCGTGCGCCCTAAATAATAACGCTTCAAAACGCCCTCGATGCGATAGCCGTGCCGCTGCCAAAAGGCGACCGCGGCAAGGTTGTCTACCGCGGTTTCCAACAGCACGGTGTGCACCTGTTGAGCGGCCATTTCATTCTCCATTCCGGCAAGGAGCATCGAGCCGACGCCGCTGCGACGGTGCGTTTCGGCGACGTCCAGCGTGACGATGTGCGCCAACGGCGCATTCAAGCTGGCCAGGATAAAGCCGCCGATGTCTTTGCCGTCTGCAGCCACCAGGCACTCCGCCGACGGCAGCGTTAGAAAATACCGCAGCATCATGTTCGAGTAGGCGATACCTGGGGGAAAACAGGAGCGGTCGAGCTGGTGTAATGCTTTGAAATCGCGCGATTCGTAAGCGCGGAGCTGCACTTCAGTTTTCGCGCGGCATCGTGCGGCCCAGCGCCTTCACCGTGATTTCATCGGGCATCGGCTGGCCATTTGGTTTGGTCACCACCGCGAATCCGCCGCTGTAGTCCCACATGGTCCAGCCAAAACCATGTTTCTCCAGCGATTTGCGCACATCCGAAATCCACGCGGCGCGATCCTCGGGGCGCGCTTCTTTGCGGTACACGCCGAATTCGTTACAGATCACCGCAACATTCCAGCGCGTGGCCCACGCGGAAACCTGGTCGAATTCCTCGTCGATGCGCCCCGCATTCCAGCGGTCCATGCCGTAGCGAGCCACCGCCAGGCGCTTTACCGCCTCGGGAATGGCCTGCATCGCATGCTGCACATTTTCCGGAGTGGATGGATAGGGAAGTTCCTTCACGAAATGCCAGTAATTCTCTCCCCAGGTCGCACCCTGGTGCGTGAACACATGCGGATCGTAGAAGTGAAATGTGTAGATGACATTGGGATCGTGCAGCGGACCGATAGCCAGTAGATCGTCGTCGTCGGACCACCGCGCGCCGGCGGCGATAATGGTGTGGTTCGGCGCGCCTTCGCGAATGGCCGCGGCAACGAGAGACTCGACACCGTACCAGCGGAAGGCATCACGCGCCTCGGGCTCGTTCAAAATTTCAAAGAACACCAGGTTGGGATCGAGATTGGAATAATGGCGCGCCAGTGCACGCCAGAAATCCGCAAACTGCTCGGCAAATTCACCGTCGGTGGCCAGTTTTAGTTTGAAGTCGGAGTCCGGGTGAATGTCGATCATCACCGCCAGTCCGGCATCCAGAATCATTTTCACCGCGGCGTCCAGGTTGGCAAGGTAGTCGGGCGGAATATTATCGGCCTGCCTGGGCCGGAACATCGGCTGAGGATTGACGCTCAAGCGCACATGGTCAAAGCCCATGGCCTTGATCAGCGCAATGTCCTGCGCTGTGTCCCACGTCTCGAAATGCTCTTTGGTGTAACCCTTGGGGTCGTGGACCTGCGCGAACCATTCGCTGAGATTGATTCCGTGCCTCAGATGTTCCGCGCGGTTGCGCGCAAGTCGAGCCTGCGCTTCCGTATTCGGCGATTGGGCCGCGCTCGTCGCCGCCGACCCGGGAACCATGCAGGCGAGAAACGCCACCAGCACAACCCGTGATCCAGGCACACTCGGCATGTTCCCTATCCTGTCGTGAACAGTTCGTCGCTAGTTACAGCTTTATCGTTACGGTTTTTACTTCCGTGTAGTTGGCCAGGCCGTACTCGCCAAGTTCCCGGCCGATCCCAGACTGCTTGAAGCCGCCGAATGGTGCCGCCGCGTCGAACACGTCGTAGCAATTCACCCACACCGTTCCGGCGCGTACGTTGTCGGCGATAGCGTGAGCCTTGGTAATGTCCTTGGTCCACACCGCGGCAGCCAGGCCGTACAGCGATTTATTGGCGCGCTCGACCACTTCGTTCAAGTCCTTGAAGCGCAGGATGGACATGACTGGCCCAAAAATTTCTTCTTGCGCGATTTTCATGTCGTCGTTCACGTCGGCAAACACCGTGGGCTCGATGAAAAATCCCTTGTCGCCCACACGGTTGCCGCCGGTCATCAACTTGGCTTTGCCTTCCTTGCCGGCGTCAATGTACCCCATTACCTTGGTGAACTGCTCCTGATCCACTTGCGGGCCCTGCTCGGTGTTCTTGTCGAAGGGATTGCCCACCGTGCGCTTCTTCGCGCGCGCCACGCTTTTTTCCACGAACTCGTCGTAGCACTTGTCTTCCACAAACGTGCGCGACCCCGCGCAGCAGCACTGGCCCTGGTTGAAAAACAAAGCAAAGTGCGAGCCTTCCACGGCTTTGTCCATGTCCGCGTCGGCGAAAATAATGTTGGGACTCTTGCCGCCCAATTCCAGGGTTACGCGCTTGAGATTCGATTCCGCAGCGGCTTTCATCACCAGGTGCCCCACTTCCGTGGAGCCGGTGAACGCCACTTTGTCCACGTCCATGTGCCGCGCCAGTGCCGCGCCCGCCGTCGGGCCGTAGCCCGGCAGTAGATTTAGAACGCCCGGAGGGAAACCGGCTTCCAGCGCCAGTTCGCCGACGCGCAGCGCCGACAGCGGAGTCTGCTCCGCGGGCTTCATCACCACGGTGCAGCCGGTCGCCAGCGCCGGGCCCAGCTTCCACGCCTGCATCAGCAGGGGAAAATTCCAGGGAATAATCTGCGCCACCACGCCCACGGGCTCGTGCTTCGTGTACGTGAAATAGTTGCCGTTCACCGGGATGGTCTTGCCCTGCAGCTTGTCCGCCCATCCCGCGTAGTAGCGGTAGCAGGCGATGGTCAGCGGCAAATCCGCCACGCGCGCCACGCCGTACGGCTTGCCGTTATCCAGTGCTTCGAGTTGCGCCAACTCGTCGAGGTTTTTTTCGATCAAGTCCGCCAGCTTGTACAGCAGCGCGCCGCGCTGCGAAGCGGTCATCTTGCGCCACGGTCCCTTTTCGAATGCCGCGCGCGCCGCCCCTACCGCCTTGTCGACATCGGCCGCATCCGCCTCCGCGATTTGCGCGATGGCTTCGCCGGTCGACGGATTGATCGACGGAAACGTCTTGCCGGAAATGCTGTTTACCCACTGCCCGTTGATAAGAAGCTTCGTGGCATTAATCTTGACATTCGGTTCCATGACCGTTGTCGCTGTAGCCATTTTTAATCTCCTGTATGCGATAAATTGTCGCGATGAATTCGCCGCGTATCGAATAACTGCCGCGTCAGCTCAAGCGGTTACCGGCGTGGGTATGGGCCGTTTTTTGTG
>JBBSFG010000294.1:0-4772 GCA_038238965.1 Candidatus Acidiferrales bacterium | reverse complement strand
TCGCATGTTTAAGTTCGCACGTCGCGTTGGGATACGCCTCGTCCAGGCCGGCGAGAATAGCGGTCACTCTGCGCGCGTCGATGCCCAATACGCATTCCTTGTTGCCTTGCTTGCGCGTCTTCAACGGCGACAGCCCGCTCTTCGCCGCTCTAGCAATTGTTTTCTTGCGCGGCACACTTTTCTTTGGTGATTTGCGAATTCCCATGGCGCGCCAGAATAACATACGGCGGGGAAGGTGTTCTTTAGCTAGAAGGTGTCCAGCAGCGCGAGTACGCGCCGAAACGTTTTTCCGCGATGGCTGTATTGGTTTTTTTCTGCCGCGGTCAGCTCCGCGAATGTCTTGCCCACCGCCGGTGAATAAAATACCGGGTCGTACCCAAAACCGCCGCCACCGCGCGGCGCTTCCAGAATCACTCCTTCCACGCGGGTGCTTATAATCGCGACAGGCAGGCCTTTTCTAATCACCGCGATTACGCAGCAAAAATGTGCGGCGCGCTCCGCTTCCTGCTTGCCACGCAGCTCCCTGAGTAACTTGGCGATCCGCTCCGCGCTGGTGGCTTGCGGACCGGCGTAGCGCGCTGATTGCACACCGGGGGCTCCGCCCAGAGCATCCACCGCCAGACCGGAATCATCGGCAAACAAAAGCTCCTCGCTGAGTTTAGAGTAATAAAGCGCCTTCCCCAGGGCATTTTCACCAAATGTGGGCGCGTTCTCTTCAAAGGCAGGCAGCGACTCGAAGCGCGGCAACAGCTCCACCGTAACCGACGGATGTTCGGCGTTCGCATAGCTCTCCGCCAACGCGCGAAATTCCGCAAGTTTCCCGGGATTGGACGACGCGAACTGAAATTTAACGGGCGCGCGCACTGAATTTCGTGGGCAGCAAAGCGCGTTGCTCTTCCGTCAGCCGCCGGATCCCTGCGGCCGCCAGCGCCAGCAGGTCCTGCATTTCGCTGCCCGAAAAGGGACGCCCTTCGGCCGAAGCCTGAATCTCCACAAAATGGCCGCCGCCGGTCATGACCACGTTCATGTCCACTTCCGCACGCGAATCTTCTTCATAAGCCAAGTCCAGCAGCGCGCGGTCATCGACGATGCCCACGCTGGTCGCCGCAACGGTATCGATCAGCGGCGACCTCTTCAGAATTCCCGCGGCCACCAAACGTTCGAAAGCCAGCGCCAGCGCCACAAATGCCCCGGTGATGGAGGCCGTGCGCGTGCCACCATCGGCCTGGATCACGTCGCAATCGATCCACACGGTGCGCTCGCCCATGGCTTCCTGATCGGTGGCGGCGCGCAACGATCTGCCGATAAGCCGCTGAATCTCCAGCGTGCGCCCAGACTGTTTGCCACGCGCGGCCTCACGCGGCGTGCGCTCTTCGGTGGCGCGGGGCAACATGCCGTACTCGCTGGTCACCCAACCTTTGCCGCTGCCTTTCATGAAGCCGGGCACGCCGTCGTCAACGGTAGCAGTACAAATCACGCGCGTGTTGCCCAACTCAATCAACACGCTGCCTTCCGCGGTGGCAATAAAATCCGGGGTAATTTTCAGCGGCCGCAGTTGATCGGCATTGCGCCCGTCCCCTCTCTGCCTCGGTCCTATAGCCATTTAGCGATCCTCGAAATCACGCGGTGCTGGTGGGATGTTGCGTAAGTTTGCCTTACAAAACTCTATCGCGCAAATTTGTTGAACGCCGCCGTCTGTGCAAAGCATTCATCGACGGTCATTGACGCTCTGTCCTGCTGGTTCATTGCGCCGCGTCCGCCGGCACGATCGCCGCCTGCGCCGCCCGGTGGTTCACTGTGAACGCGCCGGTCAGGTCCAGATGCCCCGCGAGCGTTTCCACTTCCTGCCCATGAATCAGGATTTTGAGTCGCATGATTTGCGGCACATTTTCCGCCAGCGTGTGCGTGATGGAATCTACCGCCAGTTGTTCGCTCACGATCCCTGACGGGATAGACGTTGCCAGCGCCTCGGAAAAGTCCGCGATGGCCGTTCCGTCCTGCAATAGATAAAACGCCAGCAACACCGCGTCGGGCGGCAAGGTGCGCAATTCCGGATCGACCGGGCCGGCCAGTAGCGTGTTCAACACCTGTTTGGAACGCAGCACGGGATCAGCCGACAAGGGAAGGTCGACAGTTACCGGCGTCAATGCGGCATCATCCGAGTTCGAGGCCCAGAAGAGTTTAGCTTTCACGCGTGGTTCAGACGGATTTGCAGCCAACGGTTGGGTCAGTTCGCGTCGCGCTTGCTCTTCCGATTGCGGCTGCAGCTTTGCGGTTTGCTTCACGCGACGCTTCAGGATGGGAAAATATAGCGCCGCGATGATCACCGCTCCAACCAATCCACCCACCACCACCCGAATCCACCGCGCGGTCACCGGACCGCTCCAGGAACAGCGGCTACCACGTACGATGGCCGAAACGCAGCCACGCCGCGAGCGATTGCCTCCGCCACTCCGGGAGCCATACGGTCGAGGTCCTGCCGGTTATCGACGGACACGCTGGAAATCTCAACAGCAATCGCGGGAGCGGCGGTCGTTCGCAACTGTCGAATTGCCGAGCTTTGCGCATCGCCAGGCGACCCGCGAAACTGCTGCGCCAGATTTCCCTGCACCAGATCGCCGAGCTTGCGGCTGAGGCCAAGAAACGGAGCCTGCGCGCGATCCCAGGGAATCAATCCGTTCGCTTCGCGTCCCAGCGGCAAATCGGAGTTCACATAAACGCGCGCGGTGCCCGGAAGCCCCGTCGAGGAAACATGCAGGCTGACAAACACCGCGCCGGTCTGTGCGTTGGCCAGTGCGGAGCGGTCATCAAACGAAGGATTTTCGTTCCCCAGCCGCGTTTGCACTACTTGAAATCCTTGCATCTCCAGAGCGCGGCGCACTTTCTCCGCGAACCCCAGAACGATTTCGCTTTCCCGGATGCCACCCGTGCCCCGTGCGCCGGTGTCCGTTCCGCCATGCGCCGGGTCCAGCACTACAATATTCAAGCCCGTGCGGGTTTGGGGCATTTGCGCGGGAGAACTGGACGAGAAAGCGCCGCCAGCCGCTGGGACTGGGCGCGACACGGGTGAAGAAGGGTTATTTGGGAGTGGTGGTGGCGCTTGCGCGGGCGCCTGGGCCGAACCGCAGGGCAGGGCCACAAATAGCAGAACCAGCGCGCACAAGACGCGTCGGTGACCCGGAAGCATCACGCCTTGCGCAAAATTCATGCCGCCATTCGTCACGTCGAGCAGCATACCAAATCCACGCCGTAATCTGCGGCGCGCGAAGCGCGCCGCAACGAAAGAGGGACGGCCTGCACCGGCCGTCCCCGCTTCGAAACAGTTCCGTCGCCTGTTAATTGGACGGCTGCTGTTGCTTTGATTCGCGGCGCTCGTGCATTTTTTCGTGCATCATTTTGCGCTGCTCCGGGGTGAGCACCTTGCCCACCTGTTCGTGCGTATCGCGATGGATGGTCTTCAGCTTGGCTTCTTTCTGATCGGCGGAAAGCGAAGAATCATTCTTCACCGCGTCGGCTTGCGAGCGGGCGCCTTCGCGGATCTGTTTGATTTGCGCTTTCTGATCGTCCGTCAGGTTCAAATCCGCCAGAAAGTCGCCTTTCCCTTCGCGCTGCGCGGGCATGGCTTGAGACTGCTCCTGCGCCGTATCTGGCGCGGTATTTTGCGCCCTACTCAGCGCCGGAAACATGCTTAACAGCATGAAGCTGGCGGTTACTGCTACTTGCTTGGTAATGCGGTTCATGGGGTGTCCTTTTCTTGAGCCGGGTTCTTTGTCTGCTCCTATGTAACCCGCGCAGCTAGGGAATGTCGCGTCGGCGGCGAAGCGCTAGAGAGGCTTGAGTTTTGATTTTTGCAGCAGCTCATCCGTGCGTTGCCGGTCTTCGCGCCAGAACGTTTTCCAGCGCTCCAGAATCTCTCTGGTGGCGGCATCCCACTTTCCGATCGCCAGAGCCGCGTCGGCACTAGGAGCGGCATCCGCTGTCTGCACCACGGTCAGCAATCCCGTGGACGCCCAAAGCGCCTGGTGCAGCGTGGGGTTGCCGCTTGCGGGCGCGGACAAGCCAAAAATCCCAAAGTCCAAATCTTTTTCCGTACCCAGCAATTCTGTGTTTTTGCGATCCAGCGCCGAAAGAGCCTCCGTCAGCCTGCCGTTGCCCGCCGCCTCCTTCTTTCTCGTTGCGATATTTCCTTGCAGATCTTGCGCCTGGCGCAACGTCAAGGAAAGCGCTCCCATATTCTTGGCCAGCAGGGATTCTGCGTGGAACATTTTCTCCAGATCAGCCTGCGATGTTTTTATCCGCGGATCTATTTTCACCAGCAGCGGCTGGTCATAACTCTTGCCGTTCGCGGTTAACTTCACCGTATAGCGGCCCGGCAATGCGATAGGCGCAGATGGGCCATAGAACGACGCGTGCGTGCCGGCAGTAAGCGCGTAGTGCAGATCCCAAACGAATCGGTGCATCCCGGCCTTGGCTGAAATTGGTTCCTGGTCGTGCACCCAGTCCATCGGAAATTGCAGGTCGTCGGGATTGGTCTTCTTCAAAATGTCATTGCTGGCAAAACGCCTCACCGAATTTCCGGCGGAATCGAAAATCTCCAGCTGCAATGGCGTGGACGGCGTTTCTTTCAGGTAGTAATCCAGCACCGCGCCATCCGGCGGATTGGCGGCTTGCGGTTCATCGAGCGGCACGGGCGTGCCCTGATCGGATCCGGGCCGCACGCGATACGCCGTCTCCGGCTGGAAAAGCCAAGCCGCGGCCTGCGCGACTTCCGC
>JBBSFG010000293.1:0-4776 GCA_038238965.1 Candidatus Acidiferrales bacterium | reverse complement strand
GGTGAAGCGATTCAGGTCCCAGGAATCGAGCGGCTTCAATGCTTCGCGCACGCCCGCTTCGAAGTCGCGCCGTCCGCCCATGGAGTAGCCGGTGACCCGGCCGTTGCCGGAATCGAAAACGATTGCGGCGCGAATCTTGTCAAGTTCGGCGCGATGCGCTCGCACGTAGGCCCAGGAACCGAGCAGTCCTTCTTCTTCTCCGCTGAATAAAATGAAGCGGATGGTGCGGCGCGGGCGCAAGCCGGTGGCTTTCAGCGCGCGCGCCGCTTCGATCACCAGCGCGGCGTTGCAGCCATTGTCCAGAGCGCCGGTGCCCAGGTCCCAGGAATCCAGATGCGCGCCCAGAATTATCGCCTCGTCGGGCTTTTCGTGGCCGCGAATTTCGCCGACCACGTTTTCCTGCTCGATGGGTGGGCCGATTTTATTGGGCATCGAAAAACGCACGCGAATTTTGCCGGGATTCGCCAACACGGTGCGCGACAGGCGCAGCGCGTCTTCGCGGGCCACGATCGCTTGCGGCATTGCTTCCAGTTGGCCATCGCCGGTGTTGGTGTGGCGATAGAGCAGCAGCCGTTCGCGCGCGCTTTCCCACAGAATTGCGACTGCGCCGCCGTTCATGGCGCGTTCGATGATTTCCGGAGGGCGAGTGTATTCGCCGTCCAAATCGGCCCACGTGGAGCCAATGTTGGTGTGCACCAGCAGGATGGCGCCTTTCATCTGCCGCGGCGCGGCGGCGAAATCTTCGGGAGTGCCGTAGCCGACGTCGACGATGTTGGCTTCCACGCCGCCCGGGGGAGTTGGCGGCGACCAGCCGAGACTTACGGTGCGCAGCGGAAATTTGAGTTCGCCGAGGAGTTCGAGGCGCGTGTCGCCTTCGCTCCAGGTGAGCGGCAACTGATATTTTTCGGTGTGCACGTCGATGCCAGCGGCGCGGAAGGCTGCAACGCCCCATTGGATAGCGCGCGCCATTTGCGGCGTGCCGCTGACGCGTCCACCGATTTCGTCGGTGAGGCGGCGCAGATTTTCCTGCATCGGCGAAGGGCCCATGATCAGCGGCAAAATTTTCGCGGTAACCGCCGCGCAGGAAGAGGACGCGTCGCTGGTGCATGCGGTGGCCTCGGAAGTTTGCGCGCGATGAAGAGGGTCGGGCGCGCTTGCGGAATCTGCGGGCGGCATTTGCGCGTGCGCGCGTGGTGGCGCAACGCAGGTGAGCGAGCCGGCGAGCGGCAATATTAGTAGAGCGGTGCGCAAACGCATGAGTCCCTCTTTTTGGAATGGCAGAATTTGCGATGCGAATTGATTACGGCGGATTATACCGTGAGACGGAAGTTCGTGGGCGAGGGCATCCGCCGCTACAGTGTTGTGGTTGTTAAGAAAATTTATTTCGAGCGGCTGAACGGGTCCCAGCCACGGGGGGCCAGCGGTTTTGTCCGCGCTTGCAGATCCGTTTGCAGATCCCCTGGCAGATTGATGACCAGCACTTCGCGCTTTGTGGTGATCTCCCCGATGGGCGTAAGCGGAACTCCACCGAGCGAGCGGGGTACCCGTGCAACGTTCTTTCTGGCGACGGTAAACAACAGTTCGTAGTCGTCACCGCCATGCAGCGCCAGCCGTACGAGCTCGGTCCGGTCATTTCCATCACGATCATTTCGATTGTTACGATTCTTGCGGTCCCGCGGCCGGGGGGCCGCGATGCTGCTCAGCGGCAATTTTTCTGCGCGGACTACCGCGCCCACTCCGCTCGATTCGCACAACCGGCGCAAATCGCTCGACAAACCATCCGACAGGTCCATCATGGCCGTAGCCAATCGCTTTTCGCGCAGCCAGAGCCCCAATTCCAGCCGAGGGTCGGGATACAAGTGCTTGCGCAGGCGCGGGTCGCGGCGGTCCGCCGGGCCGGTGCTGTCACGCAACCGCAACAATCCCGACTCGGCCTCTCCCAGCCGCCCGCTGACATATATTAGGTCGCCGGGCCGGGCGCCTGATCGCCGGACCGCACGCCCGCGCGGAGCCTCGCCGACAACGGTCACATTGATCAGCACCTGGCGGCTCGCGGTGGTATCCCCGCCAGCGAGCGGGCACCCCAGGCGCTTCGCGGCGCGCGCCAGTCCACCGAGGAATTCGTCCAGCCAGCGACCGGTGAGATTCGCAGGCAGCGCCAGGCTTAACAAAAAGCAGCGCGGAGTGCCGCCCATCGCCGCAACATCGCTGACGGCGCGAGCCAGGCACTTCCAGCCGACGGCGTCCGGCGGATGCTTGTCGCGCAGGAAGTGGGACCCCTCAAGAAACCAGTCGCAGGTCACAATAAGCTCGCGGCCCGGACGCGGCTTCACGAGCGCCGCATCGTCTCCCATTCCCAAAACGACAAACCGGTGTCCGGCGGCAGTGCGCGTACCACCGGCAGGTCGCGGCCCGAGCGCGTTCTGGATACGTTCGAGGATGCCGGTTTCGCCGCCGCTTCTGCGCTTTTTCAAATTTGCCCCACTCGCCCGCGGTAGGTTCATTTACAATTTCATCGGTAACTTCAATGCCGCGACACTTTTCCGCACCATACCTGTCCAATTGTACAGGGAACAGTTTCTGCCAACCTGTTCCATGACCAGGCAAATACAGGGTTGACTCTAGCACCCCCTCGCCTCTAGTATGCCGAGCGGTGCAGAACCCAGCTAGCCGGCCGATTTGCTATGATTAAGGATGCTGCTGGCGGGGATTTTGCGCGTCAGGGTAGAACAAGACTGAGGGCCTTATTAGCAATGTCCGGTAAGAATTACACTTTTTATATCGCTTCGTCGCCCGGCCAGATGCGCAAGCACGTTGTGCCTGCGTACCTCTTGCATGCCCTGGCGCTGCTGGCGGTTATCGGTGGCCTTACCGTTACATTTGCCGTCGGATCGTATTCCCGGATGCTCTGGAAGGTCGGCAATTACAACGCTCTGCGCCACGATCAGGAAACTCTAAAGAAGCAATATCGCCAGTTGCAGGGCACGGTTGTCGATACCAACCAGCGGCTCGATTCGCTGCAATCCCTGGCCACCGAAGTGGCCATGACCTACGGCGTGCTCCGCTATCATCCCGCCGCTTTCGACGAGCCCGACAGCCCCGCCGACTCGCAAGACGCCTTCGATCGCTCCGTCGAACAATACACATTTTTGAAGCGCAACGCGGCCGCCATTGCCATCTCCAACGCCGGCCTGCGATTGATGCCGGCGATGAGTTTTGCCGACTCGACGTATACGCCAGCCATCTGGCCGGTTTTGGGACACATCACCGACAGCTTCGGTGAGCGCCTCGACCCCTTCAGCGGGGAAGGCGCTTTCCACACTGGCGTTGACGTAGCCTCCGACTATGGCGCGCCCGTTCACGCCACCGCCGACGGCATCGTCACCATTGCGGAAAATCATTCCGGCTACGGCCGCGTAGTGGTCATCGATCACGGTTTTGGTATCACCACGTGGTATGCGCACCTATCGGCGTTTTCTGCCGTACCGGGCGCACGCGTCAAGCGCGGCGAAGTGGTGGGCTACACCGGGATCAGCGGACGCTCGACCGGCCCGCACGTCCATTACGAAGTTCGCATGAACAATGCGCCGGTCAACCCGTGGCGCTATATGCGCAGCACCCCCGCCGGCGACTAATCCAGCTCACTCTCACCGTTTGAGTCGAACACACTCGCCTCCGCGGCCGCAGACTTATACCGGCGTGCTAGACTCCGCCGCGTAACTTCCGTCATATCCCGATAACAGAAGGGGAAGGAAGCATGAAGTCATACCGGGCAGTAATCTGGTTCTGGACTTTTGCGGTCGGCATGTTGGGCGTGGCTGGCGGCGCGCACTCGCAGACCGTTGCCGAAGCTGCGCGGCTCCCCGAAGCTCAGCAGCGCGAGATCGTCCTGGGCTACGCCAACAATTCGATCGCCAACCTTCCGTCGCGCACGGACGCCGCTGGAAAACCGAAAAGCGAAGAAATATACATCCGCGATCGCACCCTCGCCAATCTCGTGCGGGCATTATTCATTCCAGATCCAAAACATCCAGACAGTGCCCCCGAAGGGTTACGCGTGATGCTGATCCGTATCAAAAAATATTCAACCGAGTCCCCCAATCGAACCGTGCTCGACGTGATGGGCGATGTGGTGGACTGGTCGTTTCAGCATTTCTACATCGATTTCTATACGCCTGAAAAAAAAGCAGAGTACGTGAGAAAGAGTGATGCGGACCAGGAAGCCTGGTTTCGCGTCGAAATCCAGTTATACGAGGACAAACGAGCGAACGAACGCATCATCAAGGAATTGAAAGAAAAGGACGCCGAAGTCTTGAAGAAAATGCAAGAAATGTACGACTCCGCCGTGATCCTCGCCGATGGCCGCCACGTTCTGCGAACCAATGACGGCGATTTCATGGTCGTGTCCAGCGACCCCAACGATCGCAACGATGTAAAACTCGAGCGCCTCTTCTATCCGGAAGCGCAGTCCCTCTACGACTGCATGCGGGCCCGCGGGATTCACAATGGCCGGGCCGGTCGAGCCGCCTGCGTTAGGTGATCGGGTCAGCCGTCCATCCAAACCCGTCATTCCGAACCGCCGCATAATTAACGCTATTTATCGGGGAGAGCAGCGAGGCTGATCGCGCTACCTATTCCTGAACGGGTTTTTCTCCAGCCGGCATCGAAGCGTTCAGCTCCTCTAATTTCGCCAAGCGCTTGCGCACCTGTTCCGCGTTTTTCGCGTGGGGAGCTAGCTCCAGGTAGGTGCGTGTCTCAATGACCGCCATATCGTAG
>JBBSFG010000292.1:0-4778 GCA_038238965.1 Candidatus Acidiferrales bacterium | reverse complement strand
GGCGGTGCCGGTGTTTTCGCACCGCGTGGTGGCCAGCTCGCGGCACGCTTCGTTGCAGAAAAAGTCGGAGACGACGGAGTCAGTGCTGCGGGAGATTGTGGAGTCTGTGCCGGTACCGCTGTGAGCGAAGGCAAAAGGCGAACAGCAGATTCCTCACCCGCCTGGAAAGACGGCGAGATTCGGAATGACAACTCGTTTCTATCGTGCTGATGCTTTCATTTTGTAATGCTGATCGTTTTTGTGGAACTGGAATGACTTCGGAGTGAATCCTCCCTATGAGCTTTAGCCGCTCGGCGGTTACGCAACTGCGGGGCCGCTTGGACCGGTCGGTGATTGCGCGGCTGTGGGCGCGGTCGGACCGCTCCGCGGTGCGCACGTTTTTGTTGGCGCTGGCGGCGTTGACAGTTGCGCTGCTGCTGGCGCTGTATTCGGGCGCGGCGGCGGAGCTGGGGCAATTGCTGCTGGCAAGCTCGTCGGCGATTGCGGCGCTGGCGGTGGCGGGATGGGTGGCGGTGACACTGGTGCCGGTGCTGGCGCGGCGCACGCCTCTGCGATGGATCGGCTACAAGGTGGAATACCGCGTGACGCGCGCGGGATGGGTGTACCTGGGCGGAATTATTCTGGTGGCGCTGGCGGCGCTGAATACCGGCAACAATTTGTTGTTTCTGGTGCTGGCGTGCCTGATCGCCATTATTTTAATGTCCGGGATTCTTTCTTCCACGACGCTTTCGGGCGTGGAAATGCGGCTGGAGTTGCCAGAACATATTTTTACCGGGCAGCCGGTGCGCGCCATGATCGAACTGCTAAATGAAAAACGCACGCTGCCGAGTTTTTCGCTGCGCGTGGAAGCCGCGAAACCCAAGGGCGCTCCAGCGCCTGCGATGCTGGAGACTCCGGTTTATTTTCCGTACGTGCCAAAGGGCGGGCGAGTGCAGCAAACCGTGCCGATGACGTTCATGCGGCGCGGAGTGCACCGCCAGGATACGTTTCGCATTGTGACGCGCTTTCCGTTTGGGTTTTTGCAAAAGGCGCGGCGCATGAATTTGAAAACGGAGGCGCTGGTCTATCCTTCGGTGGCGCCGTCGGACGAACTGGTGGAGATTTTGCCGGGGCTGCAGGGTGCGCTGGAAAGCCTGGCAAAAGGGCGCGGCCAGGATTTGTATGCACTGCGCGGCTACGTAGCCAACGACAGCGTGCGGCATGTGCACTGGAAAGCGTCGGCGCGATCGGGATCGCTGATGGTGCGGGAATTCACGCGCGAGGATGATTGCCGGGTTTTGCTGGTGCTCGACCCGCATATCAGCCCGGTGCTGAATGCGGGGAGCTCGGCCACGGCGCAGACGGCCAGCGAGCGATTCGAACGAGCGATTACGTTGTGCGCGGCGCTGACGTGGCATTTCTATGAGCGCAACGCGGCGTTGCAATTTCGCAGCGCGGGAGTGGAGACGCGCCTGGCTCCGGCGGAAGACATTGTGTTTTTGATCTTGCGGTACCTGGCGCTGGCGAATCCGCTGCCGCCGGACCCGAAGCATGAATTGATTACCGATCTAGCGTCGTCCCCGGAGCTATTTAAGGTGATTGTGACCAGCCAGCCGCGCGGGTCGATACCGGCGAACGTGTGGCACTCGTCGTATGTGATTTTCCTGGACGATTTGTCCCGCTAATTATTTTGGCGCCGATGCGCGCCGGACAATCGCCCTGTGCGAATATGCGAGAATACGGCGTTGATGGCCGCCGACCACTTCCCGCGCAACGCCGCTCTGAAACAATTCCGCTCACAACTGCTCGGGTGGTTTGCAGTACATCAGCGGGACCTGCCGTGGCGGCGCAATCGCGACCCTTACCGCATCTGGATTTCGGAAATCATGCTGCAGCAGACGCGCGTGGCGGCGGTGATTCCTTATTTCGAAAAATTCTGCGCGCGTTTTCCGGATGCGCGGGCGCTGGCGGAAGCGGATGAGGCGGAAGTGCTGCGCATGTGGTCGGGGCTCGGCTACTACAGCCGGGCGCGGAATTTGCAGGCCGCGGCGCAGCAGATGGTTCGCGAACATGGCGGCAAGTTTCCGGTGACGGAGCGCGAAATTCGCGAGCTGCGCGGAATCGGGCAATACACGACCAACGCGATTTTGAGTATTGCGTTCGGCGAGCAGCACGCGGTGCTGGATGGCAACGTGGCGCGTGTGGTGGCGCGACTGGGAGCGATTCGCGGCGATTTGCGCGAGGGAACGCGTTGGCAGTTTTTGCAAATGTCGGCGGATGGTTTGCTGGCGCGCGAATCGCCCGGCAACTGGAACCAGGCGATGATGGAACTCGGCGCCATGATTTGCACTCCTCGCGCGCCAAAGTGTCTGTTGTGCCCGGTGGCGAAATTCTGCCGCGCACGCAAATTGGGAATTCAGGAATTGATTCCGGAGAAACGCAAGAAGCGCGCCACGGTGGGCGTGACGCTGGCGGTGGCGGTATTCGCGGACGCGCGAGGACGGTGCATTCTGTTGGCGCCGCCATCAAAGAATGGCACGGGGAATGGCGAGGGGAAAGCCGCGGAGGACGATATCCCGACGCTGGTATCGAAGATGTGGCATTTTCCGACGGTGGCGATGGGCGCGGGCAAAAATCCAGCGGGAGTGTTGCGGCGCTACGTGGCAAAAATGTTTGTGGCGACGAAGGGCGAATTGCCGCTGCGATTCACGGCGCTGGGAAAGATTCGCCACGCGGTGACCTATCGCGCACTAACGGTGCTTCCATTTCGCGTGGAGTTTGCGAGGCTGCCCGATATTCCGGGAGCCAGGAAACTTTTGCTAAGGGATTTCGCTTCGCTGCCGGTTTCGAATTTGACGCGCAAGGTGGCGCGCGCGGCGTTGGCCGCTGCCGCGGAAGGGTAACTTTCCCGAGTGCTGCGGCGAGCGGACGGGTGAGCGCCGCAGCAGCGGATGCTACGATAAAAACTGGCCATGGCGACTTCTGTTACAAATCCGGGTGCTGCAGTTTCTGGCAATGCTGCGGGCGCGAGTGTTGCTCCCGCGGAGCGATTTTTTCGCGTATCGCTGCTGCTGCTGATCTTCACGTCGGTGTGCACGCTGGCGTTCACCGGCAAGCTGGATATTTTCAGCGCGGTGCTGGCGCCTGCGGCGGTGGGTTATAAAGCGCTGCGCTGGTGGCGCGGGCGTCCAGCGGAATTGCGGATCCGCACAGCGACATGGCTGGTGGTTGTTTACCTGGCGTTTTTCCCCGTAGACATTTTGTTGATTTCGCGAATGGTGGTGGCCAACAGCGCGAATCCTCCTTTGTACGCGGCGTTGCTGGGCGCGGTACACTTCCTGATTTTTGTGATGCTGGTGCGCCTGTACAGCGCGGCAAGCGATCGCGACGCGACGTTTTTGACCATGCTGGCGTTCGCGGGAATTCTGGCTGCCGCGGTGTTGACCGTGGACACGACGTTTTTGCTTTGTTTTTTTGCGTTTTTGATTTTTGGGGTGGCCACGTTTACAGGGATCGAGCTGAGGCGCGCGGCGGAAGGCACGCTGACGCCGCCGGCTGCGGTGGGAGAGAGCGCGCGGGAACGAACACTGACGCGCGCGCTGATTTGGGCGACGTTGAGTGTGGCGCTGGGAGCGATGGTCATCGGCGGGACGCTGTTCTTTTTCTTTCCGCGATTCAGCGCGGGATACCTGGGGCGCACCAGTTTTAATCCGGCGCTGATGACGGGATTCAACGACGACGTGGAAATCGGGCAGATCGGCGAGATCAAAAAAGATTCCACCATCGTGATGCGCGTGGAAACGGGGCATCCGGTGGGATACGGGCGGCTGCGCTGGCGAGGAATTGCGCTGACGACGTTCGACGGGAAGCGCTGGACGGCTTCAGAACGCGGGGCGGAGACGCTGCTGCCCAACGCGGAGGGCTGGATCTTTACCGGCGCGGACATGCAACGCAACGACACGCACTCGCCGGCGATGCTGTACACCGTATACCTGGAGCCGATGGCGTCGGACGCAATTTTCGTGCCGGGGAAACCAGTGTCGCTGCGCGGAAATTTCAACGGGGAATCGGGCAGCGCGTACCTGACGGCGCGGAAGACATATCTTTTCAAGGATGCGACCGGATCGCTGTCTAATCCATTTCACAATTACACTGCGGTGCGTTACTCAGGATTTTCGCGGCTGCCGACGCTGGATCCGACGAAGTTGCGCGCGGCGGGCGAGGATTACCCGGAAGACATCAGGCGATTGTATCTTCAGCTTCCCACGCTCGACCGGCGAGTGGTTCCCTTCGCGCAGCAAATTACAGCGCGTGGGACGACGCCGTATGACAAAGCCGCGGCGATGGAACTCTATCTGCGCAGCAAGTTTGGATACACGCTGACGCTAACGGGAAAACCGGGACAGGACCCTCTGGCACGTTTTCTATTCGAAACCAAGGCCGGGCATTGCGAATATTTCGCCACGTCGATGACCATAATGCTGCGCACGCTGGGAATTCCGGCGCGCGAGGTGAACGGCTTTCTGCCGGGCGAGTACAACGACCTGGCGGGTGATTACGTGGTGCGGGCCAGCGACGCGCACAGTTGGGTAGAGGTTTATTTTCCGGGCAATGGCTGGGTGACGTTCGATCCCACGCCGGACGGGCCGGAAAACGCAGGCGGATTTTTTTCGCGGCTGGAACAATACATGGATTGGATGTCGCTGACGTGGAACGAATGGATCATCAGCTATGACTTCGCGCACCAGGTGGTGCTGGCGCAGAACCTGAAAACCAGCTCGAAGGACTGGAGCGAATCG
>JBBSFG010000291.1:0-4804 GCA_038238965.1 Candidatus Acidiferrales bacterium | reverse complement strand
GGCCGAGATGCGCGTCGCACAAGGCGCATTTTACTTCGGTACGGACGGCACCCAGCGAGAGGTCTTTTTTCTCGGCGACGTTTTCGGCGGCAATGGGCTGGAAGAAGCTGGGCCAGCCGGTGCCGGAGTCGAATTTGCTGCGGGCATCAAACAGGGCATTTTCGCAATCGATGCAGCGGTAGAGTCCGGGGCGCTGTTCATGATCGAGCGGTCCGGTGAAAGCCCATTCGGTGGCGGCGCGGCGGGTTACGTCGAATTGCAGAGCGGTGAGTTGAGATTTCCATTCGGCGGTGGTTTTGCGAACTTTTGGCAGAGTGGAAGCACCAAGAGGAGCGCCGTCATCGGAAAATTTCGCGATTTTTATCGGGCCGGCGCCGCTGTCGACCGGTTCAACGCCGTCGGCGAACGCGGAGGAGCAAACGCGTTGCACTCCGGAGAGCACGCCGTAGCCAGCGATGGTGGCCGCCGCATAAATGAAACCGCGCCTGGTAAAGTCTTTCATAAACTATTTCGTGGCGGTCATGACCGGCGCGGGAATGAGCGGTAAACGCTTCGGTTCGCCGCGCGCGCCGCGTACTTCCACTTCTTCGAATAGCAGCGAGGGTGCCACGATGGAGGCCGGCAGACCGTTTTGCGCGGAGCCGAAAGCGCCAAGCGCGGTGCCGGCGAAGCCGTTGATCTGGCTCTGCATGTAGTTGTAGACGAAGTCGTCGTTGCCGATGCCGGCGATGTTGCGCACGGCGCGGGAGTTTAGTCCGATGATGCGCGCGCCGCGGATAATTTCTTCCCGGCCGTCCTGCGGATAGACGCGATAGACGACGAGAGGAAGGCGATCGCCGGTGCCAGCACCGCCGCCATAACTGGCCAACAGGGCCTGAAAATCATCCTGGTGCAGCAGGCTGATGGTGGGGTTGTCCATTTCGCGGACGACCAGACAGTAGGCCAGCTTCTGCTCGCGGCAACTATCGAGAAATTTCTTTTTCAGATCGGCCGGGGACATGGTGTCTTTGGAAGTGAAGAAAAGATTGCTCATGGTGGGACGCGCGTCGCTGAGAAATGCGGCGCGGCCGTGCCCGTTGGATTGATCGAAGTCGGGGCCGGGGCGGCGGGACATTAATTCGTTCTTGAGCGTGCCGTTTTCCACGAGTGTGACTTTTTGTGCGCGGACGCCTTCGTCATCGACGGCATAGCTGCCCAGCAACGGTACGCCGTGAAATTCTTTCGCGGCGGGATCGTCGACTACGTTTACGGAAGTGGGAAGAACACGCGCGCCGATGCGAGTGATCCAGTCGCTCTTTCCGCCGAGGCCGCTGAGAAGTTGCTCCATTACGGGCGTAAAGGAGACTGGCGGGCGAGCGCCATTGACCGCCGGACCAAGAATCTGCGCGAGCAGGGGGGCCGCGGCGCGGGCTTCGAAGAGCACCGGGCCAGTGTAGTCCTGCGCGGCGGGGGCAGAGCGCAGCGCCATCAATTCGCTGCCGGTGACGTTCAAACTTTTTCGCACAGCGTCGGGCGCGGGCAGATCGGAGGGATGTACGGCATAGGTGGAATAAAAATGGTTGATGGGCATGCCGTCATCGGCGAGCGCGTTCATTCCGGATTCAATAGCGGCGAAACTGCGATTGGTGCGGATTTCGGTGCCTTCACTGGTGACGAGGTATTCGGTGGCGAACACCAGGTAGTAGGTGACGCGGCCCTCGTAAATCTGCGGGAAAGCGCGCAGCGCGCCGGAAGTTTCGCGGACTTCCTGCTCCCAATTGCGGTTGGTCCAGTCGGCCATAACCAGCGGCTCGATCTGGTGAACGGGATCGGCTTTGGAAAAATCGTTGATGTCCGACTGGCGCGCCAGGCTGCTTAGATAGGCCTGCTTGCGCGAATAGGTTTCGACGGCCTCTTTGAAGGCCTGATCGGTGGCGATCCACAGATCCTGGCGCAGGGAATTGTAATCGCGGTCGATGCCGACGGAACCGGTGGAACCGATAAAGCCGCGGAAGCCGTCATCGCTGATGAAATTGGAACTGTCGAGCTTGTAGTTTCCCACGCGGGCTTCCACGTCCATGAAACGGCTGCGCGAGTGGTTGCTGTTCAGCAGCGCGCCGAATTCGCCGCTGATTTCGCGAAAATCGAGATCGAGCAAACGATATTCGACGTAGTAGGGGCGGACGGGCGTATCGGTGCCGGGAATTTTCAGTTCGAGGCGAGTTTTGGAGCGAGCCATTTCATCGCGCATAGCGCTCAGGGTCTGGTCGGTGTCCTTGGGTTCTTTGGTTTCCTGCGCCGCAGCGCGGCAAGTGGACGAAGCGCAAATGGTCAGCGCACCGAGAACAAGGAATGCAGAGAAAATGCGAGAGATGTTCATAGCTGGCCGCCGGTCTTTACCGCCTGGCCAGTTACGGGATCGTGCGCCGGGGCGGGCAAAATGGGTGGCCGGTCGGTGGAGCTTTCTTTTTTCTGAACTTCCAGCTCGGAAGTGAGGATGGCGGGAGAGGCGGCGGAAACAGGTACGGAACCGGATTCAGCGCCGCAGTAGCCGTTGAAAACTTCCGTGGTGTCGCCGGTGGCGACGATTTTTGTGAGCGCCGCGAGGGGCGTTCCCACAATGTCGACGCCGCGAACGAGCTCATCGGGGCGGCCGTCAGCGAATACTTTGTAGACCACCAGAGGCAATACCTGGAAGGCCTGCGGCTGGCCGCGGCCGGTGAAGGTGAAGCCGCCGGCGATGTCATCGATGAGCAGGCCGTAGGGCTTGTTCTGGGCCTTGACCAGTTCGATGAGTTTGGCGCGAAGCTGCGCATTGGTGAGCGTCTTGCTGCTCTCCACGATGAGGTTGCCCTGGCGCGAAACGGGGGTGGCGCCGAGTTGACGGCGGCCGTGCCCGTTGGAGTGCGGAAAGTCAGCTAACGGTGAGCGCGACATTTCGAAATTCTTGAGTACCCCGTGGTCGACGAGAGTGACGCGTTGCGCGGGGACGCCTTCGTCATCGAACTGGTAGTAGCCGAGCAGTTCCTGCGAGCCGAGTTTCTTTTTGGTGGTGTCGTCGACGATGCTCAAGAAACTGGGGAGGATTTGTTCGCCGACTTTGTTCGAAAATGTCTGGCCTTCGGTGACATCTTTCTGGCGGTGGCCTTCGTCACGGTGACCAAACACTTCGTGGAAGAAAACGGCGGCGGCGCGGCCGGTGAGTAACGCGGGCCCCACGGTGGGATCGTTGATGGGGGCGGCGACCAGGCCTTCGAGCTCCTTGCGCATGGTGGCTTCCGCGGCGTACACCGCTTTGTCGTCGGGAGCTTCGCCCGGATTGACCCAATCGAAATTGTAATAGCGATTGATGTCCATGCCGTCGGGCGCCTTGCCCTGGATAAATAATTCAAGCCGGTAGCGGATCTGGCCAAACTGGAGTTGCGTGCCTTCGGTATTTACCTGGTAGGCATTTTGCGCCTGAGCGCTATAGGTCACGATGGAGTTGATGACCGCCTTCGAATCCCGAAAGGCCTTGGTATAAGCGCGAACTTTTTCTTCCCACGGCTTGCGATCGACGGAAATGGAAACCTGTTCGCCGATGGAGACATGAGGATCTTCGTGAGAAAAGTCGGGAGCCTTGCCTTCGGCGGTCTCGACCTTCACTTCCTTGCCGGTTTTGATTTTGATCAGGGCCTGGGAGGACGCGGCGTACTGCTTGTTGGTCTCGAGCCAGACGGCGCGGCGCAGCACCTCGGCGTCGTCATCGGTGGGCACCGGAGTGCCCGGGCCGCCGTTGGCCTGTTGCCGGTCGCCTACCTTGTGTGAATCGTCCAGCGTGTAGCTGCCGGTGCGCACGGAGACTTCCAGCCACCGATTGCGGCCTTCGGTGCTGTTCAATAACGCGCCGTTGGAACCGGAGACATCCGCGCGCTGGGTATCCGTGACGGTATAGCCGACGAAGTATGCCGGGGGGTCTTGCGCTTTCAGAGCTTTGAAGGAGCGGTCCAACTCCGATTGCAGCGCCGCGAGAATAGAGGAGCGCTTGGCCGGGGCATCCGGAGGCCCGGCGAGCACGGCGGACGCGCCGCCGGACAGCAAGGTCAGCACACAAAGAACGTGAATCCATCGACTACGCATGCAAAAGATCAAGGGAGCCTCACTAGCGATTAGACGGGAATGCGAATTATTCAGTGTACCCGAGCGCCGCGCGGCGGCACAAACGAGAGAGCCTGGGCTACAACCTATTGGATGGGCTGGCGGGCCATACCGTTGCACTCTGCCGAAATGGGATGACCAAACGCGGAAAGAGCGATGTGCCACCGGATAGTGTTAAGCCAGACATCGATAGGCACGAACTTTTTTAACCACAACCGTTGGGATTGGTCTGGGGATTACACACTGGAGGTAAAGGAGTGGTCTTGCTGCTGCCGCGCGTGACCACCGGAACAATGATGATGGGGATGGCAGCGATTACTCCCAAAGTGATCGCGGTGCCCTTGCCGATATGGTGAGCGGTCTGGATTGCGCCGCCAGCGGGGCCGCCGACATCAGTGCTCTGGACTGCCTGGGTGAGTACATCCAGCGTAGCTTGAGCCGGGTTAAGTGGCGGCGTAGCGCCGGAGTTGTCGGAGTTGCGCACGCTGCTGGTTTGTCCCGCTTTGACCACGACGCAAACACCGGCGAGGTTGCAAACGCGAACGAAGCCCTCAAATACGATCACGTTCATGGTGTTGTTGATGTAGTCCACGTAAAAATCCGTGCCCACCACGCCGGCTACGCCCGCGGGAGTGTGGACTTCAAATTTTCCGTCGGGCTTGGCGATTTTTTGCGCCTGGCTGCGAAG
>JBBSFG010000290.1:0-4811 GCA_038238965.1 Candidatus Acidiferrales bacterium | reverse complement strand
CCAACTGTCTTTTGCAGGCACCAGCGCGTGGTGGCACGCGAAACACGACAACTCCGAATACTCCGGCCACACATTCTTCTTATCGAATCGTTCGCCTTCCGACCTCCACCGCAAACGCTCCAGCGACGCCCGCAATTGCACTGCCTGGCCCACGCTCCAGTCGCGCACGCCCACCCACGCTCCGTCACTCACGGGTTTCCCGGGCGCGGATTCACGTGGCACTTTCCAGTGACGCGGCTCCACTGCCGAAAACGAGTCCAGCTCAAAAAACAGGTCCGGGTGCCCGGCGGCAATCATTTCATGGTCCACAAATTTGTTTGCCGATCCCAGGTGGCATTCCAGGCATTTCTCCGTGCGGTGAATCACACTCCGCGTGTCCACCATTCCCAGCGCCACGGACTTCTCGTGCGTCCACTGCCGTTCAGTATGCCCGCCTAGCCATGCCGATGACGGCCCATGGCAGTTTTCGCACGACACTCCTTCCGCGATTTCAAACGGCCGCCCGCGCTGCGTGGGAGCGGTATTCAGCGCGTGGCACGCCAGGCATTTTGGCGATTCCTCCGCCTTGGCGCCCAGTTTCAGGATGCGTGCCATGCGCTCGCCGATTTCGCCGGTCAGCGCCTGGTACGCCTTGCTGTGCTTGTCCTTGATGATCCAGGTGGAGTATTCGTTCTGCAGGATGCGGCTGTCCGCTACCGGCTTCACGCTGCCGTGGCAACTGGTCGCCGCGCACGATCCCGGCCCGAGATATTTGGCGGACTCTGCTTGTCCCGCGGCGGCCAGCCCCGGCCAGCTGCACCACGCCAACAATCCCGCGCACAAAGCAACGTACCGGAATGGCGTGGTCATTTTCCGCATTTCGAGTTTGCCGGACATTTCGCTGCGCCGAATGAGGCTGCTTGCTTATATCGTCAGCCGTAGCGGTTCGTCAACGAGCCGCGTTGTCTTTTTCGCAGCGTGCCGCGAAAAGCCAAAGGGCTCTATTTACACTCGTCGGTCCTGTCAGTAGTATGCAGAGATTCGTTCACTCCACATCGCGCCGTGTTTTACTTATACCGCGGCGGCTAACGCATTGAGACGGGCGCCGTGATCTTCGACGACCTTCGAGCCATTCAAACTCGTCATGGTTTTCTGCCAAAAGCGGAACTCGAATCCCTTTCGCAGCGCACCCAAACGCCGCTTTACCAGATTCACAGCGTCGCTAGTTTTTATCCTCATTTTCACCTGGCTGTTCCTCCCCGGGCCGACCTGCGCGTCTGCGCCGACATGAGTTGCCATCTGAACGGCGCATCGGACTTGCGCGCTGCGCTGCAATCCGCCTTTGTCAACGCGCGCGCCGAAGACGTGCAGATACGCGACGTCTCGTGCCTCGGCCGCTGTGATCATGCCCCGGCGATTTCGCTGAACGATCATATTTTTACCGCTGTCACCGCCGGCGCCGCCGAACAGCTCACTCGCGCGGTCATCCGCGGCGAGCATCTCGGCGAGCCACATCACACTCCGCCCCCTGCAACATGTAAATCCGATCCTTATCCCGCGCCCGCTGCGAGATACGGAGTAGTCCGCGAATTCGTGCAAACGAAGAGCTGGGACGGCGTTTTGGCGAGTCTCAAGGAAGCAGAGCTTCGCGGCATGGGCGGCGCGGGGTTCCCCACCAGCATGAAATGGGATCTGGTCCGTAAGCAGTCCGATCCCATCAAATATGTCGTCTGCAACGCCGACGAAAGCGAGCCCGGCACCATCAAAGACCGCTTCATCCTCACCCACATTCCGCATCTGGTCATCGAAGGAATGATCCTCGCCGGACTCGTCACCGGTGCAAAAAAAGGCATCCTCTATATCCGCCACGAATATCACGCCCAGGAGGAAATTCTCCGCACCGAAATCGCCCGCTGCTACTCCGAAGCCCTGCTGGGCAAAAATATTCTCGGCAGCGCGCTCGATTTCGATCTGGAAGTTTTTGTCAGCCCCGGCGGCTACATCTGCGGCGAAGAAACTGCTTTGATCGAAGCCATCGAAGGCCGCCGCGCCGAGCCGCGTAACAAGCCTCCCTTTCCCGTGCAAGCCGGCCTGTGGCAAAAACCCACCGTGCTCAACAATGTCGAAACCTTCGCCAACGTTCCGCAAATCCTTTCCCGCGGCGTCGAATGGTTCAAATCCCAGGGCCAGGGAGGTTCGCGCGGCCTGAAATTTGTCGGCGTAAGCGGCCACGTCGCCAATCCGGGAGTGTTTGAAGTTCCCTCCGGCATCCCCATGCGTGAAGTTATTTTCGAGTACGCCGGAGGCATTCGCGGTGGCCGCGGCCTGAAGGCCTTCGCTCCCTCGGGTCCTTCTTCTGGTTACCTCCCCGCCTCGCTCGTCGACGTGCGCCTTGATTTTAAAGCCCTAGCCGACGCCGGCTCCATGCTCGGTTCCGGCGCGATCGTGGTCTGCGACGACACCACCTGCATGCTCGACATGGCTCTCAACGCCGTACGCTTTTATCGCAATGAATCGTGCGGCAAGTGCGTGCCCTGCCGCGTAGGCTCTCAAAAAATGGTCGATCTCCTCGCGCGCTGGACCCAGGGCGCTGTTCCGGAAGCTCAATATCGTGCGGACCTCGCGTTGCTCGACGAACTTTCGCAAGCGATGAGCCTCACTTCCATTTGTGGCCTGGGCCAGATCGTTCCCGCGCCGATTCAGTCTGTGCTCAAACATTTTCGCGCCGAAATCGACGCGCACGTTTTAAAAGCCCAGTGTCCCAGCGGAATCTGTTTCACCGGCGCGGCCAGCTCAATCGAAACGCCGCGCGTGGGGATACGGCCGTAGTTGGCGATGTCTGACAATGACCGGCGAAAGAAATAGAAAATGGCGACAGTAACCACACCTCCGGGCCTCATCACCATCACCATCGACGGTCGCCCCGTCTCCGTGCCGCCCAACACCAGCGTCTTCGACGCCGCGCGCATCAACGGCATCCCTATCCCCACGTTGTGCCACCTGCAAAACGAAACTCCCGTCGGTGTGTGCCGATTGTGCGTCGTCGACACTGGCGCGCGCGTTCTCAGCGCCTCCTGCGTTCGCCCCGTCGAGCCGGGAATGAAAGTCGAAACTCAATCGCCTAAAGTTCTCAACGCGCGCAAAACCCTCCTTGAATTACTGATGGCCGATCATCCTTCTCCTTGCGCGCGCCAACAACACTCCGGCGACTGCGAACTCGAGACTCTCGCGCAAGCCGCCGGCGTCGGTCAGCCGCGCTTCGCCAAACGCACCGTCGCGCGCGGCCTCGACGATTCCTCGCTGGCCATCGCCGTCGATCACGACGCCTGCATCCTGTGTGATCGCTGCATCCGCGGGTGCGACGAAATCAAAAATAATTTTGTCCTCGGCCGCATGGGTAAAGGCTATTCCGCGGGCATCGCTTTCGATTTGAACGCCCCCATGGGCAACTCCACCTGCATTTCCTGCGGCGAATGCATGGTTTCCTGCCCCACCGGCGCGCTCACCAACAAAGGCGTCGCCGGCACCTCCATCGGAACCGCCGATAGCGAACACGGATTCGATGCCGAGGAGTTGCTGCAGATTCCCGTCTTCAAGGGGGTTTCCGGCACTTTTCTGGAGCTGAATCGCGGCGCCATCGTAAAACGCCGCTACCGCAAAGGCGAAATCATCTGCCGCGAAGGTGAATTCGGTTCCACCGCTTTCTATATCGTCGAAGGCTCCGCCAAAGTTTCCATTTCCACTCCCATCGCTCACGTAAAAACTCACGGCGGCGCGAAGGGTTTTTTCAAGCGCCTCACCAGCACGCTCGTCGATCGCCGTGAAGACGTTCGCGAAGGAGAAACCCGCGACCGCACCATCCCCATCGACGCCTCTGTGGACCTGAACTACGGAAATCCCGTCGCCTCCCTCGGCCCCGGCGATCTTTTCGGTGAAATGACTTGCCTCAATTTTTATCCGCGCTCCGCCACCGTGCGCGCGGAATCCGATGTCGTCGCCTACGAAATGCTGCGCAACGTGCTCGACATCATGATGAAGAACAAAACTTTTCGCGCGCAGATCGATGCCAGCTATCGCGAGCGCGCCCTCGAAAATCATCTTCGCGGCGTGCCCATGTTCACCGATCTGTCTCCCGACTTCATCGAGCACCTCAAGCAAAGCGTCGAGCTTCAGCGTTTCGCCCCGGGAGAAGTGATCGCGCGCCAGGGCGATCCCGCCGATTGCTTTTACCTGGTGCGCATCGGCTTCGTGAAAATTTCCGAGAATTATCCCGGTGGCGAAATGGTCCTCGCCTATTTATCCCGCGGAGATTACTTCGGTGAAATCGGCCTGCTCGGCGGCGGCGTGCGCACCGCCATGTGCACCGCTCTCGATCACGTGGAGCTGGTCCGCATCAACGGCGGCGATTTCAGGCAGATGGTCGAGCGCTTCCCCAGCGTTCGAAAGGGCCTGGAAGATGTCGCCACCGAGCGCCGCCAGGCCAACGAACAGCGCCTCAAAACCGTTGACTCCGTGCCGCTCGATCAATTCTTATCCCAAGGCTTGATGGAAGCGCAGAGCCTCCTGGTTCTCGATTTGCAGAAATGCACACGCTGTGACGCTTGCGTCAACGCCTGCGCCGACGCTCACGACGGCGTCACTCGCTTGGTCCGCGACGGCTTGCGTTTCGAGCAATATTTGATCGCCACCAGCTGCCGCCAGTGTCGCGATCCACTCTGCATGGTAGGCTGCCCAGTCGGCTCCATTCGCCGACGTAATTCCCTGGAAGTCATCATCGAAGACTGGTGCATCGGCTGCGGCCTGTGCGCGCGAAATTGCCCCTACGGGAATAT
>JBBSFG010000289.1:0-4856 GCA_038238965.1 Candidatus Acidiferrales bacterium | reverse complement strand
TCCACGCGGCAAAATATCGCCAGGCCCTTGGCTTTCAAAACAGATTCCAGGCGCAGCAGCGTTTCAGAAAATGAGTACGGACTGCTAAGGTGCACCATTCCGTTTTCGGCGTTGTTGTTCATACTGTTGTTTAGCGATTCGATCATAACCGCCAGCTAGAAAAAGATGATAATCCAATAGCGGCCTGTGGACCGAACCAACTCCAGTGGAAAATAAACCAAAACCCGAAATCGTTTTTCTGTCGCTGGGCTCCAACGTGGGAGACCGGCAGGAAAATCTGCGGGCAGCAATCGCTGCATTGCCCGGCGCAGGAGTTGACGTAAAGCGCGTTTCGTCAATCTATGAAACCGAGCCGGTGGACTTGCTCGAGCAACCCTGGTTTCTAAATTGCGTGGTCCAAGGAGAAACCACGGTGCCGGCGATAGAACTGTTGCGCGCGCTGCGCGAAATCGAACGCCGCATGGGCAGCAAGAAAATGGTGGCGCGCGGTCCGAGATTGATCGACATCGACATCCTGCTCTACGGCCAGCAAACTATCGATGCCCCGGAATTGCAGGTGCCCCACCCGCGTATGCACCTGCGGCAATTTGTCCTTGTACCACTGGTGGGACTTGCCCCCGACGTGAAGCATCCGTCGTGGGACGCCACCGCCGCCCAGCTTCTCGCCGCCACCGAAGACCGAAGCGTCGTAACCAAAATCTAGGTTAGTCTTTGCTGCGCTACCCCACCCCCCCTTATTTGCAAAAGAGGCCAGAAAGTGTTGAAAACAAAGAAAGTCAATTTTAAAAAGAGACCAAAGAGACAAAAAGAGACACATTGATGAGCGCGCGAAAAGAGGGGCCAGCCCCCTGCCCAACACACGGCAGGTAAAAGAACAAAAAGCGGCACCTTGTTTGTGTCAGGGATGGCCCGGGAAATTGAGGGGTGACGAAGAGAAATCGGGGCGGATGGGATGCTACGGGCAAGGGATATCGGGGTTGGATTGCGGCAGGCATGGGAAATTATACTTGTTGTGTATAGTATCTACAAGTTAATAAAAGGACAGGTTGGGGACCTGTCCTAAGCGGTAAACAGAATCCGGGCATTTTGCCGGCGTGCGGAGACAACCGAAAACGTCCCGTCTGTCCCCGTCGTCCCTACAGCTTAGTAATTTGCATCACGTCGTGGACCTTGTTGGTGAGTCTCAGCAGCTTCATTGTTCCACCCTGTTTCCGCACGCTTGTGAACGCACTGACCAGAAATCCCAACCCAGAGCTGTCGATGTATTGGACGTCACGAAGGTTGAACAGAATCCTCTTGTGTCCCTTGCTCAGAAGGTCGCCAACCAGGCCGCGCATTATGGCGCACTCTTCGCCGAGAATAATACGGCCACTCATGTCCACCAATCGTGATGTCAATTATTTCGCGCTTGCTAATCTTCAAATTCATCGTTTTCTTACAAGGACATAGCTGCCAGCTAGATGAGAAGTATCTTCTTGTGTTACCACTGCACCAGCTCAACTCGACGGTTTTTGGCTCTACCATCTTCGGCTTCATTAGAAGCAACCGGGGCGTAAAGCCCACATCCGAACGCATCGAGTCGATTTGAGGGTACGTTATACTTGCCGGTTAGTTCTCGTACAACGCTGGTGGCGCGGCGTTTGCTTAGGTCAAGGTTGTATTCCGACTTTCCCTGATTATCTGTGTGTCCCACTACGTGCAAGCGCAATGAAGGGTCCGCCGTCAACAGCTTTGCAATTTCGGCTAGGGTCGGCTGGGACTCGGGTTTGACCAAGTCCTTGTCCGTATCAAAATAAAGACCGTAAAGAGCCACTTTTCCCGAATCGTGAATCGTCTGCTTCATATCGTCGGCGTTCACGAAGGTCATCTTCTTTTCCATCGCGTCCGGAGAAACGAGCACCAGCTGAGCGATGGCGCGACCCTTAGAAACCTTATTCTGCAATCGGTCAGGAATGACGCCATCGTTGTAAGCGGTCACGAAAACCAAATAGTACGTCGGCTTAGCGTCTCGGCTCTTGCCTACGATTAAGCGCTCATCGGCATCGTTATAGGAAAGGATCTGACCCAGATCAAGATCGTTAGCGATCTTGTCAAAGGCGGTACCAAAACCGAATGAGCCCTGTTGGCCGGCACTCTTCTCGTACTGTATCGCTATGCCGAGACGCTGAAATTCCTGTTTGTAATTACGGAATAACTCGGCTTCTGAACGGCCAGCCGGGGCGAGGTACGTGTAAAAGCTAACCTGGCCCTCTACCGGAATACTTTTTTCGTACGCAGGCGGATCCATTTTGGTAGCAAGGCCCAGAGGCAGTAAATATTCATCGAACTGCGGCGCTCGATAGCCGATCAGTTCGCTCCCTTCGTAACGCTTCATGCCTGCCGGGTCTTTGGAGTTGGGCAGGTCCTGAGCATGGCTTGCCAAAGGCAAAAAAGACGCCAGCAGAGACACGACGAGAATTGATCTTAATCTTGGGTTCAACACGCCTCCGGAAGTGGATCGATTTGATGCGGGATTGTCTTTGAGTATACGCTTCGCCACATCATAAATAGACTCTATTTCTGTGGGAAACCTTTCGGCTTGCAGAATCTGAGCCGAGTCATACGAGAAGCTGGCAACCAAGATGCAAAATAAGGAATGGCTCCTCTACTCCCCATTCCTCCTTGAATCTGTAAGCATGCGCCCTGTACACGGCCGCTGACGCATCCGATAAAATCCGCGCTTACTACAGTGACTCCTCCGTTGCTAGCCTGAAGGGCTTTCACTTCGCAGCGTATGTTCAAGTTCACGGGGCGGACACGCAACTCAGCGTTGCTCCCGACGGGTCGCCGGTGCTTACGCGCGACACCGGCGCACAAATTTCAGTCGCGTGGCCTTAAACCACTGACGCGTGACGGGGTATCCGGAAGTTAGGCGGGGAAATAACTTCATATTGCCGCGGAATTTTTCGTCGAGAAAATTTTGGCGTTATCGGGATCGGAAGTGAGAATGACGGCGCCGAAGCGATCGACCGGTGGAGACATCGCGATGGAGTCGGGGCTTCCGCTATCGATGGCTTCAGAAGAAAAATGCCGGCGATGCCCGTGGCACCGCCGGCATAAGAGGCTCACCTAGTTTAGTTCAAGGATATGACAGCACGCAGCCACCCGCGCCGCCGTTGAACGCATTGCTCCACAACGACTGCACCGGGAACGTACCCGTCGACAGCGAAGTATCCGCCGACGCGCCCTGCCCCGACGAGATCCACGCGCACTTATCCCCGTTTTCCTCGCCGCCAGAGTCCAGCCAGCCGCCGTTCGGAAACTGGTCGGTACTCGTCTCCGCCAGTTCATGACCGCCCACGATCGTGATTCCAGCGTTGGCGCCAAGTCCGTTGAAATTCGCCCCGCAGCTCGCCCCCGCATCCGTCATATACGGCAAATTGGTATACGCAATGTTGCCCGCCGTGGAACTGGTCGAGCTGTGGTACGCGCAATAGGACGACTTAAATCCGCTCGAGTTGTTTCCTGTGGCCGTCGCGATTACATACTGCACGCTAGCGTTGCTCGTCGCGCTCATGTTGCCGAAGTGCTGCGCAGCCCGCACCGCCTCGGCCGCAAGCTGCGATTGACGCGGCTTCGATGGCGCCGCGCTGGTATTGTCCGCCCAAACCCCCGCAAAAATGCCATTCGGGTTGCCGGCATGTGCACCCGAACTGCCGCAAGTGATCGTGCCACTGGCCACGCCCTGGCAATACTGCGTCACGCTGTTGAGCCACGAACTGCCGCCGACGCCTTGGTAGAATTTCGTGAGAATTGCCTGTTCTCCGCTAGGGTCGTTGTTGTTCCATTGCGAGCCCCAGAGCACCAGGTAGACCTTGGGGGCTGTCTCCACCCCGATTCCGCCGATTCCGCCGTGATAAGAAAGGTTAGAACTCCCCCCGCCCCCACCCGGACGCGCTTTGGGATGCTCCTCGCGAACCTTTTTCATCTTTTCCGTGGTCGCATGAATCATCACCGGAGGCTGACCCTCTTCAATCACCCTCCAACCGCCAGCGGAATCTTCAAAAACCATCGGTTCTTGAGCTTGGCCTTGCGCCTGCGCCCGCGAATCCGAAGCGGCAGCCAGAAACCCAACAACTGCAACAAAACAAACAGAAGCGAACTTAAATCGGATCATGAGACTCCTTTGCGCACGTTAGTTTTTTGAGAGCGACGACTAATGCAGGTTAGCGGGGCTGAAGGTTGCAAAGTAAGCGGCCTCGGATTGGGTGACGTTAACCTGCCGCTGGAGGCCAGTCAAGCACAATGAAAGGAGTCCATGAGTAGCACAGGGGCCGGCCCAGGCGTGGGCTGGCGTATCTGGAGTGCGCGATCTACTGCTGCACGCGGGAGATCGTGGGCTGGAATCTTTCGCATCGTTGCCGGAGCGAAGATGCGCTGGCCGCGTTGGAGCAGGTGGTGCTCGAACGGCTGCCCGAGGGCAGTCGCGCATCGCCGTACGGCCTATCATCACCGGGAAGGCAACAGCTACATCGAATCCTGGCGGAATTGCGGGACAAGTACGACTTTCTGTTGCTGGGTTACGTGGTCATGCCAGAACATGTGCACCTGATCATCAGCGAACCTAAGGAGTTGACGCCTTCTCGAGTCTTACAGATTCTCAAACGACGGGTGTCTCGAAGAATGCGTGGCAAACGGCGCTCCGTTCTGAATCAGCAGCAGTTGCGATTCCCGGAGGAAGGACCTGGGCTTCGGCAGTTCTGGCAGCGTCGCTTTTACGATTTCAATATATACACTCGAAAAAAGCTGACAGAGAAACTGGAGTACATGCACTCCAATCCGGTAAAGAGAAAGCTGGTGCGTCGCCCGCAGGACTG
>JBBSFG010000288.1:0-4934 GCA_038238965.1 Candidatus Acidiferrales bacterium | reverse complement strand
CGGCAAAACACGCGGAATCTTGTCCAGCGCGTCGGCGATGGAGCGCACCAGTTCTTTGACGCCTTCGCCGGTCGCCGCGGAAATGGAATGAAACTCCAGTTGGTTCTTCGCGCAAAAATCGCGCAGCGCTTCCAGGCGCGTACGATCCGTGGTGGCATCCAGCTTGGTGGCCACCACAATCAGCGGTTTTTCCGTCAGCGTCGCGCTGAAAGCGCTTAGCTCGCCGGAAATCACTTCATACGAATGCACCGGATCATCGTCGTTCGAATCGCTGGTGTCGATCAGGTGTACCAGCAATCGAGTGCGCTCGATGTGCCTCAGAAAACGCATACCCAGCCCCGCGCCTTCGTGCGCTCCCTCAATAAGTCCTGGAAGATCGGCGACCACAAACGTGCGCCCCAGTTCCGTACCGTGCGAACCGGTGCCGCCATCGGCGTTCACCACGCCAAGATTGGGCTCCAGTGTCGTGAATGGATAATTCGCGATTTTCGGGCGCGCCGCGGAAATCACCGAGATCAGCGTGGACTTGCCCGCGTTCGGGTAGCCCACCAGTCCGACGTCCGCCAGTAATTTCAATTCCAGGCGCAGGTGGCGCTCTTCACCGGGCCGGCCCTCTTCGTGTTCGCGCGGAGCCTGGTGCCACGGCTTGGCAAAATGCTGATTGCCGCGCCCGCCGTGTCCGCCATGCGCCACTAGCACGCGTTGTCCCGGCGTGGCCAGGTCTGCAATGGTCTCTGCGGTCACTCCGTCGAAAACCACCGTGCCGATCGGCACCAGCAAAACCATGTCGTCGCCCGAATGCCCGGTGCAATTCGAACCTTCGCCGTGGCGCCCGCGGTCGGCTTTGAATTCGCGATTGTATCTATACCGCAGCAAAGTGTTGTCGTTGATGTTGGCTTCCAGGAAAATGCTGCCGCCATTCCCGCCGTCGCCCCCGGAAGGCCCGCCGCGTGGCACAAATTTCTCGCGCCGGAACGCCACGCAGCCGTCGCCGCCATGGCCGCCCTTCACGAATATTTTGGCTTCATCAGCAAACACGAAAAATCATTCTCCCTTGTGGCAAAAATCATGTCACAAAAACAAAACGGTCCCGGCTAACCGGGACCGCAAAAAATCGCAGACCGAAGTCCGCCTGAATTCATAAAAACATGCCTTCAGTTCGCGACGGATTTGGCTTCGTCGGCTGGCTTCACGCTGATAAACCGCCCGTGCCGGCCCTTGTCCTCGAAGCTGACAATTCCGGTGACCAGCGCAAACAACGTGTCGTCTTTGCCCTGTCCGACGTTCACGCCCGCCTGGTGCTTGGTGCCCCGCTGGCGAATCAGAATCGTGCCGGCGTTAACAAACTCGCCGCCAAAACGCTTCACGCCCAGCCGCTGCCCGTGTGAATCGCGGCCGTTGGTAGAGGAGCCGCCGCCTTTCTTATGTGCCATGATGGAATCCTTTTTGGGAACCTTGCGAAATTTCCCGCCCAATCAAATTAACGAGTCAAATCAAACGAATCAAACTAAATTTTGCCGTTACAGTTTAAATTTGCCGTAACACCGCAGTTCTGCCGTAACAGCGTAGGCCTGCACTTACAGCGTAATTTCGCTGACCTGTACCGCCGTGTAATTCTGCCGGTGCCCGCGAGAAATCTTGTACTGATTGGTCTTCTTGAACTTCAACACCGTAACTTTTTTCGACCGCCCCTGCTGCACGATCTTGCCGGTAACTTTGGCTTTCGAAGCATGCGACCCGGAAAGCACCTTCTTATCCTCGGTGTGCACCGCCAGAACGGAACCAAACGTCACCGCTTCGCCCACTTCTCCGCTAACCCGCTCAATCCGAATGGTATCGCCCGGCGCGACCCGATACTGCTTGCCCCCGGTTTTGATCACTGCGTACATAAGCCTCCACCCTCTAAAGACAAACAACAATTATACGATTTGCCCGCCAACCCCGTCAACGCGTGAAAATTTTGGGTAACTGGTGCTCTTTGCTCTGAAAAAGTTGGTGGCGGCCTAGCTAAAGTGGGCCGCCACGTGCTCATTTTTCCTCGAACTTGCCACTGTAGTAGTGACTCTTGAGATATTCGACCGCAGCGGCGCGATCTTCCTCGTTTCCAAATTGCGCTATTACCGACATAGATTTAGCATGAGCAAGATGACGTAAAGCCATCGCCAGTTCTGCGAGAGCATCATTCGTCTCTTCAATTTTGTATAGCGGACCTAACTCCTCCGCCACGGCGTGGATAGCTTTTGCCAATTCTTTAGGCTCTTCGGAAGCCTTTGGAATAGGGTTATTGCTGTTCTTCTTGGCTTTGGGCATTGGCTCGCTCCTCGGTTTTAGAGCGTGCAATCTTTCGCTCCAGAAGTTTCAGATAGTCTTTGACCTCTTGAATGCTTTCGGCGCTCAGAGATGCGGGCCACTGAACAACGATTCTTCCTTCAGGCAGCGAATACACATCTTCTTTCACGGTTGTTTGCGGCAATAGCGTCGTTCGAGGTTGGGACTGCGCCGCAACTTTCAGCGGAGTCGTCGCACGGATTAGCTGATCTACTGGTAGCCCGGTTGTCGTTTCCGCGACAAATGCATGAGTTCCGTCAGCGCTGAAGGACAGTATCCTCACGGGTTCTTTAAATTGCAGTGTTCCCTGTGATTCCCATTGGACGTATTCGCCCACCTGCGGAACATACGAGGGGCGGCCAGTATCCCCGCTATTGCCATCCTCCGTGGTCACTTTATCAGATTCAGATAATTTTGCAAACGCAATTGTGTCTTTAAATTCCTTGATAAACCCATTGACAGAGTTCTCGTTAAAGGGGGGTGTCCATTCAAAAATCAATGAATGGCGAAGATTTGCGTCGGATACGCTACCGCCCCACTTTTCCCATATCTGCTGGTGAATTTTCGGGGCAAGGGCGGCTTGTTTGATGAGACTCGCGCGTTCGGTGGAATCGGGACGATTATCAATTAGAATCTTCAAGGCATTCTGAGTTAGTTTTAGTTTCCGCTTGTCGCCGGTGCCCTCATCGGACATAAGCCCAAAGCTCATTAAAGCAGCTGCTGTTTGAGTAGCCGCGCTGCTCTTCGCCTCGTAACCCCAATGCTTGGCCGCCACCGATATAGGCGCGGCGCTTCGCACTTCGTGATCGTAGAAGGCTTGCGCGCGTGCTATAGCGGTTTCCAAATTGATGTAGGGATATGCCGGGCTTCTTAGCCGCCTTCTGCCGGCATCGTTCGATTCGAGTTGTTCCATTGCTTTCGGAGTTGTTGCCATTGCCCACCACCTTTCTGACTATTTTATATCACAACTATTTGGCGTAGGCAAGTTCAACTTTACCATTTTTGCCATGACACTTGCCTGATATATCTGGCAGAGTGTACCAGCAAACAAAAGCCCAGCTCGGCTGTAACCGAGAACGAGGCCAAATCCAGCAAGCGGAGTAAGCCGCATGCCGAACCCCTAAGCAGTAATTCGGCTCGCTCCGCCGGGTGGCCCCAACCCTTGGTTGTAAGGGTGGGGTCTTGAGTTACTCCGGGATTCTCGCAGCTCAGTTCCAAGCGGTACAGGCGGGGATGACTCGGGATGTTTTCAACGGTTTGCGGATGGGTAGCCGGGTTCCCCAGCTTCGCTGTCTGAACCTGGGTCTTGGGTTTGATATTTCTTTTTCTAACTCTTACTCAATTCTGTTACAAACAGGTCTCTCGCGTGCGCGTATTTCAACAACCCCAAACGTCGATAACACCCGAGGCTGATGTAGTGCAGATGGCCCTTACCGTGATGTTGAGTTTTTGGAAGGTGTCGCTGATGTGCATTAATAACTGTAAGATATCGGCGCAATTTGGCAAGGGAGGGGACTTTGAAACACAAACTCGTCGATCTAAAGCCAGAGATTGAGAATCTCTGGAAGAAACATGAGAGGCACTTCCTGTTTGACGAGGTGCTTGCGGATGATCCTCCTGGTGAAAAGGGCACACCGTTTACAAGAGAGTCGCGGCAACAATATTGGCTTATCCATTCGCATCTTCTAAGTGATGTCGAGGTCTTGGATGCGGAGGAGACGGAGGAGCTGAGGAACAAGATTGCGAACAAGCTTGCTGTAGGCGCGAAGACGGCAGGGGAAAAAGATTGGTGGTGGTCCGCGCCGACTCCGGCGGTCGAGGATTTCTTACGAGATGTGCAGCGGCTCTTGGACAGGGCGGCTCCCAACAAGAAAGAGAGGTGGAAACTCTGGCTCAGGTATTCGTGGCAGGTTATCACTGAGCTTATATATCTGGGGCTTGTGGTAAGCGCGTTGTCCGTCGCGCGAACCAAGTTCGAAACCGTCGCCTTGGCGATTTTGGTGCTGACCTATAACGCGGCGACGAGCACAAGAAGCGGAGTTGGATTTACGCTCGCGTATGTGATGGCCGCCTTACAGCAAGCGTATGGAGAGATTGGACGGAGCATGAGGTTAAGAATCCCGATCGGACCTGAACGAGAAGCGGAAAAGACGGTGACTAAAGCCGGGATCACCCTTTTCATTCACGGCGCTTCAATCGGACTAGGGTCTTTGTTTGCAATCTGGGAAATCGTGGATGCCGTGTTTTTTATGATGTGAGGATTGCAGATTGAAAACTGGACGATACAACAGTGGTTATTCGCGGCTCTGACGTTTGTTCTGGGTCTATTTGGCGGCGGATTTCTTAAATCCTATATGGGCCGGGTGCCCCACCCTTGGTTTGTAAGGGTGGGACTTGGGTTACACCGGGCTTTCCCATCTCAGTTCCAAACGGCGCAGGCGGAGACGACTAGGGACATAACCCTCCTTCCCGATTAGGACAGGTCCGTAACCTGTCCTTTTATTAACTTGTAACTACTATTCACAAAAAGTATAATTGCCCATGACGGTCGCAACTCAACCCGAAAGCCCCTCTTCCGTACTGTCACTCTCGGCCCCCTCGATTTT
>JBBSFG010000287.1:0-4934 GCA_038238965.1 Candidatus Acidiferrales bacterium | reverse complement strand
GCGCTCTTCGGTGGCGTCGAGGTTCTCGGCCTCGCGGGATTGATCATCGGGCCGATTTTAATGGCTATGGCCGTCGCGGCACTGCGGCTGTACTCACGGGAGAAGCAGTACGGCGCTTGATTAGCCCGCCGGTTCGCAAGCCTAGTGATGACGAGCGCTCCGCTGATCCGACATCCCGCTGGTCGACGGCCCGCCTCCGACCCGTCGAAGGTTATCCAAACCACTTTTCCGGTTAGCCGACTTCCATGATAGGTCTTCGTCAAGAGGGCAAAAGCTCTCCCGACACGCTTCGGGGGAGCGCGGGTGTGAATTCTTTCAGATTTCTTCGCCGTGTGTGTTGGCCTCTCGGCCGTGGTTCCTAGATAGAACCAGACTTCCATTTGCTGGCGCAGCGCTTTTCTGCTGCCCAGAAGATTGAGTTGGTGTTTTCCTGCCAGTCTCGAAACTTATCAACGGGAGCATGGGAAGCTTGCGCTTCTTCGCCCAGTCGGGTTAACGGCAAGACCGGCAGGTTACGCGCCGAAGAAATCCTCCTTGTTCGCCACCACCTTCTACGCAGCGATGTTGCTACTCGTTTCTGCTATTTGAAAATTTCGCTGCCCACGATCAACGGCCATGAGATAGGCCACCAGCTTTCTTGCCACCGCCAGCGTTGCGCGGTTCGCATGGCCCTCCTGTTTTTCCTTGTCGTAGAGCATGGCCAGTTCCGGGCTGTGGCGCGGGGCCATCTTCGCCGCTGCGATCAATGTGGTTTGTAAATGCTTGTTGCGCTGTTTGGACAGCGGCGTGCGTTGCACCGTGTTGCCGGAACTCTTCTCCGCACCACACAACCCGCAGTAGCTGACGGCTTTCTTGATCGACGAGAACCGCTGCACATCTCCCACTTCCAGCGCCCTGGTTAGCGCCGTGATCGGCCCTACGGCGGGAATGGTCATCAACCGCTCCACACGTTCCACCAACAGCGAGGCGCGCTCTAGGGAGCGCACCAAGGCACTCTCGGTCTGCTTCCACAGCCGTGGAATGGGGGAGCCTCCTTGGTGTTTCTGAATCAGCGTTCGCTGAGTTCAGCTTTTCTACACCGAACGCTCCTCCTTCGACCTCTAGATTTAAACTTATCAGGAGTTGAGAATCGCTGCTGGCAACATTCCGGATCCAAGATTTCTTCTCTATTAGTCCGCACAGGTGCAAAGAGTTATCCAAGCCGCGAGAATCGGAAGCGAGCGAGAAGATCGCCCGCTTCCGTAATAGCTGCTTAGACCCGTTCACTCGGGGATGCAGTTGCTAGTGCCGCCATTGATGGAAGTGGCGGTGTCACGTGCGGCGCCAAACTGGCCTTCGCACACGACATCTGTTCCGCCAAGGTTGCCAGTCACGTCGCTTCCGCCCGGAAAGGTCACCATACTCAAATCCCGCACGCGAACTCCTGCCTGGCCGTTACTGGTTATGGTGTTTCCGTTGAAAAGGCCTTCGGAGCCTACCAGAACAAAGACCCCGTCCTGGCCGTTATTGCTGACGTTACTGCCGGCCAAAGTAATGAGAGAGTGGGTGGATACTCTGAAGCCCTGAGCGCCGTTATTCTGCACCGTCGAATTGCCGACCAGGGCTGTTGAACCGTAACCGATAAAAGCGCCATTTCCACCGTTATTGACCAGGCTCACGGTATCCATGTTGACTACCGCAGCATCCGTAATCCTGAATCCTGGGCCGGCGTTGTGTTGTGAGGTGTCGCCAATAAAGTCGGCGCTGGATTGATCGACGGAAACTCCCTCATCTGCTGAATCCTGGAAGGTGTTGCCGGCAAAAAAACACGTGCTGTTGTCCAAACACCAGACAGCTTGCCCGTTGATCGTGAAACCCTGCATTTCAAAGGTGGTGGTGCGTCCTACAAAAATCACAGGGTTTTGTCCACCGGATGCATCGGTGATGGAAGCGCCTGGTTCCGCGATCAGGGTGAGGTCGGTGAAATTAGTAATTGTCGCATTGTCCTGGCAGGCCCCAGTCACTCTAATGGTGTAGGGATGATCGGGATTCAGTTTGGCGAGCAATGCGGAAAGGGTCTGTTTTTTCTTCGAGTCACTGCAATTCAACTTGATGTCGTCATCCTTCCGGGGATGCTGCCGTTTGGCATGAACTGCATGTAGTTTGTTTTCTGCGTCACCCTTCATGCCCGGGGCAGCTGGCAGCGCCAACGTCGCGAGACCTGTGAACAAAACGGATGCGACTAACTTTTTACCAATGGCTATCATGAAAGACTCCTTCTGTTTTATTTCAGGCTACAAGCTTCACCTGCACCGCGCGCCGGCCTGAGAACGCCGCGCGGAATAAAACTAAGAACCTTGAATCTCTAACAACAGTGGCGCGCCACAAATCCAGTCGGCTGCACCTACATGCTTTCACTTAGCGAACCGAGGAGTTTGCCGTCGGGACCAAAAATCTGAAAGACATTGAGCGTAGGGTTGTATACGTCGAACCATTTCACGGGTTGACCATCGATAGAGCCATTGAGCTCGACAGCAAATCCGACCGTCGATCCGTGCAAAATAAGCGAAGCCCCATTGTCTGTGCCTGAGAAAACAAGATTGAGCGGATTATTACCTCCGGACTCAGCGAAAGCGGAGACAAAGTCGGCGCCGTTGTTGAGCGTGCCGGAGAAGTCGTCGACGAAAGCCAGTGAGCTTTGAAACCCGCTAAGAGTTCCGTGATCTTCGGGGAATCCACACGATGCCGGCGTGGAATAATCACCGCTGATTTGGGTCCCATCGGTTGAGACGGAAGCGGTGGTGGTGGCAGATCCCAAGTCGCCGGTTTCTATCAATGTAAAAGCTAGGGTTTCGCTAGAGGGAGTTGGATTGGTAATCGTGGCATCAAAGGTGACTTTGTCGGTTCCGTTGGTGTCACAACGTCCGCCTAAACGGGACAACTGGATCAACGCTGAATTTGGAGCCTGTGGCTTCGCTTGGTAGACGAGCGCGCTGGGTGCTCCGGCGAAAACATGAGTGCCGGCCTGAGTAAGGTTCGTTTCCAGCACGATGTAATCATTCAGTGAAACCGCGGAATGAAAGACGATTTCCCATGCGCCTTGCACACTTACGCCCGCGGGCGGAGGCTGAAATCCGGTATCGTGGCCACCCCCGCATCCCCCAAACAGAAGAACCAAGGCGAGTACTGACAGCTTCGCCTGCGCTCTTCGTCTCATGCCTAAGAAATCTTGCCGATGTCGATTCATCTTGTGCATTACTCCTGAGTTGCCGGCGGAAGTGGCCAGCGGATGGCGGGCACTATGGGAGCGCACATACCGCGCGGTCAATGCCTGGAGCCGCATCTATGGGTTCCCAGGCAAATTATTGAGTCAAGGGAACTTGCGTCTTCGAGTTTCTGGGTCGGGGGGTTGTCAGACGCGACTGCCGGTGGTACCCTGCTGGGAAATTGACGACTTTGATGACAAATAATCAAAATACGGGAAAGGTAATCCGATTTGGCGCATACGACGTCGACCGGGCGGGTCAGGAGTTGCGCAAGTTCGGGCTTCGAATCAAGTTGCAGCCGAAACCCTTTCAAGTCCTGGTGATATTGCTGGAACGCGCGGGTACGACTGTCACTCGTGATGAGCTAAAAAAGCTGCTTTGGAATCCGGATACTTTTGTGGATTTTGACCACGGGTTGAACGCCGCCGTTAATAAGATCCGCGATGCGCTGAATGATTCGGCGGACCATCCCCAATTTGTCGAGACCTTGCCAAATGGGTACCGGTTTAAGGGTGTAATAGACGTCGCAAACCCGATTGCGCCGGGGACTGCCATCCCAGGGCCGGATGTCGCGAAACACTCAGTCTCCAGACCGCCATTCTGGCGGCCCCGAGCCGAAGTCATCGCTATTGCCACGGTTTGTCTGCTGCTAGCCAGTCTTTTCGCGGTGCGGTACCAGCACGCATTTTTCAGCCAACCGAAGCTGAACGTCAAATCGATCGCAGTTTTGCCGCTTCGCAATCTTTCCGGCGATCCGTCACAGGAGTATTTCAGCGACAGTTTGACGGACGAGCTGATCACCCAGCTGGCCAAGACCAGCACGTTGCGAGTGGTTTCGGCTGCGTCGGTTATGCGCTTTAAAAATGGAGACGCGTCCATCCCGGAAATCGGCCGGCGCCTGAATGTTGACGCATTCGTCGAAGGCAGCGTCCTGCGCTCGGGCGACCAGGTACGTATCACCGCACAACTTATCGATGCGGCGACAGATCGGCACATCTGGGCTGATGATTACCACGGCGAAATGCGGGATATCCTGATCTTGCAAAACACTATTGCAACGGCCATCGCTGCTAAAGTTCAGGCAGGGCTGTCTACGAGCGACCGCCAGAAGCTTGGGCAAAGTCATCAGGTCGACCCCCGCGCATACGATGCTTACGTTCAGGGACACGGTCATTGGATGCGTAGCAAGATGTTCCGCGGCGACTCTGACGACTTAAAGAAAAGTGGTGAAGAATTCCAGCAGGCTATTGCGTTCGATCCAAGCTATGCGGCAGCCTACGCCGGACTGGCCAATTACTACGGCCTTCTGGCTGGAGCTGGGGACATCGGGTCGAAAGACGCATGGAAGTTGTGCGAGGAGGCCGCCCGGAAGGCCCTGGCGCTGGATGGCTCCTCGGCAGGGGCGCATCACGCGCTCGCCACCAAACTGATGTATTACGACTGGGATTGGGTAGGAGCGGAGCGAGAAATTCGGCTTGGAATCGAAGCTGATCCCCATTACGCCGAGCTCCATAACGTCTATGCCCATTTTTTGGCATACAACGGGCATTTTGATGAAAGCATTGCGGAGGCCCACCGTGCGGAAGAACTCGATCCGTTAGGGGAGCGAACTTCCGTGCAGCGTGCCTTAGGTTATAGCCGGCGTTACGATTTGTTATTGCCGGAAATGGAAAAAGCCTTCAGGTCAGT
>JBBSFG010000286.1:0-4940 GCA_038238965.1 Candidatus Acidiferrales bacterium | reverse complement strand
CGCGCCCACTTCGATCCAGCGAGTCAGCAAATCGGCAGTAGGTGTTCCCGCAAACCCTCCGATGTCGTCTCCTGCCATGGAATAGCCGCAGATCCCCAGGCTCAGCAGCATCGGCGTGCTCATCGACAAATGATTCCACGTACTGCTGTTGTCTCCCGTCCAGGTAGCCGCATAGCGTTCCGTACCGGAATAAGCCGCGCGCGTCAGAACGAATGGCCGCTCGTTGGGCTGCAATTTACGCAAGCCCTCATATGTGGCGCGAACATTTTCCATACCGAAAACATTGTGGATGGCCCGGTGATCGCGCGTGGTGCCGTTATCCAGGCGGTGTACCACATCCAGCGGCATGGTCTTGTCCGCGCGTAGAAAAACAGAAGGCTCATTCATGTCGTTCCAGAAACCGGACACTCCCATGGCCACGAAACTCTTATATTGTTCGCCCCACCAGTCCCGCGCTTTCGCCAGCGTGAAATCGGGAAACACGCTTTCGCCCGGCCACACCGCGCCAACGAATACGCTGCCGTTCGGATTCTTGACGAACACATCCCGCTGCATTCCGGTCTCGTACGGCCTGTAGTTGTCGGCAGTGTCCTTCTTGATATGCAGGTCGGTGATCAGCACGGTGTGCACGCCTTGCCCGCGAAAGTCCGCAATCATTTTTTCAAATGTAGGGAAATACTTGCGGTTAATCGTGAAGGGAGCGTTGCCCTGCTGGTAATCGATGTCGAAATAAATTGCGTCCAGCGGTATCTTCTTCTGCCGAAAGGTTTGCACGATTTCGCGCGCGCGCGCTTCCGGATAATAGCTGTAGCGGCTTTGTTGAAAGCCCAGCGTCCACAGCGCCGGCAGCGGCGTCCGGCCCACCATCGCGGTGTAATTCGCGATTATTTTTTTCGGTTCCGGCCCTGAAAAATAGTAGTAATTCAATTCCCCGCCGACAGCCCCGAACGAAAAATAATCCGGTGATTCCTTGCCGAAGTCGAAGCTGCTGCGATACGCGTTATCGAAAAACACCCCGTAGGCTGACCCGTTACGGAAACCGATAAAAAACGGAATGGTCTTGTACAGCGGATCGCTGGATTCCTGCCACCCAAACTCGTCGGTGTTCCACATCGTGAAGGCGCGATTACGGCGATTCATGTGCCCGGCCTTATCGCCCAGCCCGAAATAACTCTCATCCGCGGGCATGCGCTTCCAGATGTGAATGTTTTCTCCATCCCAGGCCATCGGCAACGAAGGTTGGTCCTCCAGCACCGCCGCGCCGGCGGCGTCCACGAAATTAATCAACAGCGGCGCCTTGTTGACCGCCACGTGAATGTCGCCCGCGGTCATGCGCACTTCGTTTGCCGCGTCGTCAATTACTACCGGCGGAATAGCCGGCGCTTGAATTACTGCCCAGGAAAAAGCCGCTGGAAAGGTACCGTTTGGCGCCACGCGCACACGCACGATTCCATTGCGAAACGCGGTGATGCGGACCTTAGCGGCTCCAGCGGTGAGCTCTATGCCATCGGGGAGTTTCTCGACATGCTGCACATTCCCCAGATGCTGCCAGCCCTGCGCGCTGGCCGCGGCACAAATCATTACGGAAAACAGAAATCCAGCCAAAGCTCGTCGCACGATATCCCGCATGAATTTTCTCCAGAAAGAACCCGGCGCAGGCCGGGGATTCACGATTCTTTGATTTTCCGTGGTCAGGCCGCCAGCCATTGCTCAAAAAATGCCGACGCTTTGGCGCCTTCGATGCGCCGGCGCACCGCATCCATCACCCGGCAGCGGACGATTTCACCGGCAGCGTAAAAGCCCAGCCAGTAGGGCAAATGCACTAGATCCGGTTGCCGCGAAAACTGGAAGCTTTGCTCCCGCACTTTAAAAATGCCTTGCTGAAAAATCGCGCGCAGCGCTTTTTCCCGCAGCAATTCATCGGCCGCCGGCCCCGAGAGGCACGGCGTGAGCCGGTTGCGCGTGTCCACCGTCAATAAATGCTGGCAACATGGCAATTGCGGAAACTCGAAAAGGTCGAGTGAACCGTCAACGGCGTCCATGGCAAAGAGGCGCGTGTGCGGCGCACGGGTCATCTCGTAGCGCACCTCATAAAATTGATATGGCACGTAGGCCACCGCGATACGTTGCAGCGATCCGGCTTTCATCCGCCAATATAAAGACGAAAGTCCGTGCTTGGAGAACTCCCGCATGGCTTCTGCCTGCGTGACGTTCGGCCGCAACGCGACAATCGATACCCCGCTCATAATCTATCGATCATCTGCCTCATCGGAAATAAATCCATAATCCGAACACCACGGCAATCAGCACGACCGTAAAACCCAGATTCGTCAGGTGCTCCGCGCGCGTCTCCCGCTGCAGATGCGGCGTTTGTGCATCCATGGTTTCCAGCTTGTCGTCCACTGTCGCGAACGTTAATCCCGCGATTTTCTTTCGCGCCGGCGCGGGATACAGCATGCTTACGCCGATCAACACCACGGTACACACTACGAACATAAACACGGCATAATGCAGGAAATTCATACCCACCAGCCAGCGCAGCGCTGGAGAAGTGTAATGACGGGTTTTATCCAGCACTTCAAAAACAAAGCGCACCGAACCCAGCACGAATCCGACCAGCAGAGAACTGATCGCGCCTTCGCCATTCAGGCGGGGCCACAAAATCCCGAAAATAAAGCACACCGCGATCGGAGGGCTGATATACGCCTGCACGCTTTGCAAATAAATATAAAGTTGCGCGCTGAGCAGGTGAATGAATGGCACCCACAGCAATCCCAGCACGACCATGGCTCCGGTGGCGATGCGGCCGAAATTCACCAGCTGCTTTTCACTCGCTAATGGGCGCACCTTTTTATAAAAATCGAGCGTGATCATCGTGGAGGCGGAATTGAAAACGGAACTCATGGCGCCCATCAAAGCGGCGAGCAAAGCCGCAATCACCAGGCCGACCAGGCCGACGGGAAGTAAATTAATCACCAGCGTCGGAAACGCGATGTCTCCGTTGGTGACCTTGCCGTCCACCAGGGTGAAAAGTTGCGGGTACAGCGCGTAGCAGATCAATCCCGGCAGCACCAACAGGAACACCGGCAGGATTTTCAGGAATCCGGCAAAAATAGTACCGGCCTTGGCGTGCCCTTCATCTCTGGCGGACAAAACCCGCTGGACGATTACCTGGTCGGTGCACCAGTACCAGATGCCCAGAATTGGCGCGCCAAACACGATACCGGTCCATGGAAAGTCCGGATCCGACATGGGCTTGATCATGTGAAAGAAACTATCCGGCAAATTGGCGCGCAGCCCGGCAAATCCACCGACCTTATCCAGTCCGATCAACGTGAGCACCACGGCGCCGGCCAGCAGAATCAGGGTCTGCACCAGGTCGGTGTAGATGACCGCGGCCAGTCCGCCGGCGATGGTATACACGCCGGTGGCGATCACCAGAATCACCGCTGCGGTCCATTGATTCCAGCCGACCACGCGCTCCAGCACGATGCCCGCGGCGTACAGGTGCACTGAAATTTTCGTGAAGATATATGCGATTACAGAAATGGTGGCGAGATAATTTGCGCAATTTCGATTGAAGCGCCGCTCCAGAAATTCCGGCATGGTGAATACGTTGGAGCGCAGATAAAACGGCACGAACACCCACCCGAGCAGGAGCAGCATCATGCACGCCAGCCACTCGAAATCTCCAACTGCTAGCCCCGAGGTCGCGCCGGAACCGGCCAGGCCGATAAAATGTTCGGTGGAAATATTGGAAACGAAGAGCGAGGCGCCGATGGCGAACCATCCGATGTTACGGCCGGCCAGGAAATAATCCTCTGAGGTCCGGCCCTTCTTGGCAAAATAAAACCCAATGCCAAAAATGATGACGAAATAAACTCCGATGATAACCAGATCAATAGGAGCAAGGACGCGGTGAGTCACCGTTACGATCGCAGACAGCATCGCACCTCCAAGCGGAAACTATTGAAGAGAAAACACTTCGGGCCAGCCTGCGGAGTCTATACCACACCCGGTCGGCCGCTCAATAACATTTGCTGGAAAACCGCACCCAGAACTGGCCGGGTCCACAACACTCGGGCTCCGTCCAATATTATTTGCCGGGAACGCCTGCGACAGGGTAAAAGAATACAGGGGGAAAATATGCTTAAGTTGCTGTGCTGCTTTTTATTGTTCGGTGCCACGCTGATGGCTGCCGGAAAAAGTGTGTACGACTTTACGCTGAACTCCATTGACGGTCAGCCTGCGCCTCTGGCAGCTTACAAAGGCAAGTTGGTGTTGCTGGTCAATGTCGCCAGCCGCTGTGGATTTACGCCGCAATACACAGCTCTTGAATCCGTTTATGAGAAATACAAAGACCGCGGATTCGTAATTGTCGGGGTGCCGGCCAATAACTTTGGCGGGCAAGAGCCGGGATCGAACCAGGAAATCAAGACGTTCTGCAGCGCCAAATATCACGTCACGTTTCCGATGATGGCCAAGGTTTCGGTGAAGGGCGATGACCAGTCACCGCTGTATCAATTTCTAACCGACAAGTCGGCTCATCCGCAAACGGGCGGCGACGTTCAATGGAACTTCACCAAGTTCCTGATCGGCCCGGATGGCCACGTGATTACCCGTTTCGAGCCCAAGGTCACGCCCGATTCTCCGCAGGTAACGGAGGCGATCGAAAAGGCGCTATCTGACGCCGGGCGTTAACAGGACATTAGCGATTGCTGTGGTTAATCCATTTTTGTCGCCGGAATTATTCTTGAACGTTGACCGGTCTTATCCGGCATACGTTGCGGCGCTGTTTACGTCGAACGGTCTTGAGGGCCATTCATGAAAGCCAGTAGGAAAGCTGTTCTACTTTGCTGCGCCTTGGCGATCGCCGGTTGCCGGGTAAGCAAGCCGGGCGCCATGGAAGGCGAAATGGCGAAAGAAGTGAAGCACAAGAT
>JBBSFG010000285.1:0-4954 GCA_038238965.1 Candidatus Acidiferrales bacterium | reverse complement strand
GGAAAGCAGGCTGATTCCCGCGGAGCCACAATGGAGAGTATCCAGAACGGTGTCGACCAGTTTCTGAAGAATGGTTTGTGGGGAATCACTGAGCGCCTGGGCAAGACCGACGAGCGCGCGATTTTCCTGCTCGAAATCAGGAGCACGCGAAGGACGCTTGCTTAGCTCCTCGGTATAAAGGATCGACTCGAGCGAAACAGAAGCTTCATCGGCCATCTTGAGCTCCCGAAACTTCGACATGCGGGTTAAGGCCGGACAAGAAGAAACTCCACAGTATTCGAATATAGGCTGACAATCAACTGTAACGCTGTTCGTTACTAGACACTTCTGTTATACCAGTTTTGACGCCACCGGGCATGTTTGGGTACGCTGCGCAATAATGCCCTCTCGGTAACCTTGACCCAGTCTCCCGTGGCCCGGCCTTATTGCGCCCAGCAGGGGAGAAGCATACGATGTGGCACACGGAAGTCCAATCGCAAGTCCAGTTTAGAAAGGATTCACATGAGAATCAAGATTCCAATCGCGGTAGCCATCTGCCTGACCGGGGTGGCCGCGCTGTTTCCGGTTCTGAGCAGTCAGGTGAATAACGCCGATGGCGTTGCCGCAGTCACCAAGCTCGAAAACGACGGGGTCAAGGCATCCTTAGCAAACGACGTATCGTACATGAAGACGAATCTGGCCGATGATTTCGTTGGGGGCACGAGCTTCGGGGAGTGGCAGACGAAGGCGGCAGAACTGGCCGACGCCGCCGATCCGGCCAATAACAAGACCAACACCATGACCATCAGTGATTTGAAAGTGATCGCCCACGGGAACGTGGCCATCGCGCGCTACACCGATACGTATGACGATATGCACCACGGCGAGCATCGCAACCGCGCGGTGATCTGCACCGATACCTGGGTCAACGAGGGTGGCGCTTGGAAAGAAGCGGCGAGCCACTGCTCGAAGTCTAAATAATCAGGTGCAGTGGACGCTGAGGCGGGTTTTTGGCCGCCTCAGCTTTTTTTTCGCTCGTTCTGATACACCCCGGGGACCATTCTGAGGCGCCGGACGGCGGCGTGGTCCTACGTTTTTCTGCAATTAACGCAACAAATGCTATTCTCGCGTGGTATCAAGTCGTGAAAAATGAATTGAGGAGTTGGTTGGGCCCACGCCCGCCTTACAAACTTTCTCAGGAGACCATGTATGAGCACAGTCAGAAACAGGGCACGCTGAAAACCTATCCGGGATTCCCCCACGGCATGCCCACCACGCACGCCGAGCAGATCAACCCCGACCTGCTGGCGTTCATAAAATCATAGCGGCAGCACAAGACGATTGGCGAGCCGGAGGCGACTGCTTCGGCTCTTTCTTGTCCATGGCCCAGTGACCGTGCCGATTGCGAATAGCCCGTTGCGATATCGAACACAAGCGACCGGCGGTGAATTTCTCCGTCTAATGTAATCAACAAGTTGGGCGCCGCAGACGTGGAGCGAGAGATGCAACTTGCTCCAGTGGATCTTTGTGTCTCCAGGGAGTCGTCGACCATGCACACGCTGCTGAACGACATTCGCTACGCAGTGCGCCAGTTGTTAAAAACCCCGGGCTTCGCGCTGACGGGCATCATTTCGCTGGCGTTGGGAATCGGCGCGACCACCGCGGTTTTCAGCGTGATTTACGCCATCGTGATGAATCCCTACCCGTACGCGCACTCCGATCGCATGGTGCATATGCGGCTGAAAGACCCTTCCGGCCAGGATCGCGGCTTCGGCTTGACCACCGGCCAGTGGCAACAAATCAGAAAATCCCCAGCCGTGGAAGACGCCTTCCTCGAGGGCGACTGGAGCCTGACGGTCACCGGCCAGGATGTGCCGGAAGATGTGCAGGCCTGCGTAATGTCTTCCAACAGTTTCGATTTTCTGGGCGTGCCCATGTTCCTGGGCCGCGGGCTGATGCCCTCCGATGCCATCGACGGGCAGGATCCCGAAGCGGTGGTGGTGTTGAGCTACAAATTCTGGCGAAAGCATTTCACTTCCGACCCGTCGGTGCTGGGGCGAAATCTGCAACTGGTGCACAAGAACTACACGATTGTGGGCGTGGCCGGCCCAAGAATGACGTGGGAAGACGCGGACGTTTACGTTCCGCAAAAAATCACGCAAGACCTGGTGCTGTCCTACTACGTGGGCTTGCGCCTCAAACCGGGCATCACGCATGAAGCCGCGAACGCCGCGCTTACTCCGCTGATCGAGCAATTCGCCAAGCAAACTCCCAAGCACTTCCCCAACGAAAAATTCGCGTTCCACGTCGTTGGGCTCAACGACGATTTCATGCACGACCTGGGCGGCACGCTGTATCTGCTCTTCACCGGCGTGGCTCTGCTGCTGGCCATCGGCTGCGGCAACGTCTCCATCCTTTTGCTGGCGCGCGGCACCGCGCGGCAACAGGAGTTTGCGGTGCGCTCGGCAATCGGAGCCACGCGCCGGCGATTGATCCGCCAACTTTTAACCGAAGCAGTGTTGCTGAGCGTCACCGGCGCGGCTCTCGGTGTTTTGCTGGCTTACAAAGCGCTCGACGTAATGGTCGCGATGCTCCCCAAGTATTCCTTTCCGCATGAAGCGGCCATTCGCATCGATCTGCCCGTTTTGATTTTCAGTGTCGCAGTGGCCATCGGCACCGGGATCTTGTTTGGACTTTGGCCCGCGCTGCAACTTTCGCGGCCGGACCTCAGTCAGGTGATGCAGTCGGGCACGCGCAGAATCGCCGGCGGCGGCCGCGGGCGGATTACGAACAATGTTTTGATCGCGGGACAAATCGCGCTGACGCTGGTGATGCTGAGCGTAGCGGGAGCGGCGATGGAGGGATTTCTCCGCCTGATGCACACGCGGCTGGGCTACGATCCGCACAACGTCATGTCCGTGGGCATCCCGGTGCACGAAAACACCTATAAAACCTGGGCGGAACGAGCCACCTACTTCGAGCATCTGCGCGACAATGCCGGCGCCGTCCCGGGAGTAAGCATGGTGGCCATCTCCAGCAACGCCACGCCGCCGTCGAACGGCAATCCATCGCGCATCGAACTTCTCGGCCCGTCCGGGGACGATCAAAAAGTTCACATCAACTTTGTCAGTCCCAACTATTTTCCAGTGCTGCGCATTCCACTACTGCAGGGACGCGTGTGGGACGAAACGGAAAATCACAATGCCGCGCACCTGGCGGTCATCAACGAAACCATGGCCAAGCGCTACTTCCCTAACGGCAGCGCGCTGGGCCATTCCTTCCGCGTGCCGGACATGCACGATGAGCCGCCGTTCAATGTGGCCGCGCCGGATCCCACCGGGTGGATGCAAATCGTGGGCGTCATCGCCGACAAGCGCGACGACGGTTTGCGCAAACCCATCGTGCCCGAAGCGTTTCTGCCGTTCACCGTTTCCATGCGCATGTGGACGCAAATCCTGGTGCGCTCTGAAGTTTCGCCGCTGACGTTGGTACACGCCATCGCGTTAAAGGTGAACGAGCTGGATGCCGACCAGCAAGTCAACGGACAGATCGACGACCTGGAGCACTGGATCACCAACCAGCAGGAGTACGAAACGGAACACTTTGTGGCGTGGCTATTCGGCGCGTTCGCGATTCTCGCGCTGGCGCTCGCGTCCGTGGGACTGTACAGCGTGGTGTCTTATTCGGTGGCGCAGCGCACCAGCGAATTTGGAATTCGCACGGCGCTGGGCGCGCCGCGATCGCACGTGTGGCAAATGGTTTTTTCGTCGATGGCCGCGAGCGTGGGGAGCGGAATTCTGGGCGGCGCGCTGTTGACGCTGGCGCTGAGCCGCGTGCTCGCGCGCTGGGCGGAAGGCAGCGCGCGCGATCCGCTGGTGCTGCTGGGAGTTATTGCGCTGCTGATTGTAGTTGCGGCAATTGCGTGCGCGTTGCCCGCCCGCCGCGCATCGGACATCGACCCCATCGTTGCGCTGCGTTTTGAATAATCGCGCCGCTAAGCCAGCAATGCTTCGAGCAATGTTTTGCGCGGTGCTTCGCGCGGTGCTTACGTTTAATGTGTCAGTGGCTGGCTGACAGGGATCCCACCGGGCAGCGAGCAATCTTTGGCGCGTAGATAAAGGGGTTTTTGGGATCTTCCGTGCTTCCCACAATTACTCTGCCGTTTACTTGGACAGTTCCTTCACCGACAAGCGATCCATCAGGTTTCAACTGAAGAGTCAGCGGATTTTCTTTGTCTTGAATCTTGAGAAGAATCTGCGTCGTGTTTTTTTGAATGGTGTACTGGTGGGCGAGCTCGGCCGCTCCGCACGCGACAGTGACCGACTCCGGGTGGAAAGTTATGCTGAAGCCGCCCTGGCCCACGTATTTTCCGCCCAGGCGCAGGCCCGGCGCCGGGGGTTTGTCTTGACTTAGCATCTGTTTGGCGGCCTGGTCTGTAGTCGCACCCTGCATGAGAGCGCCCATTCCACTGGCGAGGGTGGTGAGCAATCCCATGGGACTTTCGACATCGGCGGCGAGCGGCGTGGGGCCGGTCGCGTTCATAAGGCCGAGATTGCAGTCTACGGTTTTATTCACGTAATTAATGCGGCGAGTGGTGGTGGGGGCGTTAGTGGACTGCGTGGAAGTTTCGGTGTTGTTAAAAACCTGACCGTTTTGCTGGGCGTCAGGATATTGCTGCGCTTCGAGAGGCGTCAATTCGCGCTGCGTGGTGGTGGTCGTGGTAGTGCTGCCCATGGTTTGCGCAGTGGCGGATCCCGCATCGGAGATGCCCGTGAATCGAATGGGCCCCGAGCCTTCCAGTTTTCCATCCGGCCTTAGAACAAAGACGATGGGTTTGGGACTGTGCTGGATTTTGACGAGAACACGCGCGTCCGACGCTTCCACGGTGTAGGGCTGGGGAGAAGAAGCGCCGCGGCAGGTCATGACCGCTTTCTCCGGCTGGAAAATAACGCGGAAGCCGGCGGCGCTGGAATAG
>JBBSFG010000284.1:0-4992 GCA_038238965.1 Candidatus Acidiferrales bacterium | reverse complement strand
GCGATTCTTGCGATGATCGTTGCGTTGTTGATGCAGCCGTTGCTGCGCGCGCAAAGCACTCCAGTGCGGATAGAAATCGATGGGGGAGCGGCCGCGCACCCGTTCCCGCATTACTGGGAAAAGATGTTTGGTTCCGGGCGGGCCATTCTTTCGCTGCGTGAAAGCTACCGGCACGATCTGCGAGAGGTCCGGGATATCACCGGCTTCGAATACATCCGCTTTCACGCGATTTTCCAGGATGATGTAGGACTGTACGACGAAGATAAGGACGGCAAGCCGGTTTACAATTTTTCGTACGTCGATCAAATTTACGACGGACTGTTGCAGAACAAGGTGCGGCCATTTATTGAGCTGAGCTTCATGCCCAAGAAGCTGACATCGGATACGAACGCGGCACATGCGTTCTGGTACAAGCAGAACGTAGCGCCGCCGAAAGATTGGAACAAGTGGGAACAACTGGTCGAGAACTTTACGCGACACCTGGTGGAGCGTTACGGAGAGGATGAGGTAGCGCAGTGGTATTTCGAGGTGTGGAACGAGCCCAACATCGATTTCTGGGTGGGCCAGCCGAAGGATACGACCTATTTCGAGCTATACGATCACGCCGCGCGAGCAGTGAAACGGGTAAGCGCAAAATTGCGCGTTGGCGGCCCGGCGACAGCGCAGGCGGCGTGGGCGGACAAATTCCTGACGCACTGCAAAGAAAACAATGTGCCGGTGGATTTCGTTTCGACGCACGTGTATGGAAATGACACGGCGGAGGATGTATTCGGGACGCACGAGAAGATTTCGCGCAACGAGATGGTGTGCCGCGCGGTGAAAAAAGTGCACGAGCAGATCGCCGCTTCCGCGTATCCGGGGATTCCGCTGATCTGGTCAGAGTACAACGCGGCGTACGACAACAACCCGGCGGTGACGGACGCCGCGTATATGGGGCCGTACCTGGCGAACACCATCCGCGCGTGCGACGGGATGACGGCGATGATGAGCTACTGGTCGTTTTCCGACGTATTCGAAGAGCAGGGCGTGGTAAAGTCGCCATTTTACGGAGGCTTTGGATTGCTGGCGGAAGACAGCATCCCCAAGGCAGCATTCAACGATTTCGCGCTTCTGCACCGGCTAGGAGACGAGCGGCTGGAGACCAGCTCGGATTCCGCGCTGGTGACGCGCCGGAAAGATGGATCGCTGGCTATTGCGGTGTGGAATCTGTTTCTGCCGGAAGAAGCCGGCACACCGAAGGTCATTACGCTGCACTTTTCGGGATTGAAAACGGGCAAGAACGTGCGAGTAACGACCGTGGACAAAGAGCACGGATCGCCGCTGCCAGCTTACGAGAAAATGGGCAGCCCGCGGTTCCCTTCCCGCGAACAGATCGAGACGTTGCGGAAGAGCGCGGCGCTTCCGGCGGCGCGAGAACAGGCCGTGAGCAACGGCGAAATCACGTTGACGCTGCAGCCCCAGGCGCTGGCATTGGTCGAAGTCGCAAAGTGAACTGCCTCGGCGAATCACTTCGCGCATCTAAGGGCCACGAGAAGCGAAGAGCGATTCCTCGCTGTGCTCGGAATGACTCGTCTGTGCGGTGGCCGGGAATGTCGCCGAGTTCGGGTGTGGTTGCCAGGAACTAAGAGTTGAGCGGCAAGGTGGGCACCACGGCGTGAAATCCGGCGCGGGTCATGCCACGCTTTACTTCCGCGTTTTTCATGAATTGTTCCCATACAAAACCGGTGCGGGAATTTTCGGCCATCACGATAGTGATGCCTATATCGATGCCCAGCACGTCGGCGCTGTACCAATTGGTGAGCGGGTTGAAAGCGTCGACAAAACCATAGGTGCGCCACGCTTTATTTCCGTAAGTCTGGCGAATGTAACGCAGCACCCGCAGTGTTTCCTGCGGCAGGAACGGCAACGATCCGGCAGTGGCGCAGGGGACCACCGAGCCGTCGATGCGGCCCATTTCCGGTGGACCGCCCCACGCGGTGTAACCGCGAACGGAGTCGGAGGCGCTGATGCCCCACAAGTCTTCGCTGTAATCCGGGAATTGCTGCGCCAACTCGAGGCACCACAACTTGTGAACTTTGGTGGCGATCACGGAATTGGTGAAGTAATCGGCAAAGCGGTCGCGCCGGCCGCGAAAATCGAACCAGGCGTGCGAATACTGGTGGGCGAAAATTGGGGCATGCGCGCCAATGTAGCGAATGCCATTGAATTCAAATATAGGACGGGACCAGGCCGCCCAGGTGGCCACAGGAAGCGCGTGGCTGACGGAACCCATACCGAGAAGATAGATCATCATCAATTCGTTGTAGGAATTCCAGCGAGTGTGAAGGAATCCGTGTTCAGGGGTCCAGCCCATGGAGAGAGTGTTTCTGTTCTGCAGCATCCACACCCAATCGACGCGTTCGAAAATTTTGGTGGCCAGCTCATAGATTTCGGCATCGTCGAAATAAGCACGGCAGGTCAGCACACCGCATAGAAAAATGGCCGTGTCGATGGAAGAGACTTCGGACTGGAAGACGCGTTCGCCATTCTGGATGTTCAGGAAATGAGCGTAGAAACCGTGCTCATGCTGGACGCGGCTGAGCACGAAGCGCAGGGTGTTGCGAACGCGGTCACGAATCTCGATGCGCTGCTCCCAGCCGCGCTGGTCGGCGATGCAGTGAGCGGTGAGGCCAAAACCGGTGGCCGCGATGCTGGCGGCATTGCGCTGGTCGGTGCCTTCGGCGTGGCTGCGGTCCTTGACCAGGCCGGTGACGGGATTGGTTTCGTTCCAGAAAAACTGGAAGCTGGTGCGTTCGATGTCTTCGAGAAACTCATCCTCATCGCGGGTGAAGCGATACTTGGTGGGATCGTTTTCAAAAAGCGGAGGCCGCTCGGTGGTTTGCTGGTTGCTTTGCGAACGCTGCAGAATTTCAGAAAGCAGGCTGGGGGGGGCGATGAAGGGCAGCCCGGCGGCGGCCTGGGAAACCTGCCGCAGCCAGGCGCGGCGCGAAATCCGGCCGCGCATCACCGCGCGCTCCCACGGCGTATGGCGAAGAAAAAATTGCACAGAAGGGACTGGTCGCTTCTGTTCATCGAGAAGACCATTTTACGAGAGGGTTGAGCGAGGGCGTACAGGGAATCTCTGGCGCCGTTCCAGCGAATCACGAGAAAGACCGGAAGCTTGGCGTGGAGAAGGCCAAAACTGAGCCAACTACCCCGCCAAAGCGAAACCCGGGTTCGTGCCGCACAGGCAAACGCGGGCCACCCGAACGCCGTAGGTCATGGCAAGGAACGGTGAATCTGGTGGGCTGGCGTGCTATGTTGCGGGGGGCATGAGGAGAACTGAGCGATGAGACTGGGCATTCGAAAAGTGTTTAAGGTGCTCGCACCGGGTGGCTCCCTGAGGCGCCGGGTGGCGTACGGCCTGGCGATAGTCCGGCTGATCCTCGTTCCCGTGATTTTTCTCGCGGTGTACTACCTGCTGGTGGTCGGGAGGATTGTGGAGCGCATCGTGAGCTTCGATGCCCCGGCCGCCACGCTGTCGCAACAGGCGTCCATCGAAATGCTGGAAGCCCGGCGCGCGGAACGAAATTATTTGCTGCTGTACGATCCTTCCTCGCTGCAGGCCAATCGCGAATCGATTTCCAAGCTGGAGCAGATTTTGCGGGCCATCCGCGATCTGAATGCCGCGGACCAGCCGCTGACTTCCCGAGCGCTGGACGCGCTGCACCAATACGATCAGCAATTCAAGAGCGCGGTCGACAATATGCAGAAACCGGGTGAGGCTCCGGCGGACCGCATCCAGGCGGTGCTGCAGGCTTATGAAAACGACCTGGGCAGCATTTTGAAAGGCGCAAGAAACAAGCAGCGCGAGCAATTGATTGAAGATCTGCGGGCACGCATCGGGTCGTTCGACGCGCAGATCACCAAGACCGCGCAGGAAGGAAATCCGGCGCTGCGACAAATTACCGCGGATCTGCAGACTTCCGGCCAGGACGTGCTGCGGCTGACCTCCGAGCTGGAAGCGCGCAATTGGGATCGCATCGACGGGGACCACCGGCGCGCACGGCGCCTGATTTCGCATGCGGAATGGTCGCTGAGCATCGTGTCGGCGATCACGCTGCTGGTGAGTATCTGGATCAGCTTCGTATTGCCGCAACAGGTAGTGCGCCCGCTGATAAGCCTGAAGGAAGCAGTGGATCACGCGGCGGCCGGGAATTACGAGATCGAGTTTGAAATTCGCGGCGAGGGTGAAGTGGTGCAACTGGCGAACAGTATCCGCTCGCTGATCAGCCACGTGCGCGAGCGTTACAACGGCACTGAATCGCCCCAGCCCGTCACGTAGAGCAGATTCTGCGGCAGTCTCATCCCGCCGAGCATGCCCGCCGCCCATAACTGGGCTCGAGAAGACGGCAACAATTGCGCCGCTTTACGGAACCTATTAAGCCGTAACGTCGTTTCTATGGTGAACGAGGCGACCAATGAAGAATCTGTTCCAGGACCTGCGCTATGCCCTTCGGATGCTGCTCAAAAATCCCGGCTTCACCGCCGTGGCTGTGCTCACCCTGTCCTTGGGAATCGGCGCCAATACCGCCATCTTCAGCATCGTAAACGGCCTGCTACTGCATCCCAGTGGAATTTCCCATCCTGAAAAACTGGTGGCCCTGCGCGTCCGTTACGACAAGCTGAACATGAAAAGCGTTAGTGTTTCCGCTCCCGACTTTGCATCGGCACGCGACAACACCAGAACCTTCGCCGCTGCCGCCATGGAGATGGACAGCGATTTCAACTACAGCACCGGCGTCTGGCCGCTTCGCTTACGCGGCGCCACGGTTTCCTCGCAATGGTTCAATGTGTTTGAGGCCAGGCCGATCCTTGGCCGGGTTTTCAACCCGGAAGAAGACCAGCCGGCCGCCAATCATGTAGTGGTGCTCTCGTACAAAACATGGAAATCAGTTTTTGGCAGTGATCCGGGCGTGGTTGGCCGCACCGTGGAATTCAACCGGCAGCTCT
>JBBSFG010000283.1:0-5012 GCA_038238965.1 Candidatus Acidiferrales bacterium | reverse complement strand
GCTTCACAGTCGGGACACTAGTTTTTCTTGGCGCTCGGCGCGCCGAACCCCGTTCATTTTTCAAACTTCACGCTGGCTCTTGCTGGGCAAAAACCCCAACACGCAAAAACGGCGTGTGGGGCACCCAACGACCGGGCAGCCCACGGCTTGGCGGCTCGGGATCGGCCTGCGATGCTTTGGTGCTTAGCCGAAGTCGGTGTTCACGACGAAAAAAACTTCTGCAGGGAACTTCATTGACACAAGCTCCGTAGTTGAATCAAGCTCCGTACGTTCTGGTTTGCGGCGTAGTGAGTAAAGTGGCCGCTATTTCACCCAAATTCAAATACCAGTCGTCTAACGAGATATGGTGAGCCGTCGTTTACTGATTGTGATGCTGGCGATAGTTGCAGCCGCTGGCGCGGGGATTTTGTATTCGGTGCGGCAGCGGTCCGCGGCGACGGCGCGGTATCAGCGGGAAGCGGAGACGGCTCGAAGCGCGGCGGCGGTGGTGGCGCAGGCGGAGATCAGGCAAAACACGGTGGTGCCGGTGGAACAGCGGGTGCCTTCCGGGAATTTCGTGATGGCGCTGGAAAAACTGGGGCTGACGAATGCCGAGGCAGCGAACGCGTCGACGGCGGCGCAGCAGGCGTTTAATCTGCGGCAGATTCGCGCGGGCAATACCATCACGGTGGGGCGCTCGATCGAGGGCGAACTCCGGGAGATCGATTACAAGATCGACGGCGACCGGGTGCTGACCATCGTTCCGCATGATGGAGTTTTTTCCGCAAGCATAAAGGCGATTCCTTCCACGGTGGAGATAGATGCCGTTTCCGGGGAAATCGAAGACTCACTGTTCAATGCCGTGCAGCAGAGCGGGGAATCGCCGGAGCTGACCATGCGGCTGGCGCAGATTTTCGGGTACGACCTGGATTTTTACACCGACCCGCGGCGAGGCGACACGTTTCGCGTGGTGCTGGAGAAAAAGAAATACGCGAACGGGCAGACGGCGGCTTATGGAAAAATTCTGGCCGCTGAATACGACAATGGCGGAAAAAAATATCAGGCCTTGCTGTTTCATGATCCTGCCGGGCAGCCTGCCTACTACACGGCGGACGGGAAATCGCTGCAGAAGGAGTTTCTGCGATCCCCGCTGAAGTTTGCCGCGCCGGTTACCTCGCATTTCAGCAAAGCGCGCTTTCATCCCATTCTGAAAATCTACCGGGCGCATCTTGGAACAGATTATGGCGCGCCGATCGGGACGCCGGTGCAAAGCATCGGCAGCGGCAAGGTGAAGTTTGCGGGACGCAAGGGCGGCGAAGGAAACATGGTGGACATTGTGCACTCGAATGGCTACGAAACTATGTACCTGCATCTCGCGCGCATGTACGTGCGCGTAGGAGAGCACGTGGAGATCGGCAAGATTATCGGAGTAGTCGGCAGCACCGGACTTTCCACCGGGCCGCACCTGGATTTCCGAATCCTGCAAAAGGGACAGTACAAAAATTTTGAAAAGCTGGGTTTGCCGCCGTCCGATCCGGTGGGCAAGAAGAATTGGCCGGAGTTCGCCGTCTTGCGGGAGAGATGGCTGCCAGTGCTGAAGAATCCCGAGTTGCTGCAGGCGGCGGGCACTACACCGGTCGCGGCAGCCCGCTGAATCGTTCCCCAGATAAATCCATTTGCTGTAAAATTCGCTGATTACAAACCAAGCCAGGGAGCGTCGATGGCGAAATTCATGAAGGGTGTCGGAATTACCGTGCTGGTGCTGGTGGTACTGGCGGCGATTGGCATCACCGCGACGATTGGATGGCGTCCGTTTATTGGATCAAAATCGCGTCCGCTGACCGACCGGAAATTTGATGCCACTGCGGAGCGATTGAAGCGCGGCACGTATCTTGCGGAACATGTTTCAGGATGCACGGATTGCCACACACTTTTTAAGAATGGGCCCAACGGCCAGGAGCCAGTAGCGACGATGAAGGGCGCAGGGCAAATTTTCCCCTTGCCGGGTTTTCCGGGAAGGCTGGTGGCTTCGAATATCACGCCGGATCCTGAAACAGGCATTGGCACGTGGACGGACGACCAACTGGCGCGCGCGATTCGCGAAGGCATTGGGCACGACGGCCGCACATTGTTTCCGCTGATGCCATATTCCCATTTTCGCCATATGACCGACGAGGACCTGGCGTCTGTCGTTGTATATCTTCGATCCTTGCCAGCGATACGAAATCCATTGCCGGCTACCGACGTGCACTTCCCGGTGAAGTACCTGGTTCGCGGAGTGCCTGAGCCGATTAGCGGTGTGGTGCAGGCCGATTTGTCCACTCCCGTAAGCCGGGGAAATTACCTGGTGGAGATAGCGGTGTGCTCGGAGTGTCATACGCCGCTCAAGCAAGGGCGGCCGGAACTGCCCATGAAGTTTGCAGGAGGACAGATATTTGAAGAGCCGTCGGGCAAAATCGCCAGCGCGAACATCACGCCAGATGCAACCGGAATCGAGGACTACACGGAAGAAACATTTCTGAAAGCGATGAGGACCGGATATGTTGGCAAACGGCAGCTCAATACGCTGATGCCCTGGCAGTTTTACTCCGGACAAACGGATGAGGATCTAAAAGATATTTACGCGTCTATGAAAACGGTGCCGGCGGTAAGCCATCACGTGGACAACACCAAGCCGGGAACACTGTGCCGGAAATGCGGGGCGATTCACGGCGCGGGAGATGAAAACTAGTAATTTCGCGTTGGCAATTTCTATCGTTAGTAGATGATGGGCAGTTTTGAAAATTCGGATGCGTTCTCGTCCGTTACGCGCAAGACAATAAGAGTGCGGTCGTCGTGGGGAGTGGATTCGGCGCCGCTGTATTCGTCGGTGGCGGCCAGGATGCGATCGGCGACGGTAAGGGCGGTTTCGTCTTTGGTGATACCGGCGAGCAGGGCGTGCAGGCGTTCCGCGCCAAATTCCTGCTGGCCGGAGTCTTCGGATTCCAGAATGCCGTCGGAGGCGCACACCACGATGTCTCCGGGAAGCAAATCGATAGTGATTTCGTCGTAGGCGCTGTCCGCGAATATTCCTAGAGGCACGCCGGCGACCTGAAGCTCGGTGGCCACACCGCCGCGAACTAGCAACGGATAGGGCTCACCACCGTTCGCCAAAGTGAGGCGCCGGGACGAGGCGTCGTAGATACCGAAGAGCAAGGCGATGAATTTTGCTTCGAGGCGCGCGCCGAACATGCGTTGATTTAGAGCGGTGAGGAGCTTGGCGGGTCCCAGAGTGCGCTCGCTGACGACTTCGCGCAAGGTGCCAATGGCCAGCGACCCGTACAAGGCCGCGGCAGTGCCTTTGCCGGAAACATCGCCAAGTGCGAATGCCAGGCGGCCTTCCCCATACGCGTGAAAATCGTAGAAGTCGCCGCCAAGTTCCCTGGCGGGGGCATAGGCAGCGGCGAGATCGAGGCCGGGAACTTCGCGGGCGCCTTTGGGCAAGAGTTGACGCTGAATTTCGCGCGCAGTGTTCAGATCGTTCTGGAGGCGCAGCTCATTCTCGCGGGCTAGTTGGTACAGCCGGGCATTTTCGAGGGCGATAGCGACGTAGGTGCCCAGGGCGTCCAGCATGCGTTCGTGCTCAACGGTGAACGCCTGGGGCTCGGTGCTTTCCAGATCCATCACGCCGATGAGGCGATCCTGCAGCAGCAGCGGCACCACCAGTTCGGCGCGCACTTCCACGTCGGTATCGAATTGCACGTAGCGCGAGTCTTCGCGGACGTCGGCAATGCGAACGGGACGGCGCTCCCCGGCGGCCGTGCCGGTGATGCCCTGATAGAGGCGCATGCGCAAACGCGCGGGGATGGCGTCCTCGTAATGCATGGCAAAAACACTTTCCAGAAGCTGGCTTGTTTCGTTCCACAACATCACGGTGAAAACGTGATAGTTCACGATGCGTTTCACGTGCTGGGCGATGCGGCGCAACAGCTCCTCGCGATCGAGGATGGAGGTCAGCTCGCGACTGACTTCGTAGAGCAGGGTCAGGCTGGCGGCCTGGTCCGGCGCGGCGCTGAAAAAATGCTGCGCGAAGGAATCCGCTTCGGCGAGCGGGAGTAGTGGAGTGAATTTGTGTGAATCGTCCATGGCCGGGCTTGGCAAAATTGATGAGTTAGATGTAACACAAGCGCAGAAGTTCCAGGAATTGTTTTTTAGATGCCCGGATTGCGGCTTGATGAATGGACGCCGAGGAGAGGGCGCTATTTCACTTCCCAGGTGTCTCCGGCACGAAGGAGTTTGTTCAGATCGCCGGGGCCGCGCTTGGCGATGACGTCGTTTATCTGCTGGTTCATGACGTCCTCGTAGCGGGGAACGTCTTCCCAGGAACGTAACACGCCGATGGGAGTGGGAAAGCCCGGGCGCTTTTCCATTTGAGAAAGCTGGAAAGCGTAAGCGGCTTCCAGGTGATGGGCGTCGTGAACTAGCAAATCGTTTTCGGTGACGCCATTGCCCAGTTGGACGACTTCCATGTCCAGGCCGTTCATGCGAATGCCCTTGTCGCGGTTTTTGCCGAAGACCAGCGGCTTGCCGTGCTCCAGTTGGATGACGTGTTCGCTGCGCGCGTCGCGATCGGTCAGGGAGAACCACGCGCCATCGTTGAAGATGTTGCAATTCTGCAATATTTCAACGAAGGCGGAGCCATTATGGGCGGCGGCGTGCTTCAAGGTTTCCTTCAAGTGGCCCTGGAAAACGTCGACGGAGCGGGCGACGAAGGTGGCTTCCGCGCCGATGGCCAGGGACATGGGATTGAACGGCCGATCGAGCGAGCCGAAGGGCGTGGACTTACTTTTCTTGTTCAGCTCGGAGGTGGGCGAATACTGGCCTTTGGTCAATCCATAAATTCGATTGTTGAAAAGGAGAACCTTGATGCCGACGTTGCGGCGCAACATGTGGATGGTGTGATTTCCGCCGATGGAGAGGGCATCGCCGTCGCCGGTCGCGAGCCAGACTTCCAGGTCGGGACGCAGAGCCTTGATGCCAGTGGCAACCGCAGG
>JBBSFG010000282.1:0-5032 GCA_038238965.1 Candidatus Acidiferrales bacterium | reverse complement strand
TGCGCCCGGATCGATGCCGCCCGGACGTGAAGCCGGAGAAAGATCGTTGTAAGCATTCAGAGCATCCAGCGCGGCCTGGTTCGCTATGCCGGCAGTGATGGCCGTGCCTTCGGACGGGCATCCCACCGTTGGCGGTGGCGCGGCCGTGAAAATGTTTCCGTTAACTAAGCCCATGTTGCTTCCCGTTTCCGTGTACGTGCAGCCCACTCCCAGATCGTGGAAGCCGGTTACCACCGTCGACGCTCCCGTTGTCCCGATGTCTCCATTAATCACCGTGTTGATACCTTGATTGGTGATGCCCGCCGCGCCCCCGAACGCTCCGAACGTCAGTGCCGCTCCGAGATTTGGCCCCATTGGCCCTGCAGCTAGTCCAGTCGTGAAGCTCCAGGGATTAGGAACCAGCCCGGTCGCAAGCGCATTGCCGGCCAGATCTTTTGCGGCCGTGGTAATGGTCGCGGTGTATTGCGTGCTCGCAGTCAGGTTCGGCGCAGGAGTGAACGTCGCGATATTTGTCAGCGCATCGTAGCTCACGTTTCCCGCGACCGCCGCGCCGCCTACGCCGGATACCGCCAGGCTAAATGTCCCCGGGGCGTTGATCGTCAATGGATCCATCGCTTCGCTGAACGTCGCGCTTACGGCTGTGTTCAGCGCCACATTGATGTCCGCGTCCGCCGGGCTGGTAAGCGTAATCGTCGGTGCGGTCGTGTCCGGTGCAGCTCCGGTTGTAAAACTCCAGGGATTCGGCGCAACGCCGCCCACTAGCGCGTTGCCGCTCAGATCTTTGGCGGCGTTGCTGATTGTGGCGGTGTATTGCGTGCTGGCAGTCAGCGCCACGGTTGGCGTAAATGTCCCCGTGGTGCCCGCATAGCTCACTGTTCCCGTGACCGCTGCTCCGCCCACTCCCGCAACTGCCACCGTGAAAGTCCCGGCTGCGGTGATCGTCGCCGGATCCATCCCCTCACTGAACGTAGCGATAACAATTTGGTTGGTCGGAACGTTTGTGGCGCCGGACACCGGAGTTGTGGCGATCACTGTAGGTGGTGTGCTGTCCGCCGTCGCTCCCGTCGTAAAGCTGAATACATAATCAGCTGCCAGGTTGTTGCCTGCCGCGCTTTGCGCCGCAGTGCTGATCGTCGCGGTGTATTGCGTGTTGGGCAGCAGGCTCAGCGTCGGCGCGAACGTTGCCGTGTTCGCTCCTGCGACATATGTCACCATTCCGGGCACGCCCACTCCGCCAACTCCCGCCACTGCCAGTGAGAATGTTCCTGCCGCGGAAACCGAGCCGCCGTTCATCGCTTCGCTGAACGTCGCCGCAATCTTGCGATTGATGGCGATATTTGTCGCGCCGTTGAATGGGTTCGTCGAAGTTACTCTCGGAATCGTTCCCGTCGTGAAGCTCCACACCGTGTTGCTGGCCAGATGTGCGCCCGCCGCGTCTGTAGCCCCGGTTGTGACCGTCGCGGTGTAAAGCGAGCTGGGTGCCAGAAGCAACGTTGACGTAAAAGTCGCCGTCGTCCCTGAATACGTCACCGTTCCGCTCACCGGTGCCCCTGACGGATCCGCTACCGTGAATGTCGAAGTATTGATGGTCGTGGGATTCATCGCCTTGTTAAATGTCGCCGTAATCAGCGAAGCCACCGGAACACCCGTCGCTCCATTGGCCGGCGAAACACTAACCACCGCAGGAACCACCACCGGCGTTTGCTCTCGCCCGCAGCCTCCAACAATCCCACCAAGCAAGATCGCCATTCCTGAAATTGTGCGAAGGCCGAATCTGATCGCCGAAACTTTACGCATCACTTCTCCTTGATCGCTCGAATACACATCACCGTGGACACTTCGCAGGCGCTTCTTCCTTGAAGACCGCTGAAGTTGGCTGCCGAAAGAATAAGATTCGTTGTACTTCCAGGACGCTCAGTGGAAAGACCTATGTTCTGAAAATGCTTCTGCCGAAACCAATCTGCTCTTGGTACCAATTGGGTACGTTTTGCTCGATCCTTGATCGCACTCCAATCGCCGGCGATTCGTTTCAGAAAGAACACGTGCACAATGCATGCCAAAGCTACGTGTTATTCCTCCCTACGTGGGCTCGTCACGCTGCCAGGGTAAGTACCTGATTTCAGAGATGGGAGTGGTGGAGGCGCTCCTCAAGGCGAGCGCAATTTCCTTTTATGTCGCGTGACAATGCCGAATGCGGAATGCCAAGCGCCATTTTGGAGTAGTCGACCCCTTCTGAAATTTGCGCCGTTTGACTTTTCTACGCCCTACCCATAGCATTTCCTGTTCAACATCACAGCTGCATTCCAGCAGAGCTGGCTGAACTTTTTTCATTCCCCAACGGAGGAAGCATGCCTATTAAGGTTGGCATCAACGGATTTGGCCGCATCGGGCGCAACATCATGCGCACCGCTCTGGACGATAAAGACATTCAATTTGTGGCCGTCAACGACGTGACCGACGCTGCCACGCTCGCGCACCTGCTGAAATACGATTCGGTACTCGGCAATCTTCCTCACAAGGTCACCCACACCGAAGACACCATCAGCGTGGAAGGCAAGACCTTCAAGGTCTTCAAGACCAAAGATCCCGGCGAAATCGACTGGCCCTCTGTCGGCGCCGACATCGTCGTCGAATCCACCGGACTCTTTACTAAAGGTGCCGACGCGAAGAAGCACCTGCGCGGATCGGTTAAAAAAGTCATCATATCCGCTCCCGCCGATGGACCCGACGCCACTTTCGTCCTCGGCGTCAACGACAGCATTTACGATCCCGCCAAGCACAACGTCGTCTCCAACGCTTCCTGCACCACCAATTGCCTCGCTCCCGTCGCCAAAGTTCTGAACGAGACTTTCGGCATCCACAGCGGCACCATGACCACCATCCACTCCTACACCAACGATCAAAAACTCCTCGATTTGCCGCACAAAGACTTGCGCCGCGCTCGCGCCGCGGCTATCAACATGATTCCCAGTTCCACCGGAGCCGCCAAAGCGCTGCACCTGGTCATCCCGGAGTTAAAAGGGAAGCTCGACGGCTACGCCATGCGCGTGCCAACGCCGAACGTAAGCGTCGTAGACTTGACCGTTTTTGTGGACAAACCCGCGACGGTAGAATCCGTGAACGCCGCTCTGAAAGCTGCCGCCCACGGCCCCATGAAAGGCATCCTCGGTTACACCGAAGAAGAGTTGGTCTCCGCGGACTTCAAGGGCAATTCCAATTCTTCGATTGTCGATTCCGGATACACCAAAGTCGTCGGCGACCGCTGCGTCAAAATTCTTGCGTGGTACGACAACGAGTGGGGCTATTCCTGCCGCTGCCGCGACCTGATCAAATTCATGGCCGCAAAGTTTTAGTTCCGGTATCCGGAATCTTAGAAAATGGCCAAACTGACCATCAATGATCTCGACATGCGCGGCAAGCGTGTCTTTCTCCGCGTTGATTTCAACATTCCGCTGAAAGACGGCATAGTCACCGACGACACCCGCATTCGCGAAACGCTTCCCACTCTGCGTCGGGCTATGGAAAAGGGCGCGCGTCTCGTTCTGGCTTCCCATCTTGGCCGCCCAAAGGGCGCTCGCAACGAGAAATATTCTCTGAAACCCGCCGCGAAGAAGCTCGAAGAGCTCCTTGGCAAGCACGTCGAATTTTCAGACGACTGCGTGGGCCCGGAAGCCGAAACCAAGAGTACGTCGCTGAAAGATGGCGATGTGTTGTTGCTCGAAAACGTTCGCTTCCACGCGGAAGAAGAAAAAAATGACCAGGCCTTCTCCAAGCAACTCGCCGCCCTCTGCGACGGCCTGTTCGTCTGCGACGCCTTCGGCTCGGCCCATCGCGCGCACGCCTCTGTCGTGGGCATTACGCATTTCGTGAAGCAATCCGCCGCCGGCCTGCTGATGGAAAGGGAACTGGCCTACCTGGGCAAAGCCATCAGCAATCCGGCGCGTCCCTTTGTCGCCATTCTCGGCGGCGCCAAAGTCAGCGACAAAATTGAAGTCGTTGAAAACCTCATGAACATTGCTGACGCCATGTTGATTGGCGGAGGCATGGCCTACACCTTCCTCAAGGCTCAGGGCCACTCCATCGGCAAATCCCTCGTCGAAAACGAGAAGCTCGATCTGGCAAAGAAAATTCTCGCCGATGCCCGGCAGAAAAAATTCAACTTCCTGCTCCCGGTCGACCAGGTGATTGCTCCGGAGTTCAAAGCCGATGCCCCGGCCACGATCGTTGCCGCCGGCGCCACGCCCGACGATCAAATGGGACTCGATATCGGCCCGCGCACCATCGCCTTATACGCCGCGGAAATTTCCAATGCAAAAACGATTGTCTGGAATGGCCCGATGGGCGTTTTCGAAATGCCCGCGTTTGCCAAAGGCACCCTCGAAATCGCCAAAGCTGTGGCCGCCGCTACCGATGGCGGCGCTACCTCTATCGTTGGAGGCGGCGATTCCGTGGCAGCCGTCCACCAATCGGGAGTAGCCGCGAAAATCTCGCACATCTCCACCGGAGGCGGCGCTTCGCTCGAATTTTTGGGCGGCCGAAAACTCCCCGGCGTGGAAGCCCTCACCGAAAAGCCATCTCAATCCGGTGCGAATTCTCAGTACGGTGCGAGGTCATGAGGCGCCGCGTCATCGCCGGCAATTGGAAGATGTACAAAACTATCGCTGACACCCGCGCGTTTTTCACCGCGTTCGCGCCCCTCGCCGCCGAAGCCGGCTACTGCGACATCGTGGTAGCCCCTCCGTATACATCCATCCCCGCGGCGGTCGAATCCGCCAAAGGCACGAACATCGCCATTGCCGGCCAAAACGTTTACTGGGAAAAAGAAGGCGCCTTCACCGGAGAAATTTCCCCGGCCATGCTGTCCGAGGCCGGCTGCCGCTATGTCATCATCGGCCATTCTGAACGCCGCCAGCTCTTCGGCGAAACCGACGAAATGGTCGCCAGGAAGACCAAGGCCGCTCTGGCTGCCGGTCTGACCCCCATCGTCTGCGTGGGAGAAACCCTCGCCGAGCGCGAAGGCGGCCACACCGAG
>JBBSFG010000281.1:0-5080 GCA_038238965.1 Candidatus Acidiferrales bacterium | reverse complement strand
TGGCCAGAATGGTTTCTGCCTGAGCGGAATCGGTGATCATGCCCAGCGCGGCGGTAGCAATTCCCGCTTGTTCACGAATGGCGGCGGCGAAGGGAACCTGGTAGCCGGGTCCTACGGGGATTTTGGGGTGGGCAACGGTGCCGCCGCTGGAGACGTCGATGACGTCCACGCCGAGCGGTTTCAGGTGGCGCGCCAACTCGATGGATTGTTCGAGGTCCCAGCCGCCCTGCTGCCAATCGGTGGCGGAGACGCGGAAGAAAAGCGGCAGGCGCTCCGGCCAGACTTCGCGAATGGCCTGTGCGACACGGAGAGCGAAGCGCATTCTGTTTTCGAGCGAGCCGCCATATTGATCGGTCCGCACGTTGGAAAGCGGGGAGAGAAACTCGTGCATCAGATAGCCGTGCGCGCCATGAATTTCGATCAGCTCGAATCCCGCAGCCAAAACTCGTTCCGCGGCGCGGCGAAAGGCTGCGACGACGTCGTCGATTTCCGCGACGGATAGCGCGCGCGGCATGGTGTAACCGGTATCGAATGGAATCGCGCTCGGAGCGACTGGCTCCCAGCCGCCGTCGGCGATGGCAACGGGTTTGCCGCCGAGCCAGGGCACGGCAGTGCTGGCTTTGCGGCCAGCGTGAGCGAGTTGCATGCCCGCCACCGCTCCTGACGCACGAACGAATTCCGCAATGGGCCGCCAGGAATCAATATGGGCATCATCGTAGATTCCCGTGTCGCCAAGTGAAATTCTGCCGCGTTCTTCGACGGCCGTGGCTTCGGTGATGACCAGGCTGGCGCCGCCCACTGCCCTGCTTCCAAGATGCACGAGATGCCACGTCTGCGGATGCCCGTCTTTGGCCGAATACTGGCACATGGGCGAAACGACGATGCGGTTTTTCAATTCGATTTCGCGGATGCGCAGTGGAGTGAAGAGATGCATTTTGTCCTGTCTCAAGCGAGGCCTGGCAACGTGGCTATTCGATGCGGGTGCGAGCGGTATCGTTAGTTACGAGTGTCTTGCGGTTAAGAGAAGATTGCATGTCGCTGGCCAAAATCCCCACGCGGAAATTCGCGGTGTGGGGCATCCGACAGCCAACGCACCTCGTTTCACACAATCCTCAGAATCGTCACACCTGCGGTTCCGTTTACGATTCGTTCCTTGACTGGCGATTTACGCGATCTATGCCCGGGGGCTACGATCCGCGGCTCGAGCTGCTGGATTTATTTCTTGCTTGACAATTTCGCGGCCAGGAACTATTTCACAGACGCAAGAGGCTGATTGGCACTTTGTTGGTGCCGCAAGCGGAGAAGCGCCCGTCGTCACACTTTCTTGCCGGAGGATTCCGTGACCTGGACACAAGTGTACGATCCCCTCGGGCATTGGTGGCTGTCTACGCTGGTCGCGGCTTTGCCGATCCTCATACTGTTGACGTTGCTGGCGGGCTTCCGGGTGCAGGCGCATTTGTGCGCGGTGGCGGGCGCGGCGGCGGCCGTGATTATCGCCATTTTCGTTTTTGGAATGCCTGCCAGGCTGGCCGTCGCCAGCTTTCTGTACGGCGGAGCATTCGGCTTGCTGAAGATCGTGTGGATCGTGATTGCCGCGGTGTTCTTGTACGACATTTCCGTCGACACCGGGCAGTTTGAAATCATGAAGCATTCCATCGCGGCCATCACGCCGGACCGGCGATTGCAGGTGCTGCTGGTGGCGTTTTCGTTTGGCGCTTTTCTGGAAGGCGCGGCGGGATTTGGCGCTCCAGTGGCGATTGCAGGAGCGTTCATGATCGGCCTGGGCTTCAAACCATTTCAGGCCGCGGTCTTGAATTTGATTGCCAATACCGCGCCGGTGGCCTGGGGCGCCATCGGAACGCCGGTGCATACGCTGGCGGCCGTGACTTCCCTGCCCGAATCGGACCTCAGCGCGATGGTGGGGCGAATTCTTCCGTTGACGGCGATCATCGTTCCCTTCTGGCTGGTGCGCACGTTCGTAACCTGGGCGGAAACTTTTGAAGTGCTGCCTGCGATCCTGGTGGTGGGAGTGTCATTCGCGGGCGTGCAATATTTCTGGTCCAATCACGTGGACAGCAATCTGGTGGACATCGCGGCGGGCAGCGCGTCGATTGTGGCGACGCTTTTATTTTTGCGCGTGTGGCAACCGAAACGCATCTGGCGTTTTGAAGATGAGCGGGGCGAGGACGCGGCAAAATTGAAACGCGGAGAAGTTGCCATCGTGCACACGCCCGGCGTACTTGTGCGAGCGTGGATGCCTTTCGCGCTGCTGTCTTTGTTTGTTTTGTTGTGGGGATTGCCAAGCATCAAGGCGGCGATGGGCAGAGCCACCACTCCGGCGTTCAAAACTGGTGGTTGGGAGGTGCCGTATCTTCACAAGGCGGTTTACCGGGCGGCGCCGGTGGTCAGCAAGCCCACCGCGGAGAATGCCAAGTTCGATTTGAATTGGCTTTCCGCTACCGGCACAGGTTGTTTCCTCGCCGCGATTATATCGGGCCTTGTGCTGGGGCTGAAGCCCGGACATATATTGCAAATTTTTGGCCGCACGCTGTACCGATTGAGATTCGCGATCATTGCGATGACATGCATGCTGGGGCTGGGGTACGTAACGCGCTATTCGGGAATGGATGCGGTGCTGGGGCTGGCGTTCACGCGAACCGGGTGGTTCTTTCCATTTTTTGGCGCGTATATCGGCTGGCTGGGCGTAGCGTTAACGGGCAGCGACACGGCGTCCAACGCGTTGTTTGGTGGATTGCAGCGCATTACCGCGCAGCAGTTGAATCTAAGCCCGATTTTGATGTGCGCGACGAACAGCGCCGGCGGAGTGATGGGCAAGATGATTGATGCGCAGTCCATCTGCATCGCCACGGCGGCGACGAACCAGGTGGGCAACGAGGGATCGATTTTTCGTTATGTTTTCTGGCACTCGGTGGCTCTGGCCGCGATCGTTGGCGTGATCGTGATGCTCTACGCGTATGTGTTTCCGCAATTCATACCGCACGGGTTGACGTTTGTGCATTGATCCGGCGCGAACAATCGGCGACGGCTTCTGGTCTTGATTTAATTTGAGGCCCAATCTTTGGGCATGCGGACGTAGGAAGAATCCAGCGCGGCTATGCTGGGGCAGCCGAGCAACACCAGGGTGCGCTTCACGTCTTCGCGCAAAATTTCGAGGGCGCGGGCGACTCCCGCTTCGCCTGCGGCGGCCAAGCCGTAGGCATACGCCCTGCCGCACAGGACCGCGCGCGCACCCAGGCAGATGGCTTTCACGATGTCGGAGCCGCGGCGCACCCCGCCATCCATCAGTACTTCGATGCGGCCATTCACCGCGGCGACCACTTCGGGCAGCGCGCGCAGCGAGGCGGAAACACAATCCAACTGGCGGCCGCCGTGATTGGAAACCACGATGGCGGCGGCGCCTTCATCGACGGCGCGCCTGGCGTCGTCTCCAGTCAGAACACCCTTCACAACAATTGGGCCGCTCCACAATTCACGAATCCAGGTGAGATCTCTCCAGGTAACCGTGGAAGCGGCCAGGGCATTGGCGATATCGGTCAGTGGCATGGGGTCTTTGCCGGGCAAAACCACGTTTTCGAGCGGCGGCACTCCTCCGTCGCGCAAGAAGGAAAGCAGCCATCCAGGATGAGTAAGGAATTGCCCGGCGAAAGGAAGTTTTTCCAGCAAGCCAGGATTCAGCAGCTCTTTCATGCCGTTGCGCGGATCGCGCTCGCGAATTCCGCTGACGGGAGTGTCGATGGTGATGAACAGGCCGGAAAACCCCGCGCGGCGGGCGCGATCGATGGAGGCTTCGGCGGCGGCGCGACCGCCCATCAGATATAGCTGGTAAAAAACCGGGCCGGTCGATCCTGCTTTCACATTTTCCAGTTTGTGTCCCGAGATGGTGGAAAGAATGTAACCGGTGCCGGCCTTTCCGGCGGCGCGCGCGGCGGCAACTTCTCCGCCGGGATGCATGAGGCGGCTGTAGCCTACGGGGGCAAGCATGGCCGGGAGCGAAATTTCGTGGCCGAGCACGCTGGTGCTGAGCTCGCAACCGGAATGGGAGACGGCGTGGCGCGGACGAAAGGTGACGTCATCGAAGACGCGGCAATTTTCGCGCAGGGTAACTTCGCCTTCGGCGCCGCCATCGAGATAATCGAAGACCACCTTGGGAAGGCGGCGGTGGGCGGCGCGTCTCAGGTCTGCGATGTTGATGACGTGTGGCGAAGTTACAGAACGCATGAGGTGAAGGCTACCAAAGGAACTATCGGCAAGCAATTACGCCACAACAAGCAATTAAGCCACAAGGTGAGCGCGGCGGCCATTTGCATATGGCTTACCAAAATTCCCACACCGAAATACGCCGAGTGGGGCACCCAACGGAGGTTTCTCTCGTGGAACCTGGTGCGGCGCTACTGAGTTGTGTGTCAGTGGGCGGTAGACTTTTCAGGCGCGGGCGCGGCAGCCAGGCATTCGGCGCAGTAGCCGCCGACTTCGGTGCGCGAGATGGTGACCTTCATGTTGAAGTCGCGCGCGATTTGTTCCTTCAGCTGCTCGTAGAGGCGGCTTTCAAATTCGCGGACCTTGCCGCAGCGCAGGCAGGCCACGTGAATGTGATCACGCGGGCCGTGGCTTTCGTAGTAGTGGCGGTCGCCGCGCAGGTGCAGCAAATCCAATTCGTCAATCAGGCCCTGCTTTTTGAGCAGGTCGATGGTGCGGTAGACGGTGACGAGGTGCACGCCGGAATCGATTTTTTGCGCTCGGGCGAGAATCTGGTCGACGTCGAGGTGTTGCTCGGCGGCGTCCATGACCTGCAGGATAACGCGGCGCTGCTTGGTCATGCGGATGCCGCGCTGGGAGAGTATCTGCTGGAGTTTTCCGGTGGTTTCCGCGGTGTTGATGCGCTCACCGGTGGAGACGCGGTGGGACGGTGAAGCTGCCATGCGGTGTCCTCCGGGAGTGGCACGCTCAACGTTAGCATCGCGCGCCGAAATCAGATGCGATTGTACAACTGTTTGCGGTGGCGGCAAAACGAGCGGGAAATCTGGTAGTGGGTCAGTTTCCGGTAACGGCGTTTATCAGG
>JBBSFG010000280.1:0-5166 GCA_038238965.1 Candidatus Acidiferrales bacterium | reverse complement strand
GTCGTCGGCCTCTTCCGCTACGGCCCGCGCGGCAATGTAGTTCTCCCCTACGACATTCGCATCCAGCACGAAATCGAAATCCCTCCCGGCGACGAGCTCACTCCCGCGCTACGCGAAAAATTGGGCTTGCCAGCCGATCAACCCGGCGCGCGTAACAAACGCTTACCCGTCCTCCCCGAACTCGACGGCGCCGTAGTCAATGTCGAGCTCACTCGCTATTCCCGCGCCGGCGCTCCCCCCGCCGGACGCGTCATCGAAATTCTCGGCCGCCCCGGCGATATGGGCGTCGACATCGAAATCATCATTCGCAAGCATCACCTGCCCCACGCTTTTTCTCCCGCGGTCCTCGAAGACGCTGAACGCCGCGCCGTCCCCGTCAGCGAAACAGAACGCGCCGGCCGCGAAGATTTTCGAGCTCTGCCCATCGTCACCATCGACGGCGAAACCGCGCGCGATTTCGACGACGCCGTGTACGTCGAGCGCCGCGCCGACGGTGGCTGGAATCTTCAGGTGCACATCGCCGACGTCTCGCACTACGTTCGAATCGACGCCGCACTCGATCAGGAAGCCCGCCTGCGCGGCACCTCTGTTTATTTTCCCGACCGCGCCGTGCCCATGCTTCCCGAATCGCTTTCCAACGGCATGTGCTCGCTGAAACCTCACGAAGAGCGCCTGGTCTTGAGCGCGCTCATGGAATTCGACGCCGCCGGAAACATGCAACGCGCGCGCATGACCCCCGGCGTCATCCGCTCCTTCGAACGCATGACCTATACCAACGTGAACAAGGTCATCGAAAAAGACCCGGAAATGAGCGAGCGCTACGCCCCGCTTGCCAAACACTTCGCCAATATGAAAGAGCTGGCGCTGCTCCTCAATGCCCGTCGCGGCGAGCACGGCTCCATCGACTTCGACCTACCCGAACAGGTCATCGCCTTCGACGACCAGCAGCGCATGGTCAGCATCGGCCGCAGCGAGCGCAACATCGCCCACCGCCTGATCGAGGAATTCATGCTGGCCGCCAATCGCGCCGTGGACAGCTACCTCTCGCAGCGCGGCATCGAGTCGCTCCATCGCGTGCACGAAACCCCCGACGCCAAAAAAGTCTTGGAGTTTGAAGAGCTGGCCCGCGCCTTCGGCTATTCTCTCGGCGTCGAAAACCTGCACCAGCGCGAGGTCGCCGTCCGCCATGGACGCGTCCCCGCTCCCGCCCGCGCCGGACGCCCCGATTCCTACGGCCACGGTCGCGAACGCGGCATGAAAGTCAGCTTGCCTGGCGGTGGCGATTTGCGCATCACCCCGCAGCATTACCAGCGCCTGATTCGCAAGCTCAGCGGCAAACCGGAGGAGCGCATCATCTCCTACCTGATGCTTCGTTCCCTCAAGCAGGCTCGTTACTCCGCGGATTCACTCGGCCACTTCGCGCTCGGCTTCGACGAATACACCCATTTCACCTCGCCGATTCGCCGCTATCCCGACTTGATCGTCCACCGCATCTTGAAATGGGCCTTACTTCATCCGCACTTCAAGCCGCCCATTTCCGATTCGCACGCCGCGCCCCCGCCGCGGTTACAGCGCGAAGCTCAAAACGAAGAAGCCAAGCTCTATTCGCACCATCAGCTCGAAGAAATCGCCGCGGAGACTTCCGAAGCCGAACGGCGCGCCAACGGTGCCGAACGCGAATTGATGGACTGGAAGACCGCGCAGTTCATGGAGCAGCATCTCGGTGAGGAATACGACGCCCTGATCATTTCCGTGCAGAAGTATGGCTGCTTCGTCGAGCTATTCGAAGTCTTTGTGGAAGGCTTGCTGCCCATCGGCGCGCTCGAAGAAGCTGCCGGGACGCGCTGCACATTTCGCGAAGCCGATCACGCTATCGTCTCGCTCGCCGGCGGATCCGGCGGCCCAGAAAACCGCCGTGGCAGCCGCGGCGATCGACGCAATCAGCCCGGCGCTGGCCGCGGCGCAAAACGAAAACAATTCAAGTGGAGTCTCGGCGATCAAGTCCGCGTCCGCGCTGAACGCATCGATCCCATGCGCAAACGCGTCGAATTCGCCCTGGTCGAATCGCCCGCGACCGAGTCACGCTCGAAGGATTTGCTTCAGAAAGTCGCGCGATGACCGCTACGCCCCACGGCCGATTTTTCTTCACCTTGGCAACCATCTGAGCCGCCCGCCAAACACGGCCATTCCGAGCGGAGCGGCGCGGCCTTTTCTTCCTCGTTCGTTCCTATGAACGAGCCGCGCTGCGCAGTTGAGGAATCTCTCTTCGATTTATCGCGTAAGCCTGGTCCTTTCGTGTGCTTATACTGCTGAGGAGTTAGAAGAGGAGTTTTACAGCGAAAAGTTCAGCGGCTGGCTTCGTCGGACAAGCTCAGCGTTTGTTTAGCCCAGCGCGCCGGACGCAGAATCTTCGAAACCAGCGCAGCGATCGCCGTTTCTTTCGCGGTCAAATCGATTTCTTCCGCTTTACGTTGTAACCGCACGATCTGTCCCAGGCATTCCTGTTGCTCGCCCGGTCCCGCAGAATCTGCGCGATTTTCACCATCGCCATCGAAGTCGCCGTCTTCGCCGATGCGCTGCGCGATCAAGTGATTGCCCCGTTGCAGCAGCACCACGTCCCCGGACCGCATATTCTCGAGCTTGTCCCGCCGGATCAGCGCCACATCGCCAGGCTGCACCAGCGGCAGCATGCTGGTTCCCTGCACGTGCATCGAAACGCGCCCGCGCCTCTTCAAGGCGTCGGCAATTCGGTAAGCATCGGCTCGACGGCGTTCGCCCCGGCCGGGTTGATTCTTTCTGCGTTCTTCCATGGCCCGTTCAGAATCCGATTTCGCCCCGCCACCGTCAATGAACCGGAAGTCCCGGTTGCCTAATACTCTAGTAACTGATTCACGCGCAGCCGGGATTGCGCGATCCGGCAAACCAATCGCGTGCCATTTCGAACCCTCCCCCTAGTTCTGTTATTCTAAAGACCTTAATTCTTCATGGCAGGCTCGCCGTTCTGCTTCGCCACCAGCTTCATACACCGCTCGTGAGAGGATTTCAGCCATCGTGACTACGTCGATTCGTCTCCCCCAGACTTCCAAGCGCGCATTTAATTTCAATGCTGGCCCCGGCGCGTTGCCGCTTTCCGTCCTGGAACGCATCCGCGAAGAGCTCCTCGACTGGCGTGGCAGCGGCATGTCCGTGATGGAGATGAGCCATCGCTCGCCAGAATTCGAAAGCATCATCGCCGACGCCGAGGCCCGCCTCCGCAGACTCCTCGCCGTCCCCGAAGAGTACGCCATCGTCTTCCTCCAGGGCGGCGGCAGCATGCAGTTCACCATGGCCCCCATGAATCTTTGCCTTCCCGACAAACCGGTCGACGTCCTGCACACCGGTATGTGGACCGCCAAAGCCATCGGCGAGCTGAAAAAGGGCGTCCTGCACAACATCGCCGCCACCGGCGAGCCGGATAAATTCGCCCGCCTCCCCCGCCAGAATGAAATGAAGTTTTCCACCGATGCCTCCTACGTGCACATCTGCACCAACAACACCATCGAAGGTACGCAGTGGAAGACCCTGCCCGACACCGGAAGCGCCCCTCTCATGGCCGACATGTCCTCCGACATCGCCTCGCGCCCCATCGACGTCAAAAAATACGGTCTGATCTTTGCCGGCGCGCAAAAAAATCTCGGCCCCAGCGGCACCACCATCGTCATCGTCCGCAAAGATCTCGCCGAGCGCGCTGACAAAAATCTTCCCACCCTGTTGCAGTACCGCACCCATATAAAAGAAAAATCGCTGTACCACACCCCGCCCACCTTCGCGATTTACATCGTCGGCCTGGTCCTCGAATGGATTGAGTCCGAAGGCGGCATCCCGTCCATCACCGCGCGCAACGACGCCAAAGCCAAACTCCTCTACGACACCATCGAGGCTGGCGGCTTTTATTCCTGCCCCGTCGAGCGCGAATCGCGCTCCAAAATGAACGTAGTCTTCCGCGTAGCCGGCGGCGACGAAGCCATCGAAAAACAATTCGCCACAGAAGCCGCTACCGCCGGACTCGTCGGCACTGTCGGCCATCGTTCCGTAGGCGGCATGCGCGTCTCCCTCTACAACGCCGTCACTCCCGAAGCGGTGCACGCCCTAACCGCCTTCATGCGCGAATTCCACCGCACCCGCGGCTAACGCGCTCCGCAATTCAGAACCAAGCATTCGCCACGAAGTACATAACCGCCATTCCTAACCCGCAGCCTTTCCGGCGGGTGAGCCTGCCGGCCGTGTGTTGGGCGGGGAATCTGCTGTTTGAAGCGATCACGCGATCCGCTGTTGTATATCATTACGTTCACCTGATCTTGGCAACCAACCCCGCCCACCGCCCAGACCTGTCATTCCGACCGGAGCGGCGCGACGCATTTTCTTCTCCTTCACTCCTGCGAGGGAGTCGCGCCGTGTAGTGGAGGAACCTCTCTTCGATCGCTCGCGTAGCCACTCGGCCATGTGAAAAACAAAAAACGGCGCGAAGAAAGCTCCTCGCGCCGCCAACACCTCGCCACTCAAACTAGTCATCACACCAAATCAAACAACAGAACCTCCGCATTATCCACGCCAGTCAACTCCACGCTCTTCTCCTCCGAAATCGCCGCACCATCCCCTTCTTGCAGCGGCGTGCCATTCAGCTTCACCTGCCCCTTCGCCACCTGCACCCACGCATGACGCCCCGGCCGCAACTCGTGCCGCACCGTTTCGTCCTTGTCCAGCACCGTGGCGTACAGCGAATTGTCCTGCCGGATCTTCACCGACCCGTCCGCTCCATCCGGCGAAGCCACCAGCCGCAGCTTGGCCTTTTTCTCCGCCACGCTGAAATTTTTCTGGTCGTACGCCGGCCTCAACCCGCGCTTCTCCGGCACCATCCAGATCTGCAGCAGATGTAGCGGCTCCTTCGAGGGATTAAACTCGCTGTGCGTCACGCCCGTTCCCGCGCTCATGTATTGCACGTCTCCCGGCGCAATCACCGAGCCGTTGCCCATGCTGTCGCGATGCTCCAGCGCGCCCTCCAGCACATACGTCACGATCTCCATGTCCCGGTGCGGGTGATTCGGAAACCCGGCCCCGCCCGCTACGTGGTCGTCGTTCAAAACCCGCAGGGTGCGAAACTGCACGTGCTCCGGATCGTAATAATCC
>JBBSFG010000279.1:0-5174 GCA_038238965.1 Candidatus Acidiferrales bacterium | reverse complement strand
GTTTGCGCGTCGGTGTACACGTCCGGCGAAGGAATATCCAGATAGGGACCGATGAGCGGAAGAATTTCGCTGGCATAACGCCGGGTCACGCGCTCGAGCTCGCTCTTGGACATGCGCTTGGGGTCGCAAATCACGCCCCCCTGTGCGCCGCCAAAGGGAACATTCACCGTGGCGGTCTTCCAGGTCATTCCGGCCGCCAGGGCTTTCATTTCATCGAGCGTGACGTTGGCATGAAAACGAACGCCGCCTTTGGCGGGGCCGCGCGCCACGTTATGCTGCACACGATAGCCAGTGAGCACTTTCACCTGGCCGTTGTCCATCTTGGTGGGGATGGATACTTCCAGAATGCGCTTGGGAGTGCGGAGAATCTGGCGCAGGCCGGGATCGAGCTTCAGAAATTCCGCGGCCATATCAAATTGAATCTGGGCAATGCGGAATGGATTCAAATCCTCGCGCGGAGCAATGCGCGGAATCATTGGCGGTGCGCCAATTGGTCTTACAGGGGCTGTGGGCTTTGCGACCGTGGCCATCGGCTCGGATCCTTTCGTCAACTCGGTCTTAATCCAGAAATGATGCGTTCCTAAACTTGTATTGCGGGAATTATTTCCGTCACGCTAAGCATTCGCCGCCAGTTTTCGCGAAGAGCCCAGATAGGCATCGCGGCAAGCGGGCGAACAGAAATGCAGCACTTCGCCATTTTCACGTAGAGGAATAGCGAGAACCTCGGCAAGATGCACGCCGCACACTGGATCGCGCACCAAAAGGCGGGCAGCTTGCGGCGCATGCAGATCGTGCGCGGCCTCCGGTGGTTCTTGAGGCGAAGAGCTGCGGGACCAATTGGATACGAAACGGCTAATGAGGCGCAAGCCCCACGAGACGATCACGACCCAGAAGAAGAACCTGATGATGCGAGCGAAAAAGTTCATCAATTTTCTTCGTCATTCATATTTCAGCGTTACCAGCTATAGATAAGGTGACAAATGCAATCGGCGCAGCGAATTGTAGCTCAATCGCCGCCTAATCGCTTGCCGTAGGACGCGGTGAAATGAGTGTATGCAAGGAGAAAAGGGTGCGTCAAACGAAAAGGTGTGAATTCAATAAGTTGCGGGTACCGAGAAAAGTACTAACCGGTCTGTAAAATCGACGAATTCGGAAAAAAACCTTTATTTTCAAGAACTTGACCGTTTGCAATCCAGCCGGGCTTCGCCCTAACCCTTTGGTGTCGCGGATGCCGGAATTCGGTCGATGCCCATGTATGGGCGCAAGACTTCCGGAATAAGTATGGAGCCATCCTCCTGTTGATAATGCTCAACGATAGCGATCCAGGTGCGACCGACGGCCAGGCCGGAGCCATTTAAAGTGTGCACGAATTCGCTTTTGCCGCCGGCTGCAGGTTTGAAACGGATACCGGCGCGGCGCGCCTGAAAGGCTTCGCAATTGGAACAGGACGAAATTTCGCGAAATTCGTTGGCGGAGGGGAGCCAGACTTCCAGGTCATACGTTTTTGCGGAAGCGAAGCCCATGTCGGCGGTGCAAAGCAAGACGGTGCGATAATGGAGGCCGAGCTTTTGAAGGATGGTTTCCGCGTTGCGGACCAGAGCTTCGTGTTCCTGGTAGCTTTTTTCAGGATGCGTGAATTTGAAAAGCTCGACCTTTTGAAACTGGTGCTGGCGCAGAATGCCGCGGGTATCTTTGCCGGCCGCTCCGGCTTCGGAGCGGAAACAAGCGGTCCAGGCGGTCAGAAAAATGGGCAGACGGTCTTCCGTCAAGGTTTCGTCACGATAAAGATTGTGAAGCTCGACCTCCGAAGTGGGAGTGAGCCAGAAGTCGGTGTCCTGAATCTTGAAAAGATCCGCGGCGAATTTTGGCAACTGGCCGGAGCCGAGGAGCGAAGTGCTGTTTACCAGGAATGGCGGGAGAATTTCAGTGTAGCCATGCTCGCGGGTATGCACGTCGAGGAAAAAATTAGCAAGCGCGCGCTCCAGGCGGGCGCCCCAGCTTTTGTAAACGGCGAACCTGGCGCCGGTGATTTTCGCCGCGGCGGACAGATCGAGAATGCCCGCGTGTTCGCCAACTTCCCAGTGCGGGCGGGGCGTGAAGTCGAACGTCGGAGGCGCGCCCCAGCGGCGAATTTCGACATTGTCAGCGGCACTGGAACCCACGGGCACGCTGGAGTGAGGCACGTTGGGAATGGTGAGGAGGAACTCCCGCTGCGTGCCGTCCAGTTGCGTGATGCGCTCGTCGGATTCCTTGATGAGTTCAGAAACCTGTTTCATCTCCGAAATGATGGCCTCGGCGGGCTGTTTTTCTTTTTTCAGACGCGCGATTTCTTCGCTGGCCTTGTTGCGCTGCGCCTTGCGCTGCTCATTCTTGGTAATGAGCTCGCGGCGTTCCTTGTCGAGTGCGCGGAAAGCATCGAGATCGAGCGTGATGCCGCGTTTGCCGGCCATATCGGCGAAGATCTCGAGGTGATCGCGAAAGTAATTCAAGTCATGCATGGAGTTGGAAGAATAGCGTATCGCGGCGGGAAGTGGCGAGTGGGACGTGGAGGGTACGAAGGTACCTTTAAAAGAGTACGAGTGGGTGGCGCGGGGAGTACCGTGCGGGATGGGACGAGCGGGCTATCGACCGCTACGGGGGTGGGGAGCAGAATCGCAATTGTAATCGGGAGTTGGTCGCGGCTTCTGGAGCGGTTGACACTGCTCCTGTATGACGTCCTGCTGCTCGCGAGCGCAGCATAAACGATCGGAACCCGACTAGCTTCAGATTGCGTTTCCCTCCATCCCCACGCCCGAGCGGCCGGTCCCCCCACCGGCCGCTCATTTTTTTGGCCAAGCGGCGCGTAGACGTGACGTGGCAACTCTCGCCATTGGCGATCTTGTTCAGCAACCTGACCGTCGTTCAAGCCAGCCGGGGCTGGTTGCCCTTCGCGTCAGAATAGATGGAAGGTCCGAAAAATCGAGCAGTAATGAAAAAAGGGGGCTGGTGCAAGCCCCCTCTTAGAATTGACGCCCCAAAAACCGGAACCCGAGTCGAGGTTCGGATCCGGCCACCCCGGGAAGCCAATTTCGTTTAATGTTGCCAAGAGAAGAGCAAGTGATGTGCCAGTATAGGCAAACACTGGCGGTCCGGTAACGGGACTGATAGCAGGGGAGTTAGCGGGGATTAACAACGTAACATGCGTCGGAGAAATACCTGCAGTCTACAAAATCTCACAGAATGCGGACGCGTTTCTATGTTGTTTGGGAGCGTTGGGTGACAGAGAAAATATAAGGGTGGGCAGCGAGAATTCGACAATAACGATATTGTGTTTTCTCGCGGCGAATGTGTTTGCGGCAGCATTCATCCGCGAAAAAATAAAAATGATCGCGAAGATTTTTGCCCCGAATCGCAAATGCAGGAACCAGGCGGAAGCGATTTAGGCGTTCAAACGCCGATAGCGGCGCGGAGAGCATCTGCCAGAGATTGGCTGTAGCGCTGCACGTCCGAGTCGTGTTCGGCTTCCACCATGACACGCGCCAAAGGTTCCGTGCCAGAGTAACGAAGAACGACGCGTCCGGTTTTCCCCAGGGCCAGTTGAGCATCGGACAGCGCGCGCGCGACATCCGGCAGCGAATCGAGCGGAGGCTTGGAACGCACTTTTACGTTCACGATGGTCTGGGGGTAGTCCTGCAACCCGACGATGAGACCGGGGAGCCCGCCGTTCATGGAAACCAGTGAGGCGATTTTCACGGCGGTTAAGAGACCATCGCCGGCGGGGCTGTCATCAAGAAAAATGATGTGGCCGGATTGTTCGCCCCCCAAAACGTTTCCGCTTCGCAGCATTTCTTCCAGAACGTAGCGGTCGCCGACATCGGTGCGTGCGAGCGCTATATTTTCCGTGGCCAGGACGCGTTCCAGACCCAGATTGGTCATGGAAGTTCCCACCACGCGGGCGCCTTTCAGTTTGTTTTGCGAATTCAGGAAACGCGCGGCGGCGAGCATTACACCATCGCCATTGACGACGCGGCCGTTTTCGTCGACGAAAAGCGCGCGATCGGCATCGCCGTCGAATGCCACACCGAGCGTGGCGCCCTGCTCGATAACGCATTGACGAAGTGGTTCAAGATGTAGAGAACCGCAGCCAGCATTGATATTTCGCCCATCGGGAGAAACGCCGATGGTGATTACTTCGGCGCCTAGAGAGCGGAAGAGCTCGGGGCCGAGCTTGTAGGCGGCACCATTCGCGCAATCGAGAACCATGCGAAATCCGGCAAGCTTCGCGCCCGGAATTACACGTCCGCGAAGATAAGCGAGATATTCGGCATCAAAGGATGCGTCGGAGACCAGCGGAGGCGCGGACTCCGCGGGCAAGGAATTGCCGCGATGTTTGAGGATGTCAACCTCAAAGACTTCTTCAATAGCGTCGGGAAACTTCATGCCCGCGTGAGAAAAAAGTTTTACGCCATTGTCATGGAAAGGGTTGTGGGAGGCGGAGATGACCACGCCGGCTTCAAAATCATTCTGGCGCACCAGGCAGGCTACACCAGGTGTGGTGATGACGCCGGCAAGGGCGACGGAGGCGCGAGCTTGCGATAATCCGGCAGCCAGGACAGCAGCGATGTGCGGGCCGGATTCGCGAGTGTCCATGCCGATCAGCACACGAGCGGCAGAATGCTCGCGGTGCAGATAGGAGCCAAGCGCCTGACCGGTAGCGAATAACGTAGCGTCGTCGAGCGGCGCTGTGCCGGGAACGCCGCGAATACCGTCGGTTCCGAAGAGGGATTTAGGCATGTATACGTTCAATTAGCGGTACGAAGCGTAAGAAAAAAACACGCGATTTCCGTTGGAAATAACCCGCAAAAAAGTTTAACACGCAGCCTGAGAGCGCCCGATAGATCGTACATATATTGTTTCCAGTGAGTAGCGAGCCTGCCTTTCCACCCGTAGTCACGAAGAGGCAGAATGCCGCGGCGCAAATTTTCCCCGACCCTTGGCCAGCCCAACAGTGTGGGATTGGAGTTGCGATAGCTGATTGAGCGATGCCTACTACCGTAGATATTTTCAGAAAGGATGAATATGTTACCGTGTCGTGCATGGAACCGGTGATCTCGGCAACAGAACCGCGCCGAAGCGCGCCAATTTCCAGCTCAAACGTGAGCTTGAAACTGCTCGCCGTCGCGCTGGTCCTGGTC
>JBBSFG010000278.1:0-5184 GCA_038238965.1 Candidatus Acidiferrales bacterium | reverse complement strand
GCGTCGGAGATTACGTTTATTGGGCCGACTCCCGAGATCATCGAGATGATGGGGGAAAAAGACCGGGCGAGGCGAGAAGTGCGGGCCGCGGGGCTGGTGACCGTTCCGGGAAGCGACGGAATCATCAATGGAGAAGAGCAGTTATCCGCGGCGGCGGAAAAAATCGGCTACCCATTAATTTTGAAGGCTTCAGCGGGAGGCGGTGGGCGCGGGATGCGCATCGTGCGGCGCGTGGAGGAATTGCTCGGCGCTTTCCAGGCGGCCAGCAGCGAGGCGCAGCAGGCGTTTGGAAATCCGGACATGTACGCGGAGAAATTCATCGAGCACCCGCGGCATATTGAGTACCAGGTGCTGGGCGACCAGCACGGGCAGATCATTCACCTGGGCGAGCGGGAATGCAGCATCCAGCGGCGGCACCAGAAACTGGTGGAAGAATCGCCGTCGCCGGCCATCGACGCGAAGCAGCGCAAGGATCTGGGCGCCAAAGTAGTGAAGGCGTTGACCAAGATCGGATATACGAACGCGGGCACGGTGGAATTCTTGATGGACCAGGATGGGGCGATTTATTTTATCGAGATGAACACGCGCATCCAGGTGGAGCACCCGGTGACGGAGTTGGTGACCGGGGTGGATTTGATCAAGGCGCAGATTCGAATCGCGGCGGGGGAGCGACTGCAGGACGCCACGGGCGAAATTCACTTTTCCGGGCACGCCATCGAGTGCCGCATTAACGCGGAAGATCCGGAAACCTTTGTGCCATCGGCGGGGCGGATTACCACGTTTCAGGCACCGGGCGGGACCGGGGTGCGCGTGGATTCGGCGGCGCATGCCGATGCGGTGATACCTCCGTATTACGACTCCATGATTGCGAAATTGATTGTGAAGGGACGCGACCGCGCGGAAGCCATCGGACGAATGAAACGCGCGCTGGAAATGTTTGTGATCGAGGGGATTCGCACGTCGATACCGCTGCACCGCAGGATATTGGCGGATGCGGATTTTGCCGCGGGCAAATTTGATACACACTTTATTGAGCGGTTGCTGGGGACCAACGGCAAATAGGGCCGGAAAGTAAGATCGATAGGCCGTTTGGAAAATTTGCATCGAAAAAGGGCAATGATGCGCCTTGTTCTGCCGCGACTGTATGTGATATTAGACGCAGCATTGCTGAACACTCCGGAAGTAGAGTGCGCCAGGGGCCTTGCCGATGCGGGAGTGCGCTTGATCCAGTACCGCAACAAGAATGCTTCGGCCCGCGAATTGTTCGAAACCTCCAGAAAACTTGCCGTTTTTTTGAACCCCATGGGAGTGAAGTTTATTGTGAATGACCGCGCGGATGTGGCTGCGCTGGCAGGTGCGGACGGCGTGCACGTGGGGCAGGATGATCTGGGAGCGGAACAGGCGCGCGCGATGATCGGTGACGGGAAATGGGTGGGCGTGTCTACGCACAATGCGCAACAATTTCGGACTGCGATCGCGAGTTCGGCGGATTACATTGCGGTAGGGCCGATTTTTGCGACGGCGTCGAAGATGAATCCCGACCCGGTGGTGGGGCTGGCGCTGGTGCGGGAGGCGCGGGCGATGACGGATAAAGAGATCGTGGCTATCGGAGGGATTACGCTGGAGCGGGCTGAGGAAGTGCTGGAGGCGGGAGCGGATTCGGTGGCGGTGATCAGCGACATTTTGCGAGCGGAGAATCCGGGCGAGCGGGCGAGGCAGTACATCGATTTGCTGGAAGGTAAGCATTTTGGAACTACGGCGAAGAGCGCCTGAATATGAGCGAGCCCAGAGTAACCACTTCATCGAATGTAGCGCGGAGCGAAGGCGGTTTTGTGCGCGCCATCGGGCTGTTCGACGGCACGATGATTGTGGTCGGGTCGATGATCGGCTCGGGCATTTTTATTGTGGCGGCAGATATCTCGAAGCAGACCGGCTCGCCGGGTGGTTTGCTGTTTACGTGGATCATCACAGGTTTGCTGACGATTTCGGCGGCGCTGTCGTATGGGGAGTTGGCCGCGCTGTTTCCGCATGCCGGCGGGCAGTATGTGTATTTGCGGGAAGCGTATTCACCGCTGTGGGGATTTTTGTATGGGTGGACGCTGTTTCTGGTGATTCAGACGGGAACGATCGCGGCGGTGGCGATTGGATTTGCGCGCTATTTGGGAGTGCTGGCGCCGTCGATTTCACCGCAAGCGTGGGTCGTTCATCCGATCGCGCTTTCTTCCAAGTACGCTATCAGCTTGTCGGTGCAGCAACTGGTTGCGGTGCTGATGATTCTTTTCCTGACGTTCTTGAATACGCTGGGCGTGCAACTTGGCAAGTTGATTCAAAACATTTTTACCAGCGCGAAAACGCTATCGCTGCTGGGGCTGATTTTTGTCTGCGTGTTTGTGGGACGCAACGCGGCGGCTATCAGCGACAATTTTTCACATTTCTGGACGATACGCGGGGCGGTGGCCATCGAGCCGGGAGCGGACTTCCTGCGAAGTTTTGTGCCGACGATCACGGCAGCGAGCGGCGCGTTCGGGTTGTTCGTGGCATTTGGAGTGGCGCAAGTGGGATCGCTGTTTTCCGCGGACGCCTGGAACAACATCGGGTTCACGGCGGCGGAAGTGAAGAATCCCAAGCGCGACGTGGCGTTGTCGATGGCCTTCGGAACGATGATCGTGATTACGCTGTATGTGCTGGCGAATCTGGCCTATTTGTGCGCGCTTCCGCTGGCGCAGATACAGAACGCTCCGGATGATCGCGTGGCGTCGGCGGCGTTGAATGCGGTGTTCGGGCCGGCGGGCGCGTCGATCATGGCGGTGGCGATTATTATCTCGACGTTTGGATGCAACAACGGGCTGATCCTCGCGGGTGCGCGGGTGTCTTATGCGATGGCCAAGGATGGCTTGTTTTTTCGCGCTACGGGCACGTTGAACAAGCGGCACGTGCCGTCGGTGGCGCTGGGATACCAGTGCGTGTGGATCATCGTGCTGATTTTATTGCGGACGCGCCACGTGGACGCCGCAGGAGCGGTGACGTACGGGAACCTATACAGCGACTTATTGAATTACGTGGTATTTGCGGTGCTGCTTTTCTACGTGCTGACGATTGCGGGGATTTTTGTGCTGCGGAAAAAGCGGCCGGACGCCGAGCGGCCGTATCGCGCGTTTGGGTATCCGCTGGTGCCCGCGCTTTATATCGTGGCGGCGTCGGCGATTATGGGGGTGCTGCTGCTGTATCAGACGCAGACGACGTGGCCGGGGTTGTTGATTGTGCTGCTGGGCGTGCCAGTGTATCTGGTGTGGTCGCGGCGTGGGACTTCGAGCCGGGTGGCGGAGTGATTTCGAGATTGCGTGATGTGGCTGGACAAAATCCCCATGTGTAAAATCGCCGTGCTGGGCACCTGGAATCTGATCCGGGTAAACACGGCTCGTAGCGGGCATCGATTCACAAACGGGAATTGATTTTGTTGTAGGGCAAAAGATGGGAGCGCCCTACAATGTGAGAGTTCCGGTCCATATTGGCCTGATTGAGTGGGGATAACCTCCCCCAGGAGACGCTGCATGGGCAACCCCTTGTTCGCACGAAAGCCGATGAGCATGTTGCTGGAGGAGTCGACAGAAGCCGGCGCGCATAGCTTGAAAAGGACATTGGGGCCTTTTCAACTGACGGCGCTAGGCGTGGGCGCGATTATCGGCGCGGGAATTTTCGTGCTGTCGGGGCTGGGCGCTCACTACGCCGGGCCGGGTTTGATGCTTTCGTTCGTACTTTCGGGGCTGGGTTGCGCGTTCGCGGGGCTGTGCTACGCGGAGTTTGCGGCGATGATTCCGCTGGCGGGGAGCGCGTATACCTACGCGTACGCCACGCTGGGCGAATTGTTTGCGTGGATTATTGGCTGGGATTTGACGCTGGAATACGCCATGGGGGCGAGCACGGTTTCTTCGGGATGGTCGAATCACTTTATCGAGTTGCTGAATATCTTTCACATTCGCATGCCGTTGTGGCTGGCGTACGACCATTGGACGGCGCTGGCGACGGCCCAGAAAATCGTGGCGCGGCAGATGGCGCAAAGTTCAGATTCGCTGCTGGTGCCGGGGACACAGGCGTTTTTGGACCGGGTCGACTCCGTCATGGCCATGCAAACTCCGGATTTGCTGCAACGCGCCCATGAACTGGTGAATGCGCCGCATATTTTTGGAGTGGAAATCGGTTTTAATTTGCCGGCATTTATTATCGCGCTGGTGATTACGGCGATCCTGGTAGTGGGGATCAAAGAGAGCGCGCGATTCAATGCCACTATCGTGGTGATCAAGGTCGCTGTGGTGCTATTCGTCATCGCGCTGGGCTCGCGATACATTTCCACCGCGAATTGGGGGATGGACTGGCATACCTTTGCGCCCATGGGATTCAGCGGGATCGGCGCCGGGGCGGCGTACATATTTTTCGCGTACATCGGATTCGACGCGGTGTCGACGACGGCGCAGGAAGCCAAGAACCCGCAGCGCGATTTGCCTATCGGCATCATCGTGTCCCTGCTGGTCTGCACGGTGTTGTACATCGCGGTGGCCGGGGTGCTGACGGGCATGGTGCACTGGCAGGACGTGAACATTGAGGCGCCCATTGCGCGGGCATTCATGGATCGAGGCCTGTCCACGGCATCGCACATCATTACCGTTGGAGCGCTGGCGGGCCTTACCAGTGTGATGCTGGTTATGTTGTTGGGTCAGACGCGCGTGCTGTATGCCATGGCGAATGATGGCCTGTTGCCCAAGAAATTTTTCGCGGCGATACATCCGAAATTCCGGACACCTTACAAGAACACCATGCTGGTCGGCCTGCTGGCGGCGATCGTGGGCAGCGTGACGCCCATCGACGACATCGGCAAGATGGTGAATATCGGGACGCTGCTGGCGTTCGTGATCGTGTGCATCGCCGTGATGATCTTGCGCAACACCAATCCAGACCAGGCACGACCATTTCGCACTCCGTGGGTACCCGTGGTGCCGATTCTGGGGATTATTTTTAACGGCTACATGATGTACAAGCTGGGATGGGTGAACTGGGCGCGACTGATTGTGTGGCTGGTGATCGGGCTAGTAATTTATTTCACGTACAGCAGGCATCATAGCCGGGTGAGCAAGTTGAGACAGGAATAGGATCGAGAATTTCCGGGTGCCTCTGCCAACAAGGCTCTAG
>JBBSFG010000277.1:0-5233 GCA_038238965.1 Candidatus Acidiferrales bacterium | reverse complement strand
CGCGTTGCGTCCGTCAATTCTTCACGCGCGTCATTGCAACCGAAAAAAATCTGGCCGTCATCCCACCGCGCAAACACCATTCCGCGATAACGCAGAAACACTTCCCGTGTGGAAACCGACGGGTGCACCGTGATCGCCTGCGCGTCCAGCGGCACGATAGATTCAATCGCCTCTCGCGCCCGCCACACCAACGCTTCCGGCTCGCGCCGGGGAACCAGCCAGGTCTGCAGATTTCCCGCGCGCCGCGGGTCGATTTTTTCCAGCTCCTCCCGTGCCGGATCGCGCTCGTACAGTTCCATCGCTACACCCGGTCCCAGGGCCGCCATGCGATGCGCCACCACGCTGCACGTATTTTTGGGGACGATGACCCGCACCGAGCCCACCGTCCCGCGACGATTCCCGTCTCGCAAGTGGTCTAGCCACAGCAGCGCAAACGTCAAGCCGTTATTTATCGTGTCCTGCGTTTCCCCGTCGGGCACCGCCAGGAACGCCGCATGAGTCGATCCACGTTTCAATACTCCGCGCGCGTAATTTCCCGAAAGGGAATGCTCCAGGTCCGCCGCAGTGGTGATGGACTCCACCGTTTCATCTGGAAATTGCCTGCCCAGAATCTCCGTCAGCCGTGCGCAGAATTCCTCGCGCAGCAATTCGCGCTCCGGCCGCTCAAAATCGGTACGCACAAATTCCAGCCGCCCCGGCCGCGATCGCCCGAACCGTTCCACCGCCAGCACCAGCCGCGCCTCCGAATGATCGGTGATGGCGATCACCCGCCGCGTCAGGTTGTATTCTTCCGACCAGATGTGCAGCAGCGGCTTGTCGCTGGAGCCCCGCACTTCCCACGAAAGCCGCGACAACGGCGCCAGCCGCCCGCCGTTTTCGCACAATTCCGCGCCAGCCGCCGCAAATTCACGCAGGCTGGCTGCAAGTTCAGCGGCTAATTTCATCGCCGCCTATTATAAATTAGGTTAGTTGTTTATTTAGCTATTATTTTGAGGCGAATTGCACTGCGGTGACCTTAACAATCGGAGCCCGCATGTTCCACGCCGTGGAAATGTGCTCGAAGGACACTTCGAACTCCCGGTGATCGCCCGCGGGAATTGGCGGTCCCGGCGGCCCGAATAGACTGCGCGTCTCTCGCTGCGCAATCTGGTTTAACTGGTCGTAAAATTCAATAGTCAGTTCCACGCCGGCCAGCGCACTGTTCCCGCCGTTGGTGATTTCTCCGGAAATGGTGGTGACTTCCTGGTGCAGAAAGTTTTCCGCGCGGCTGATTTCCAGCCGGTCTACCCCCACATTCGCGGCATACGCTCTCTCTTCCGGACCCGCTCCGGCCTGTGTTTCCGCCGCTGGCTGCGGTGTCTGCCGGTTCGTGCCGCGCAAAAAAAAGAACGCCAGCACTCCCGCGAGCAAAGCCGCGCCCAGCATCGCCACCAGGCGCGTCTGGCCAGGACCGTTACCGGCAGGTGGCGCCGTTGGCAATGAATTTTCCATCGGAGTATTCGAAAATCAGCCTCTTAGAAAATCAGGGGTCCTGCCAGCGCATCCATCTCTTCAGCGCCCCACCGAGAGGCGCTGGATGAGCACCTCCGGCAGTCTCGCTTTGCGCATGCGCTCCTGCACCGCGGAGATATCGTATTCCACCCGCCAGAATTCCACCGTCCGATGCTCGATGTCCGCGATCGCGAAACCTGCCCGCGGATCTCCGTCGCGTGGCTGGCCCACTGATCCGGGATTCAGCAGATACCGGCGCGGCGGCTCAATGCGCAGCGCTCGCGAATCTTCGCTCTGCCGCGGATGAATCTGCAAAACTTCCAGCTTGGAATCGAGATACGAAAATCCGCCCTGGTGATGGGTGTGCCCAAAAAAAGTAACCGGTGCGCTGGATTCCAGCAGCCCGTCGAGCGCCTGCGCGGGCGTAAATACGTACTCGTCCTCGTCTTGAAACGCTCCGTGCACCAGCACAATTCCATCCGTCGTTAACGGTCCGCGCGGCAGATTCGTCAGCCACTCCAGGTGTTCCGGCTTGAGATGTTCGTTGGTCCAATCCACCGCCGCTTTCGCCACCGGATTGAAGTCGTCAGCGGTCATCACTCCGGAAATCGCTTTGTCATGATTGCCGCGAATGGTTTGCGTTCCCAGTTCGCGCAGCCGAGCCGTCACTTCGTTGGGGTCGGGGCCGTAGCCCACCACGTCCCCCAGACAAACGGAATTGTCCCAACCGTCTTTGGCCGCGTCGAGGACGGCTTCAAGAGCTGTGGCATTGGCGTGCAGATCGCTGAGAACTAGGATACGCATTCATGGCCCTAAAAATCGCACCTGAGTATAGATGAAGAGACGAATCCGTGCACGGAAGATGAATCTAAAATGCAAATTTTCTTGGCCCCGGCGTCAAGTGCGGCAAATGCGCATTTTTACCTGCCTCCAATCGACGCTTGAAACGCGCCGCTGAAATCTCGCCCTTTTCACCGTCATGCAAAGTTGCTCAAACCGGCACACCCCGCAACGTTTTTACATTATCTGGCCGTGATAATCGTGTTTTTACACATTGTTTAGATGTTACGGCCTGTGGATTGCCCAACTCCCGTCGCCATTCCCATTACGGCCCGTTGCGGGCCAATTGTTCCGCCGCATGGCGCTGGAACTTTTGTGAATCTTTTGTGTAGCGCGAAACATTCGTCTCCGCCGCTTCGTCTATATCAGTGCAGCTGGTTACGCATTGTTTCAGGCTAGATAACAAAAACCCCGCGGTGGCAGCCGCGGGGCGGTGACACGCAGTCTTTCCGGCCGTTAGTCCAGGAAGAAGAGGTGTCGTGCGGCGAGACTACTCGCCCTCGCTTTGCGTGTCAACTCTGTCTGGCCGGCAGCAAGTACGTCCGGCTGACTCGATTCTCGAAAAGGGAGTACACACGCATGAATATTCAATCGTTTGTCCGCAGCGCCGCGTTGCTTGCCGCGCTGGCCGCCATGTCCATGCCGGCTTTTTCCAAGCCCGTCACCAAGACCATCAACATTTCCCAGAACGCCAAACTCGGTAAAGCCGAATTGCAGGCCGGCGAATACCGCTTGTCCATCGACGGAAACAAAGCCACCGTGTTGAAGAACAAAACCACCATCGCCGAATCCGAAGGCCGTTGGGAAGATCGCGAAACCAAGTCCAACTACGATGCCGTGCTGCTGGGCGAAAATGGCCAGGTCCGCGAAGTCCGTTTCTCCGGCCAGAAGCGCGTCTTCGTGTTCAGCGAATAATCGCAAGCATCCAGGAAGTCTCTTACAGTCCGGTGCCCCACGTGCCGATGTCGCACGTGGGGTTTTTGTCTAACTCGTGAATACTTTGTCTGACGCCTGAAGGTTCTTGTCCAACTCGATAAACAACTCAGCGGAGATCCCCCGCTGCCGCAAGTCCCACACTCTTCATCGGATCAACATGCAGTCGCCGTAACTATAAAACCGGTATCCCGCCTCCACCGCGTGCCGGTACGCGCCCAGAATTCTTTCCCTCCCCGCGAAAGCGCAAACCAGCGCCAGCAACGTGGAACGCGGAAGATGAAAATTGGTCAACAACGCGTCCACAATCTGAAATCGAAATCCAGGGGTGATAAAAAGCTGCGCCTCCGCTTTGCCCGGCAACAGCATCGCGTCGCCGCCCGCCGCTTTTGCCCGCAGAGCGGCATCCTCCAGCGCGCGCACCGTGGTGGTGCCAATCGCCAGAATGCGCCGCCCTTCGTTCTTCGCGCGCGCAATTTGCTCGCAAGTTTCCGGCGGAATCTCGTACTCCTCCCCGTGCATGGTGTGCTCTTCAAGTGTTTCGCTCCGAATCGGTTGAAACGTTCCCAGCCCCACATGCAGCGTGAGCTGGCAAACTTCCACTCCGCGTTTGCGAATGCTCTCCAGCGTCCCCGCTGTGAAATGCAGCCCCGCCGTCGGCGCCGCAATCGCTCCAGACCGCCGCGCGAAAATTGTCTGGTAACGTTCGCGATCGCCCGATTCATCGGGGCGCTCGATGTACGGAGGCAGCGGCACGTGGCCAAGCCGCTCCAGCTCCTCATTCACTGTACCGGTCGCGCGGCACGTAAAGCGCAGCGTGCGCTGCCCATGTTCGCCGTGATCTATGACTTCTGCCTCGAGCTCTCCATCTCCAAAGCGTACGCGTTGTCCAACGTGCATCTTTCGCCCCGGACGCACCAGCGCCTCCCAGGTCGTCGCGTCCAGTTGACGCGCCAGCAGCAATTCGATTTCACCCGATGCGAGTGTTGTTTGTTGTTCGTCTTCGTCGTCCGATGTCTTCACGCGACGCCCTAGCAAACGCGCCGGAATCACGCGCGCGTCATTCACCACGATTAACTCGTCTCCGCGGAGCAGGCTGGGAAAATCCCGGAACACGCGGTCTTCTGGGGACCCCGCCGCGCGATCCACCAGCAGCATGCGCGACGCGTCCCGGCTCTGCAACGGGCGTTGCGCGATCAGCGCAGCCGGCAGCTCATAATCGTAATCCGACAATTGCACGAAAGGTAGTCTATCAGTTTTCAGAGAAGCGCCAATCGAAGGATCCCGTTTGCAATCACGTATCTCCGTAAACCAATGATAAAGAGCCTCTTGAATATCACAAATCATACTTGACAGCGTGACGCGCATATTTTATTATGTTCGTGTAGTAATATAACCAAGAGTCGGTCTCACGCCGCCACTCTTCGCGCCACAAAGGCTCCAGGAACCAAACAGCAAGCGAGGAAACAAATGTTGCGATTTCAAAAATTAACCTTCAAGGCCCGTGAGACCGCCCAGAGCGCGCAGGACATCGCCGCGCGCCACGAAAATCAGTACATCAAGCCCGTGCTCTTGCTCGCCGCGCAGGTCGCTCGGAAAGGCGGCGTCGTTCCGCATCTGGTTACCAAAGTCGGAATTCGTCCCGAAGCGCTGTCCCAGGTAATCCATCGCGCCATCGCGCGCCTCACCAAAGTGCGCGCCGGGAATCTAATGAACTAGTGGCTTGACGGGCGGCTCGGTCTGTTGTGCCGCGGCTTTGCGAATTGAAGTTGCAATGTATTCAGAAGTTGTGCGTCGTGGAAGTGCGGGACTCTTATGAAAATTCTAAAAACAGGTGTGCTGCTGATTTTGCTGAGCGTGATGCTGGTCATTGCCGGCGGCGCAATCGGCGGCCAGAACGGATTGAAAATTGCGCTGGGGATCGCCGTGCTGATGAACGGCGTCTCCTATTTTTTCTCCGACAAGATCG
>JBBSFG010000276.1:0-5260 GCA_038238965.1 Candidatus Acidiferrales bacterium | reverse complement strand
GATATTTTCACCACGCTCATGGGCGAAAACGTGGAAGCGCGCCGTAAGTTCATCGAGGAAAACGCCCTCGAAGTCGTGAACCTGGATATTTGATTTCGCGATGTTTTACCAATTTGGATGGAGCACTTTACCCGGCTTGCGTGGATTAGCATGCGGCGATTTTCGCGCCACGCCGATAGCGGTGCCCGATAACGAACACGGCGTAGCCATCGAAATCGCCACCGAAGCGCGGCGCGACCAGTTGTTGTGCCAACTCGAAGCGCATTTTGCGGCGAAACGTTTCAGCAATGCAGCCGACGCCTTCGACAGCGTCAAAGTTTTTATTTTGGATCAATCAGCGAGGCTATAAAGTTTGAGGCGCGCCCCAGGTTTCCAGAAACAGCTCAATGGCTTCGCGCAGGTTGTTGCGCGCACTTTCAACATCGCTGCCCTGAGAAGTCACGCCAAGTTCCCGGCATCGGGCGACGTAAAACTCCTCTTCCTTGGTGATCAGAACAGGGAATCAATAGGTCATATGGCGATACTAGCGGATGTAACGCAGCCAGGCAAGCGATCCAGCAACCAGTTTCGAAAACTGTAACATCGAGGACTAATGGCGGACGAGAAAAACACTTCAATACTGCTTCCCATCGATATCGAAACCGAAATGCGCAAGTCGTATCTCGACTATGCCATGAGCGTCATCATTGCCCGTGCGCTTCCCGACGTGCGCGACGGCCTCAAGCCCGTGCAGCGCCGCATCCTGGTGGCCATGAATGATCTCGGCTTGGCCTCCAATCGCGGTTATCGCAAATGCGCCAAGATCTGCGGAGACACTTCCGGCAACTATCATCCTCACGGGGAAGCGGTCATCTATCCCGCGCTGGTTCGTCTCGCGCAGGATTTCAACATGCGCTACCCGCTCATCGACGGCCAGGGAAATTTCGGCTCCGTTGACGGCGATCCTCCGGCGGCCATGCGGTATACGGAAGCGCGCCTCGCCAAAATTTCCGAAGACATTCTCGCCGACCTCGAAAAAGAAACCGTCGATTTCATCCCCAATTTCGATCAGACCCGCGAAGAGCCGGTCGTCCTGCCCTCGCGCATACCCGATCTTCTCGTCAACGGCGCCAGCGGCATCGCCGTCGGCATGGCCACCAATATCCCGCCGCACAATCTGCGCGAAATTGTCGACGCCGCGATTCTGCTCCTCGACAAGCCCGACACTCCCCTCAAAGAAATAATGAAAATCGTGCCCGGGCCAGATTTTCCCACCGGCGCGTACATCGCCGGCCGCGAAGGCATCGAAGCCGCCTATAAAACGGGCCGCGGCAGTTTCATCATGCGCGCCAAAGCGGCCATCGAAGAAGCCACCAAGGATCGCGAAAATATCGTCATCACCGAAATTCCGTACCAGGTCAATAAGTCTCGCCTCATCGAGCGCATCGCCGAGCTGGTGCAGTCCAAAAAACTCGAAGGTATCGCCGATGTGCGCGACGAATCTTCCCGCGAAGGCATGCGCATCGTTATCGAGTTGAAGCGCGGCGAAGAATCCCAGCTCATCCTCAATAATTTATTCAAATTCACGCAGATGCAGGAATCTTTCGGCATGATCCTGCTGGCCATTGTGGCCGGCCAGCCGCGTGAGCTCGGCCTCATCCCGCTGATCAAGCTTTTTCTCGAACATCGCGTTGAAGTCGTCCGCCGCCGCACCATCTTCGAGCTGCGCAAAGCTCGCGAGCGCGAACACATTTTGGTCGGCTACCAGATCGCCCTCGACCATCTCGATGACGTCATCCGCATTATTCGCGGTTCCGGCAACCGCGCTGACGCCCGCGAAAACCTGCTCAAGTTTTTCACCGAGCAGGACGTTGTCATCACCGAAAACGGCAAGTCCCGCAAACTCTCCGGCGTCAAGCTCGACGGCCGCAAATACAAGCTCGGCCCCATCGAAGGAGACACCGCCGCCCGCGCCACTCTTGGTCTTACTCCCGTCCAGGTCGATGCCATTCTCGAGCTGCAACTCCATCGCCTCACCCAGCTTTCCGTCGATGAAATTCTCAAGGAACTGAAATCGATCCGCGAGCTCATCGCCGAACTGGACGAAATTCTCTCCAGCGAGAAAAAACTCAAGCAGGTCATCACCGCCGAGCTGCGCGAAGTCCACAAAGCCTACGGCGATGATCGCCGCACCCAGATCGTCGACAGAGTCGACGAGATCAAGCTTGAAGATCTCATCGCCGACACCGACATGCTCATCACCGTCAGCCATGCCGGCTACATCAAGCGCACTTCCACCGACACCTATCACCACCAGGGCCGCGGCGGCAAAGGTCGCATCGGCGCGCGCACCAAGGAAGAGGACTTCGTCGAGCATCTCTTCATCGCCTCCGCGCACAGTTATATTTTGATTTTCACCTCCAAGGGCCGCGTCTACTGGCTCAAAGTTTATGAACTTCCCGAAGCCGCCGCTGCTACTCGCGGCAAAGCCATTTCCAGCCTGGTGAAATTCCAGGAAGACGAAAAGCTCACCGCCCTGGTAGCCGCGCGAGATCTGGAAGAAGTCGGCCGCTTCGTTTTCATGGCCACCAAAAGCGGCACCGTCAAAAAGTCCGCCATCGTCGAATTTTCCAATCCTCGCTCCACTGGCATCATCGCCATCAATCTCGACGGCAAGGACGAGCTCATTGGTGTAAAACTCACCGACGGTAAGCAGATGATTTTCCTCGCCAGTCACGAAGGCCAGGCCATTCTCTTCCGCGAAACCGAAGTTCGCCCCATGGGCCGCAACGCCGGCGGCGTGAATGGCATGGACCTCGACAAAGATGATTACGTCGTCAGCATGGACGCCGTACAGCCCGACTTCTCCATCATCGTGAAAGAACACCAGCAGACCACCCAGAATCTCGAGGAGCTCGAAAACGAGCACATCAAGGATTCCCTGATGACCCTCATGCTCACCGTCGCCGAAAAAGGCTTTGGCAAACGCACTCCGCTCGCCGAATATCGCATCACTTCTCGCGGCGGCAAAGGCGTGGTCAACATGAAGACCACCGACCGCAACGGCTACGTCGTCGCCACCCTACAGGTCACCGAAGAATCCGACGTGATGATCATCACCCACAACGGCAAAGTCATCCGCGTCCACGCCAACGAAATCCGCGAAGCCGGCCGCTCCACGCAAGGCGTTCGCCTGCTCCGCCTCGACGCCGACGACAGTGTCGCCGCCGCCGCCGGCCTAGCCGAAGAATCAGAAGAAGAAAAAAAGTAAAACGGGAATCAGGCCGCCACGATTGACGCATCGGTTCTCTGCGTTCCAGATTTCGCTTGTCGTCGGCGTGCTAGCAAGGAAGAAATTCAAACCATCTGATTTTTGCAATCATCGCGCAATCCGCCCAGACCTGTCACTCCGAGCGAAGCAAGTCGGCGGTTCTGCATTTCTCCTTCGCTCCTGTTTACCCTGAGCCTGCCGAAGGGCGAAGGAGCCGGCTGCGCAGTCGAGAAATCTCTTCGCCCCATCCGTCATCAGTAATCTCGCCAGAGAAGAAATTCAAACCACGTGATTTTGTCAATCATCGCGCAATCCGCCCAGACCTGTCACTCCGAGCGAAGCAAGTCGGCGGTTCTGCATTTCTCCTTCGCTCCTGTTTACCCTGAGCCTGCCGAAGGGCGAAGGAGCCGGCTTGCGCAGTCGAGGAACCTCTCTTCGATCTATCCGTCGTAGCCCAACAAAGTGCCTGCACTCATTTGTTTTCCGGGTGCCCCACAGGCCGTACTGGCGTGTAGAGATTTTGCTAATGTTCAACCACCATTCCATTTCAACTCTCCAACCCCTACAACAAAACCTCCCCAGAAAATCTCGCCACCGCTTCCCGCGCACCATCCCGTATCCGAATCAAATCATGCCAGTCCGCCGCCTCCCCATCCGCACTCACCCGCGGATAAATCGGCGCCGATAACGTAATCGTCACCTCCGAAGGCCGCGGCAAAAACGCTCCATCCGGCAAGAATTCTCTCGTCCCCCGCAACGACACCGGAATCACCGGCGCGCCCGTCTCCACCGCCGCCTTGAAAGCCCCCAACTGAAATTGCCGCACCCCCGGCTCTCGAGTAAATGTCCCTTCCGGAAACACAAACACCGACTCGCCTTTCCGCAGAAAATCTTCCATCTCCTCCGCCTGGTGCAGCCGCGACCCCGCGTCCGTGCGATCAAACGACAAATGCCCCATCTGCCGCAGGAACGTTCCGATGAACGGCATGCTGGCCACTTCCATCTTGGCCACGAAGCGGTACGGCACTCCCAGCCCGAGCATCAGCGCCAGCACATCGAAATAACTGGTATGGTTCGCCGCGTAAATCTTCGCACCCGGCGTATCCATATATTCTTTGCCGGCCACGGTCACTTTGCATCCGATCAGGAAAAACAAAATCTTCAGCGCCCCGTTCGTGAACCGCCCCGCCGCCGCATGATCCGTGATCAGCTGCACAATCATCCACGTCGGCACGATCCACAACGCAAACACCAACACAAAATAAACGCCGTACATTAATTCCAGCGCGCGCTTCACGCCGCTCACAATCCCGCGCCCCGCGGCGCTCGACGCTCCGCCCGCTCCCAGTCGCGCGATCTGCAGCCACGCCGGCGCTTTTCCCGTCGTCAGCTTTCCCGCCAGGTAGAGTTGTTTGGTCTCCTCGCGGCGCAATTTCCCGCTGGAAGTTTTCGGTATGCTCCCCGGCGGAATCAATTCCACCCGGTCCGGCGGCAATCCCAACCCGCGCGACACTTCTGTCGTCATTGCCGCTGTCATCTCCGCACGACGAGCCGCATCCGTTTCCCGCGTCTCCGCCACCACCACCATTTTTTCCGTGCCGCTAGCCTGGTCCTTCATTCCAAACGCCACCACACATCCTTTGCGAATCCCCTCCACCCGAGCAGCCAGCTCCTCCACCTCGTGCGGATATAAATTCCGTCCGCCCTTGATGATGATGTCCTTCACTCGCCCGGTCACATACAGTTCGCCATCCGCCACATACGCGCGGTCGCCGGAATTCACCCACGCGAATTCTCCGTCTCGCGCAACCTTCCCAGCGGGGAATAGCGCATCCGTTGCCACCGTGTTTTGGTAATACCCCGCGGTCGCCGATGGCCCGCGAAACCACAAAAATCCTTCCGTGCGTTCCGCCACTTCCGCGCCGGCACCGTTCACCACGCGAATTTGATGCCGCGGTACGGGCTTTCCCGCGGAAACAAACGCGATGGCATTTTCATTCCCGGCCTGCG
>JBBSFG010000275.1:0-5312 GCA_038238965.1 Candidatus Acidiferrales bacterium | reverse complement strand
GCCGGCATGGAGGCCGCCGCTCGGAAAATCGTCGAGATGGGCGCTCGCGCTGTCATCGTGAAAGGCGGTCACATGGAACGCGCCATCGACGTGCTCTTCGACGGCGATCAAATCACTCAGTTGGGCGGTGAAAAGGTCAAAACCGACAACAATCACGGGACCGGATGCACATTTGCTTCTGCGATTGCCGCGCTACTCGCTTCCGGCCGCAGCTTGACCGAAGCTGCCATGCTCGCCAAAGCCTACGTCACCAAGGCCATCGAAAAGGGTTACCCGATCGGCAAGGGCCGCATCCCGCTCGACCATTTTTACCGCCTGCGCGCCGAACCACCCGCCCGCGGCATTCACGAAGTTCCGCAACACGGCATGCACCCGGCCGCCGAACCCACTCACTAATTTCTTTGGAATTTATTCGAAGAATTTATCTTTTCCAAACCAGGCGTCCCGCGACGACCGTCGCCATCGGCGCGCCCTTAAAGCTCCGCCCATCGAATGGCGAGTTCCGCGATTTACTTGCCGAATCCTTCACGTTGTAAGTCCACTGGTGGTCAGTTGAAAAAATAGTCAGGTCGGCGTTCTCGCCTGCGGAGATTTTGCGCTCCATCCCCAGCACACGCGCCGGACCAGTCGTAAACAACTCCACCAGGCGCATCAGCGTGATTCGTCCGCTGTGCACCAACTGTCCCAGCGCCAGCGCCAGCGCCGTTTCAAATCCCAATATCCCGAACGGCGCGCGGTCGAATTCCACGTCCTTCAAAGCCGGCTCATGCGGCGCGTGATCTGTCGCGATCGCATCTACCGTTCCGTCCGCCAGCCCGGCAAGCAATGCTTCGCGATCTTCGCGCGCCGCCAGCGGCGGATTCATCTTGTAGCGCGAATCGTATTGCACGTCCTCGTCGATCAGCGTGAAGTGATGCGGCGTAACTTCACAGCTCACATGCAATCCCCGCTTTTTCGCGTCGCGCACCAGTTCCAGCGAGCCGCGCGCTGAAAGATGCGCTATGTGTAAACGCGCCCCGGTAAGTTCCGCGAGCTGCACGTCGCGCGCCACGCACACCGATTCCGCCGCCGCCGGCATTCCCCGCAGTCCCAGCCGCGTAGAGGTCACACCTTCACGCATCACCGCGCCGTGCGCCAGCGAAACGTCTTCCGCGTGTTCGATCACCGTCAAATCGAGTGAGCGGCAATAATCCATCACTTGCCGCGCCAGCTTTGCCGTCGCGATCGGCCGCCCGTCGTCGGACACCGCCACGATCCCGGCTTGCTTCATTGCCGCAATCTCCGCGATATTTTCGCCCTTGCTTCCGATCGACGCCGCCCCGATCGGCCAAACCCGCACGCTGGCGGCCGATTTCGCGCGATCCATGATGAATCTTGTCACCGATGCGTTGTCATTGACCGGTTTTGTGTTCGGCATGCAGCACACCGCGGTAAACCCGCCCGCCGCCGCCGCGCGCGTTCCTGTCTCGATGCTTTCCGAAGACTCCTGCCCCGGCTCGCGCAAGTGCACGTGCATATCGATGAATCCAGGCGCAATCATCAGTCCGGCCGCATCGAAAATTTCCGCATCTTTCGCGCGCGTGATCTTTCCCGGCGCGCCAATTTCGGCAATCTTCTCTCCGTCGAGAAGAATGTCCTGCGCCGCGTCCGTTTTTCCCGCCGGATCCACCACCCGCCCATTTTTAATCAGCAGCATGCGTGGATTCCTTTTTCTCCGTGGTAGCCGCTCGGCCGCTCGCATCAGCTTCTGTCAACGAATCGCCCGTTTCTTCCGTCGAGCCGGACATCAACAGGAACAGCAGCGCCATGCGCACAGCGATCCCGTTGGTGACCTGCTCCAGAATGCTCGATTGCGCCCCGTCCGCCACTTCCGGCGAAATTTCCACGCCGCGGTTCATCGGCCCGGGATGCAGAATCATCGCTTCCGGGTTCGCCAGTCGCAGCCGTTCGGCGTTCAGCTGGTACATCAAAATATATTCCTCCGCGGAAAGCGTCGGCTCGTACATGCGTTCCGTCTGCACCCGCAGCACCAGGATGACGTCGGCACCCTCAAGTCCCTGCTCGATGCGCGACACGCGGCGAATCACGGTTCCCGGCGGCCCGATTTTCTCCAGTTCCTGCGGCACCCACATCGCCGGGCCGCACAATGTGAATTCGCAGCCAAATTTTCCCAACAACTGAATATTTGAACGCGCCACCCGGCTGTGCTGGATATCGCCCAGGATCGTCATCTTCAAATTTTCTATCGAACCGCGCCGGTCCCGTATCGTGAGCGCGTCCAGCAATCCCTGCGACGGATGCTCGTGCGTGCCGTCTCCCGCATTGATCACCGGAATATCCAGGTTGCGCGCCACGAAATCCGCCGCTCCCGACGCCGCGTGGCGCATCACGAGGCAGTCCGGCTTCATGGCGTTCAGCGTATGGACCGTATCGAGCAGCGATTCGCCTTTTTTCAGGCTGGACGCCTCCGCCTGCAAATTCATGGTATCTGCGCCAAGCCGCGAAGCCGCCGTATTGAAGCTGATACGCGTGCGCGTGGAATTTTCAAAAAACGCCAGCGCCACGGTTTTCCCGCGCAACGTCGCCAGTTTTTTCAGGGGATGCCGCTGAATTTCCTGAAACAGTTTGCTTTGGTCCAACAGAAAAGTTAATTCGTCCGCGCTGAGCGGTTCGAGTGCCAGCAGGTCGCGAAAGCGGTAGCTCACATCGTCACTTTGGTTTTACCGGCCGAGTCTCCTGGCTCCTCGCAGCTGGAAAACAGGAAAGCTCTTCACCTTCATAAATTCTCTTATGCTTCGACGCGGTCGACAAGCACCACCCGCTCTTCGTTGTCGATTTCCCGCAGCCGCACTTCCACGATTTCCGTGTCGCTGGTCTGCACGCTGCGGCCCACGTATTGCGCTTCGATGGGCATTTCGCGATGCCCGCGATCGATCAGCACGCACAGCGAGACGCGTTTCGGCCGTCCCAGATCGAAAAGGCCGTTCATCGCCGCACGAATCGTTCTGCCGGTGTACAACACATCGTCCACCAGCACCAGGTCCATGTTGTCCACGTCGAAAGTGATATCCGAAGATTGCAGAACGGCGTGCGAAGCCACTTTCGAAAGATCGTCGCGATACAGCGTAATGTCCAGTGTGCCGACCGGCACTTCCACGCCGTCGATCCCCCGCATCGCTTTGGCGATTCGTTGCGCCAGCGGAACGCCCCGCCGCCGCACGCCGATCAGCGCCAAGTGCTTGGTGCCGCCTGACTTCTCCACAATTTCGTGTGCCAGCCGTTGAATCGTGCGATCGATTTCCGACGGCGACATCAGTTGGGCCCTGTCAACGATGCGCATAGTTCGCGTAATCCTATCATTCCTGGCCGCGAACCGGCCAATCGAACAATGCGAACCCATTCGATAGGTGGGGCACCCCTGGACACGAAACTCCCCATGCTAGACTGCCCGGGTAATTCCGAGAGGATCAGAATGTCCGCAACAGACCTTTCTAGCGATTCCTTGAAAAAACTTCTGCTCACGATTCTTTGCACAGCGTTGCTGGCCCCGCTGGCCTCTCATGCCCAGTCCAGCCCGAAGAATACTCCTGCGCACAAAGCGCCGGTAACCAATCGAGCTGCCAACACGACGAAACCAAAGCTCGTGGTCGTCATCGTCATCGATCAGATGCGCGGCGACTATATCGACAAGTTTCAGCAGCAATGGACCGGCGGCCTCAAACACCTTGTCCATGATGGCGCCTGGTTTCACGACGCTGCTTATCCCTACGCCGCGACGGAAACCTGCGTGGGACATTCCACCGTTTCCACCGGAGCGTTTCCCGTGATGCACGGCATGATCGCCAATGAGTGGTGGGATCGCCAGCAGCAAAAAGAAATCACCTGCACCAGCGACGCATCGGTAAAGAATGTTCCTTACGATTCCAGCGCGCCTGCTTCGCAAAGTGTTCCCGCCGGCGCCACCGCATCGGCAACCGCAGTTCCCGCGCCCGGCGACAGCGCCGCCAGAATGCTTGTTCCTGCGTTTGCCGAAGAACTAAAGTTTCAATCCGGCGCTGAAACACGGATCGTAACTATGTCCTTAAAAGCACGCGCTGCCATCACGATGGCAGGTCACCAAGCCGACGCCGTCACCTGGTTCGACGGGGCGTCCGGTGCTTGGCTCACTTCCACCGCATACCCGCAAGCATCGTTCATAGACGAATTTGTGAAGGCCCATCCGGTCGCCGCCGATTTCGGCAAAACGTGGTCGCTGTTACTTCCGGAGTCCGCGTATCTATACCAAAAAACCGCCGCCGGCACCGGCCCGCCTGCCGGATATGGCAACACCTTCCCTCATCCGTTGCGTGGCACTTCCGCAAGCACCAAGGCGGATCCTTCGTTCTATCTGCAGTGGGCCACCAGCCCCTATGCCGAAACTTACCTCGCGCAAATGGCCGAAGCCGCCGTCGACAAGCTGAAGCTCGGCCAGCGCTCCGGCACGGATTTTCTGGCCATCAGTTTTTCTTCCGTCGACTACGTGGGACATTTCTTCGGTCCGCGCAGCTGGGAAGTTCAGGACGAGTTGGCCCGCCTGGACCGCGATCTCTCCGCATTGTTCGCGCATCTTGATCAATCCGTGGGAAGGGGAAAATACGTGGTGGCCCTCACCGGTGATCACGGCGTGGCTCCCATCCCCGAAGATTTACGCCAGGCCGGCATCAACGCCGGCCGCCTCAACGTGGACGAAGTGAAATCCCGCGTGGAGCAGGCACTCGAAAATCTTCATTACGCCAAGCCTGCCGTCGCAGACGTCGGCGGCGCCGACGTGTACTTCACGCCCGGGACTTTCGCAAAGCTGAAAACTGACGCGCACGCCATGCAGGCCGTTTTCGATGCCATCCTCAGCGTCCCCGGAGTTTTACAGGTTTATGCGTCCGATGAATTGGAGGATCGGCCCGCTACCGACAATCCTGTACGCGCCGCCGAAGCAGCCGGTTTTTTCAAATCGCGCAGCGGCGACCTGCTCATCGTTCCAAAACCCTACTGGATTTGGGACTATTCGCCGCCGGGCCAGCCCAACCGCGGCGGCACGTCCCATGGCACTCCTTACTATTACGATCAGCGTGTGCCCGTAATTCTGATGGGCTCGGGAATTCATGCAGGCAAATACTATGGCCCCGCGAGCCCCGCGGACATTGCACCAACGCTTGCAGCGCTTTGTGGAATTACTCTCTCCACGCGAGACAGCCGCGTACTCAGCGAAGCTCTGGTGGCTTCGCCGCCGGGCAAAGCTCAGTAACTTCTTAATTGCTTTGACTAAGCCGAGACGT
>JBBSFG010000274.1:0-5341 GCA_038238965.1 Candidatus Acidiferrales bacterium | reverse complement strand
AGCAATTTCAATAATTCAGCTTCGTTCATAGGTTGTGCGCCGTTTTTATTTGCGATCACGCCTGTAGCGGAGAATCACGCCCGCGACGATTCCGCGTACACGCACCACTCGGCAATCAATCCATCGCGCACCGTGGCCTTCCACGCTGCCGGTATCTCCCAAAATCCTTCCGCCGAAAATTTCCCGTCGCGCTTGCTCGTGCCGCTGGCCGTGCCAAACACCGCCACCACGTTTTTCTTCTCAAAAAATTCCTCGCCGCGAATCTTGTAATCCGACACTTGCGCGTAATACATCTTCCACCCGCCGCGCAGCGTCTCGCGCCCCATGAAACGCTTTCCCAGCGCGTCCTGAAAAATGTGATCCTCAGTCATCAATTCGCACAAGGCATCCACATTCCCGGCATTGATTCGTTTGATGAACTCCATCGCCACTTCCATCGGCTCGGTGCTGCTCGCCGCGCTTCCGCTCGTACCGCTCATATCCTCTCCTCCGGGCCGGAATTAGAGTATACCGTCGCCGTCGACGGTTCGAACTCAGAACGGGGGGCAGATGGTTCGCCTCTAACGGTTCTGGGTGCCCCACACGACGGTTTTTCGTGTGGGGACTTTGGTAATGTACAACCATCTCTCTGCACCCACAGCCCATAACCGCCAATCTTGACTAACCCGAACCCCATTGCGACACTGAATCCATCCACAAATTGCCGAATTACACATGACCCACCACGAAAAACAAATCGTAACCGTAGGTGTGACCGGCGCCAGCGGCGCGATCCTCGCACAAAAAACTCTCGAACTCCTCGAAGCCGATCCGCGCGTCGAAAAAATCCACCTGGTAGTCACCGAAACCGGCCAGCGCCTCTTCGCCGAAGAGCTCAACATTTCCTCGGGCGATCTCAAGCAGCTTCCTTCTCGACTCCTGGGAAAAACACCCGCCAAAATCGAAGTTCTGCCCAACAAAGACATCGGCGCTTCCATCGCCTCCGGCAGCTACGAAGTGCACTCCATGCTGGTCATTCCCTGCTCCATGGGCACGCTCGCCGCCATCGCCAATGGCATGAGCGACGATCTGGTGGCGCGCTCCGCCGACGTGATGCTCAAGGAGAATCGCAAGCTGATCCTCTGCGTGCGCGACACGCCCTTTAATCGCATCCATCTGCGCAACATGCTGCGCGCGCAACAGGCTGGAGCGGTGATTATGCCCGCCATCCCGGCGTTCTATCATCAGCCGAAAACTATCGACGATCTCGTCACCCAATACGTCTGCCGCGTCCTCTCGCAAATCGGCCTGCCGCAAGAAAAAATGTACCGCTGGTCCGGAACCGTTCCACCGTCAGCAAAAAAGGCCGAGGCCTGAAGTGGCCACCGACCTGGCATCCGCTCCCGCACCGCAAATAAAAAAACTCAGCCGCATCCGCATCGTTCTCGAAATGATCAAATTCGAGCATTCCGTGTTCGCGCTGCCCTTCGCGCTCACGGGAGCACTGCTCGCCGCGCGCGCCACGCATCGCGGCTGGCCCACGCTGCGTCAACTGGCCTGGATCGTGGTCGCCATGGTGGCGGCGCGTTCCGCCGCGATGACCATCAACCGCATCGTCGACCTGCGTTACGACCGCGAAAATCCGCGCACCCGCCAGCGCGCACTCGCAACGGGCCAGCTCTCCGTTTCCTTCGCGTGGATGTTCACACTCATCGCCGTCGCGGTTTTCTTTGTCGCCGCGTGGCAGCTGAATCCGCTGGCGCTCAAACTTGCGCCGCTGGCCCTGGCCATCCTGTTTTTTTATTCCTTCACCAAGCGCTTCACCATCTGGTCGCATTTATTTCTCGGCTTCGCGCTGGGCATTTCTCCCGCGGCCGCGTGGATCGCCATCACTGACGGATTCGACCCGCGCATGCTGATTCTTTGCGCCGCGGTCACACTATGGGTCGGCGGATTCGACGTGTTATACGCTTGCCAGGACCTCGACTACGACCGCAGCGCCGGCCTTTTTTCCGTCCCCAAGCGTTTTGGAATCGCCAACGCGCTGGCCATCGCGCGCGTGATGCACATCTGCGTAGTGATTTTGCTGGGTGCGCTGGCCGCCAGTTTCGCGCTGCCCTGGCCCGCGTGGCTGGGCATCGCGGTCGTCGCCGCGCTGCTCGCCTACGAACATTCCCTCGTGAAGGCCGACGACCTCAGCAAGCTCGACGCTGCGTTTTTCGCGATGAACGGTTATATTAGTATGTCGTTCTTATTATTCTGGGGCGCCGCAGTAGCTCTCTGGCGCGTTTGAAACGCTCGAAAAGTTTGAAATAAACGCCGCGCCCGGCACACGCCGGCAAAGGGCTAAAATAGATACGTGGCAGAGTTAGTCATTACCGACCAGCGCTTGAAACCCGTCGCCGCCAAAGTTCTCGCCGGCGAACGCCTTTCGCACGAAGACGGCGTCCTTCTCTACCGCTCCCCCGATCTTCTGGCCGTCGGCTGGCTCGCCAATCACGTCCGCGAAAAGCGCCACGGCAACGTCACCTATTTCAACGTTAATCGCCACATCAATCCCACCAACGTCTGCGTGGCGCACTGCAAGCTGTGCGCTTTTGGCCGCGACCCCAACGCGCCCGGGGCGTACACTTTCGCCCTCGAAGAAATTTACCAGCGCGCCGAGCAGGGCGTGCGCGAAGGCGCCACCGAATTCCACATGGTTGGCGGCCTGCACCCCGACCTGCCCTTCGAATATTTTCTGGACATGATTCGCGGCCTCAAGCAGCGCTGCCCCACCGTGCACCTGAAAGCTTTCACCATGGTGGAAGTCGGTTACTTCGCGCGCATCGCCAAGCTTTCCATCAAGGAAACGCTGCAGAAAATGAAAGATGCCGGCGTGGACTCGCTGCCCGGCGGCGGCGCGGAAATTTTTCATCCCCGGGTGCGAAAAATTATTTGCGACCACAAAGTGAGCGGCCAGATGTGGCTCAGCATCGCCCGCCAGGCCCATGAAATCGGCCTGCGCTCCAACGCCACCATGCTCTATGGCCACGTTGAAAACGAAGAAGAGCGCGTCGACCACTTAATAAAACTGCGCGAGCTGCAGGACGAAACTCACGGCTTCGTGACTTTCATCCCGCTGGCGTTTCACCCCGACAACACCGCGCTGTCTTATATTCCCAAGCCCACCGGCTACGCCGACCTGCGCAATATCGCCGTGTCGCGTTTGATGCTCGATAATTTTCCGCACATCAAGGCCTACTGGATCATGCTTTCGCCGGCCATCGCGCAAATCGCGCTGCGCTTTGGCGCCAACGACCTCGACGGCACGGTGGTCGAAGAAAAGATTTATCACGACGCCGGAGCCACCACCTCCGAATTTACGTCGCGCGCCGATCTCGAGCGCCTCATCCGCGCCGCAGGCCGCGTCCCCGTCGAACGCGACACCCTCTACAATCCCGTCGACCGCTCCAAAATGCCGCCGCTCCCTCCCCCAACGCGCCCCGACCTCGTCTCACTCACCCTCAACGTGTGAGGATGGACCTGCTGTTCCTGTTCTATCCGGCACCCGTACCCCCGTCTCGCACCCACCCGCAATCCTGCCCTTACTCCAAACGTCGCGGCGCCCACACCACCACGTCCTGCCGCCGCGAAAAATGCAGCAATTCCGCGGGCGAATCGGCGATCGCAATTCCAGCAGCCGTAACCATAGTATTTTCCTGAAACGATGCCTCCGCCAATTGCAGCGGCCACGGCGGATGATGAATTTCGCAGCGAATGATGCGCCCTCTCTTATCCGCGGTGTACAAACAATAGCGCTCCGCCAGAAAATGCTCGATGCTGCCCGGCTGCGCGGTGAACAATTCGCCAATCGCGCGATATCGCGCGCGCATTATTGCCGGCACGAACTCAGCGCCAGCATCCCGTCGTTTTCGCGAGCTCGCATAGCTGATCCAGCCCGCCTCTTCTTCGCAGCGCATCTCCGCCAAAAAATACGGCAGGTGAAATATCTTGCGCGCGCCGAACACCGCCAAAGCATTTGCGGCGTCCAGGCTGAAAAACCACACGCCCGGTTTTCCATCGCGCACGACGTAGGTGCGCACATTCAATTCGGGAAATGGTGGAAACCCCGGCAAGCCCAGCGCGCCGCGCAGGCGCACCCCGGACATGCGAAATGGCACCACGCCCAGCCACGCCTGTCCCCCAAACACGTCGATCCGCAACGGCTCCGGGATGAGCGGGCGCAGCGCGGCGGCATCCACCGGCCAATGCGCAAAAAGCAAATCGTGCCAGGTTTGCTTCATGATCCACGGCCCGCGCGGCAACGGCCACGGCCGGTGTGCTACGTACTTCAACATTTCCATCATCAATTGCTGCCCGCTCCCGTTCGACGACAGCCGCTCGACATCCTCACCAGCCCAATATACCCTTCCTCAATCGGCCAGAATCGAATCCCTAATACTCGGCCCCGCGCAGCAAGGGACGCGCAATCGAAAAGGAGCATTTCATGGATCGCAAAGCATCGGCAGTGTGGAGCGGCGGCCTCAAAGACGGCAAAGGAACTCTCTCCACCGCCAGCGGCGCGCTAAAAGATACGCAATATTCGTTCAGCGCGCGTTTTGAAAACGGCGTGGGCACCAATCCGGAAGAGCTGCTGGCCGCCGCGCACGCGGGATGTTTCACCATGGCGCTTTCAGGTCAGCTGGGCAAAGCGGGCATGACCGCGCAGAAACTCGAAACCACCGCAACCGTCACCCTCGGCAAAGACGGCGAAGGTTTTTCCATCTCGAAAAGCCATCTCGACCTCGTCGCGCATATTGCCGGAGCCGACCAAGCTAAATTCGACGAAGCGGTAAAGAACGCCGAAACCGGTTGCCCCGTTTCAAAACTCTTCAAAGCCGAAATTACCGTCAACGCGCGGCTGGAAGCCTGACCGTAAACGTTTTCAAATACGCGGGCAAAAAATTGCCTGAAGAACGCCATAGAAACACATGCCCAACATCATCAACAATCCCATCGTGACCGACCCGGTCGTATTTGCGGCCGGTCTCGCGCTCGCGCTGGTGATCCTGCTGGAAGCCTTCGAAGCCATCATTCTTCCGCGACGAGTCACCAGAAAAATTCGCGTTACGCGGCTTTTTTACCGTAGTACCTGGTCCATCTGGAAATTTTTTTGCGCGAGACTTTCCTCCAGAAAATGGCGCGAAGCGTTGCTCGGCGGTTACGGTCCGATTTCCCTTCTGCTGTTGATCGGCATTTGGGCCTTCGGACTGGTATTCGGTTTCGCCTTGATGCAATACGGCGCAGGCTCCGCCATCAGCGTCCATGAAGGCCGCGCCGGCCTGGCGCTCGATGTATACCTCAGCGCCACCACATTTTT
>JBBSFG010000273.1:0-5373 GCA_038238965.1 Candidatus Acidiferrales bacterium | reverse complement strand
GCCCTCTTCATCGGTCAGAAACGCCAGCCGTTTTCCATCGCGCGTGAGGTCGAATGCTTCCACGTCCCAGGGAATATTGCTGGTCAGAAATTGCGGGTGCTGGCCGGCAATGTCCATCCAGGCGAGGCGCTGAAATTCGGAGCCCTGGTCGGTGGTTACATAAATGCCTTTGCCATCCTTGCTGAAGCGCGCCGAGCCATACGATATTTTTTCTTTGCTGTCGCGTGGCGTGATGGCCGTTTTTTCTCCCGTCGCGGTATTCACCAGCCAGAGGTACGATTCGTTGACGGACACTTCTTCCAGCAGCAAAATATTTTTGTCGTCGGGTGACCAGTCGACCGGTTCCCAGCCTCCGCCTTTCAGCTGCGTCAAGAGATGATCGCTCTTCGGATCCGCCGGATTCATCACCCATAAATCGGTGTCCTGCCCGGTCCGTCGCGTGGACACATACGCGATTTGATCGCCGCTCGAAGACCAGGAGCCCGGCAGATTGCGCGATTTTCCGTCGGTTAGCAACGTTACATTCGCGGTAGCCACGTCGTAGCGATACAGTTGGAACCACTCGCCGCCGCCGATATCCTTCATAAACAGAATGTAGTCCCCGCCATTGGGATGAAAACGCGCGGTGGTGACGGAATCGGGATAGAAGGTGATTTGCCGGCGCTCGCCTGCCGGCATTTTTACCAAGTGCAGCTGCGGCGTATCTCCAAACCGCGTAGCCACCAGCATTTCGCGGCGCGTCGGATGCCAATCGGCAAGGATCGCGGACCGGTAAGAACCGTACTTCCCAGCGGTCTCCGCCAGCGCAGCGGAGATTTTTGGAACGCCCGCGACCACCAGGTTATCCGCGGGTGCGATGGCCGCTTCCTGCGCGCTGCCGTTCAGCGCGACGGTAAAAATAATCGCAGCCAAAACAGGCAATACTCTTTTATTTATGATATTCACGACCGGTTCCTCCCAATGTCTGAAATCCCGGATCCCTCGAAACGATTGGACACCTTACTCCCACGCCAGCCCTCGTCCAATCACTGCACGTGCTAAAATTCGCCGAATCGCAGCCCAGTTATGTTCAGAAAGATCCTGATTGCCAATCGCGGCGAGATTGCCGTGCGCATACTGCGCGCCTGCCGCGAGCTGGGCATCCGTTCCGTCGCGGTTTTCAGTGAAGTCGACCGCAAATCGCTGCACGTGCGGCTCGCCGATGAAGCTTACCCGATAGGTCCCGCGCCGTCAGGCGAAAGTTATCTGCGCATCGACAAGCTGATGGATGTGGCGCGCCGTTCCGGATGCGACGCGGTGCATCCGGGTTATGGCTTCCTGGCGGAGAATCCCGCTTTACCGCGGGCGTGCATCGATGCCGGCGTCACGTTTATTGGCCCGACGGCGGAAGCGATGGAAGCTCTCGGCTCAAAAACTGCCGGACGGCAACTTGCGCGGCGCTCCGGCGTTCCCAGCGTTCCGGGAACGAACGATCCTCTGGAAACTCCCGAACAGGCCCAAGCCGTTGCGGAAAACATCGGTTTCCCGGTGTTGCTGAAAGCAGTGGCCGGAGGCGGCGGAAAAGGCATGCGCCTTGTCCAGCGCACCGCTGAACTTGCCGGCGCATTTCGCGATGCTTCTTCCGAAGCGAAAAACAGTTTCGGCGACGGCCGCGTTTACCTTGAGAAATATCTGGTCAAGCCCCGTCACGTGGAGATTCAGATTCTCGCGGACAGGCATGGCCGCGTGGTGTCCCTGGGCGAACGTGAATGCTCGGTGCAGCGCCGCCACCAAAAAGTCGTGGAAGAAGCGCCTTCACCCATCATGACGCCGGACCTGCGTAAGAAAATGGGGAATGCGGCAGTGATGCTGGCGCGTGCGGGAGGATACACCAACGCGGGCACCGTCGAATTTCTGGTCGACGCCAATCTTGATTTTTATTTTCTGGAAGTGAACACGCGCTTGCAAGTCGAACACCCCGTCACCGAACAGGTCACCGGTCTGGACCTGGTGAAGTTGCAGATCGCCATCGCCGCCGGCCATCGCCTGCCATTCGCCTGGGAAACGATAACGCCGCGCGGTCACGCCATGGAGGTTCGCCTCTACGCCGAAGACCCAGAGAACAATTTTTTCCCGTCGCCGGGAAAAATCCTTTCGCGCCACGCGCCCAGCGGCCCGGGCATTCGCCTGGATGAGGGAGTGTATGAAGGCTGGACCGTGCCCAACGATTACGATCCCTTGCTGAGCAAGCTGATTGCCTGGGGAAATAGCCGCGAGGAAACCATCGCGCGGCTGCGGCGTTCGCTCGAGGAATACACCGTCACCGGCATCAAGACGAATGCCGCGCTCTTTCGCCGGATTCTGGCAGAGCCCGATTTCGTTCGCGGCGAAATTCACACCACCTGGCTGGACGAGCTGTTACAGCGCAGCCGGAATCCGAACGAAGCGGAACAGGGCAGTGAAGACGCCGCAGCCATTGGCGCAGCCGTGTGGCAGGCCACGCAAAACGCAGACGCCTCCGGAGTAAAGTCTGGCGAAGATGTTTCTTCACGGTGGAAACGCGAAGGCCGCCGCGAGGAAGTGGATCGCCAACCATGAAATTTGAAGTACACCTCGGGAGTCCTTCGGGAACCAGGACGCGCACCGTGGAGTTGAACCGCGACGGCGATCGCTGGCGCATCTCTCTGGATGGCGAAGCGGTGGAAGCCGACGTGGCGGAAATCGCTCCGAATACCCTGTCGATTCTGCTACGCGGCGAATCGCATGAAATTCGCGTGGCGGGCGCTCCCGGCGGAGCGCTGAGTATTCAAACCGGTCTTCGAGAATTCACCGCCGAGGTTAGCGATCTGCGCTCCTGGCGCGGTCGCCGTCCGAGCCATGAGGAAGTCGAGGGACGGCAGCAAATTGCGGCGCCTATGGCGGGCAAGGTGGTGCGCCTACTGGTGAAGTTGGGCGACCAGGTAGAGGCCGGCCAGGGATTGCTGGTCGTGGAAGCGATGAAAATGCAAAACGAAATCCGCTCCACCAAATCGGGTTCCGTTGAACGCTTGCTGGCTAAAGAAGGCCAACCGGTAAACGCGGGAGAAATTCTTGCGTGGATCAGTTAAGAAAGAGACTTCTTCAACGAAGCGATTGCCGCCTGCGGTTTTATTCCTGAGGATTTAGTGTACGGGGGTTTTTGGAGCGGGCTCGGAATCCGCAGGAAGCTTGCCGGCCGATTCGATCACCTGCTGCGCCAGGTAATTCGTGGAGTGCGCTTCGTCGCGCGCCACAGCCAGGTAGGCCGCGCGCAGCAATTGCTCTTTGCGATTTCGCAAAGTGTCCCGGATGGTTTGCTGTACCTGCGGTTCCGCCAGCCCGCGCAGTCCCGGAGACTCCCGCGTAATCAATTTCAAAATACGGACGCCTTCCTTCAACTGAATTGGCTGGCTCACCTGTCCGGGCTTCAATCCCAGCACTAATTTCTTAAGCTGCGGGTCGGACTGATTCAACGCCGATTCCGGGACATATCCCAAATCTCCGCCGGTGGCCGATGAATTCATGTCCTCGGAATAGTCCATGGCCAACTGCGCGAAGTCCGCGCCGCTGTTCAGCCGGTCCATCAGCATTTTTACCTTGCGCTGGGCTTCCGCTTCGTTAGTAGCGTCGTCATTTTTGCGATTGCGGATCTGCGGTTCTTTGCGGGGGGTGACAACGATCTGCGCGATGCGATACTGCGGCTCCGCCACGTTAAACTGCGCCTTGTTGGCGTTATAAAATTCCGCCACGTCCTGATCGGTGGTGGAAATTTTGGACACCACCTCGCGATTCAGCAGTTTCTGGATGGAAAGTTGCCGCCGCAGGTCGCGCTTCAAGTCGTCCACTGAAACTCCACGCTCTTTCAATTGCCGCTGAAACTCATCTTCGGTGTAAGGGCTTTTCAGCTCCGTAAACTTGTCTTCCACCTCGCCATCGCTGGCTTCCAGGTTCAATTTTTTGGCGCGTTCGATCAGGATTTCGTTGTTGATCAGTTCGTCGAGGACATTCAACTTCAGCGAGAGCGCTTCCTCCAGCGAGGGGGTCTGGCCCTCTGGATTTATTCGCGTCCGATAATATTTGTCGACTTCAGCTTTCTTGATCTCTTTTCCATTCACCACGCCCCAAACATCCGGGGAGTGTTGCGTCTGCCGGTTGCATCCGGGGGCCAAAAGGAGCACGGCAAAAACCATCAGCAGGCCAATGCCGGCTACAGGCGCTAAAAATGGTGCAGCCGAGCGCGTGTATCGCGGGCGCAAGTGCACGGGAGGTTGCAACGGATTGGTTGCTGGATGAATGCTAGGCAGCTTTCTTTACTTTGCCGGCGCGGATGCAGGCAGTGCACACGCGTATTTGCTTGCGAGCGCCGGACACCAGCGCGCGTACCCTCTTCAAATTGGGGTTCCAGCGCCGCCTGCGCGTATTGTTTGCGTGGCTGATGACGTTGCCAAAATGCGGACCTTTGCCGCAAAGCTCACACTTCATTGCCATTGTTATTCCCGCTTCTTCGCCTTATGCGAAACCGATAGAGAAATAGTCTAGCAGACCCGCCCCTGCCGCGAAAGCCTGCTCCGGGATACACAGTTTCACCGATGGAATTGCGTGGTTCTTGCGGCAATATCGGCCTTGCGGGCTTAAGTGACGCCTCGGCGGAAGGATATCCCGGGCGGCGCCAGGAAAAGCAGTTTTTCTGGCGTGGCTACACGAAATCTTTCAGGCCCTTAGGGACTCCGCTGGATGGCTGATCCAAGGACGCGCCTTTAGTTTGAATTTGCTGCTCAATTTCAGGAGGAACATCATGGAACACCGAGCTCTTAAAGAATTGTACGTCGACGAACTCAAGGATATTTACAACGCGGAGAACCAACTGGTCAAAGCGCTACCCAAGATGGCCAAGACCGCGACGTCCACCGAACTGCGAACTGGCTTCGAAGAGCATCTCGAGCAGACCCGCGGGCACGTGCAGCGCCTGGAACAAATCTTCAAGGCCCTGGGCGAGAAGCCGACCGGCAAGAAATGCAAAGGTATGGAAGGCTTGGTCGCGGAAGGCCAGGAAATGATGGACGAGGATTTCGAGGACGACCTTATGGATGCGGCCTTGATTTCCGCCGCGCAGCGCGTCGAGCACTACGAGATCGCTGCTTATGGCACCGTGCGCACCTACGCGGAACTGCTGGGTGAAGACGAAGCGGTGACGCTGCTGGAACAGACCCTCGAAGAAGAGAAAGAAACCGACCAGAAGCTCTCCGACCTGGCCAGCGACATCAACGTGAAGGCCATGGGCGAAGGCACCGAGAAAGGTGCGGAAGAAGAGAGCGACGACGAAGAGGCCGCACCCATTCGTAAAAAGGCCAAGACCGCGAGAGCCTGACGACCATG
>JBBSFG010000272.1:0-5412 GCA_038238965.1 Candidatus Acidiferrales bacterium | reverse complement strand
TGGCGGAACCGCGCTGGAGGGCTGCAATGAGAATCTGGTTCGCACCCGGCCTGACGTGGTTCTGGATATTCACCGCGCCTATTTCGAGGCGGGATCGGACATTGTAGAGACCAACAGTTTTGGCGGGGCTTCGATCGTCCTGGCGGAATACGGTCTGGGAGACGATGCGCATTTACTGAATAAGCTCTCGGCGGAGCTGGCGCGAAAAGCGGCGGATGAATTTAGCACTCCGAAAAAACCGCGGCTGGTAGCCGGAGCGATGGGTCCCACGACCAAAGCGATCACCGTGACCGGAGGGGTAACCTTCGAAGAGTTGCAGGCGACCTATCACACGCAAGCGCGCGGACTGGTGGAAGGCGGCGTGGACCTGCTGCTGGTGGAAACCTGCCAGGACACGCGGAACATCAAGGCGGCGATTCTGGCGATTCACCAACTTTCAAAAGAGATTGGGGCGAATGTTCCGTTTATCGTGTCGGTGACGATTGAGCCGATGGGTACGATGCTGGCGGGGCAGACGGTGGAAGCCCTGTGGGCATCGCTGCGTCATGCCAAGCCGCTGGCATTCGGGATGAATTGCGCCACCGGGCCGGAATTCATGACCGACCACATACGAACATTGAGCCAGCTTACGGATGCGTATGTGTCGTGTTATCCGAACGCCGGATTGCCGGATGAAGAAGGGAAATACCTGGAAACGCCGACGACGCTGGCGGCGCAATTGGAAAAATTTGTCGATCATGGATGGCTGAATTTTATCGGCGGATGCTGCGGCACGACCGAAAAACACATTCGCGCGATTGCCCAGATGGTGGAGGGCAAGAAACCGCGGCAAAGGCCAGGGGAAACGCACCGCGCAATTTACTCGGGAATAGAAACGATTGAAGCAGACGATCAGACGCGGCCGCTGCTGGTGGGCGAGCGCACCAACGTGATTGGGTCGCGGCTATTCAAGAACCTGGTCGCGGAAGAAAAGTGGGAAGAGGCCAGCGAGATTGCCAGGCGCCAAGTGCGCGGCGGTGCGCACATCGTAGATGTATGCCTGCAGAGCACGGAACGGGAAGAGAAAAAGGATATACAGCCGTTCTATGAAAAATTGATTCGCAAAGTGAAGACGCCGGTGATGATCGATACCACCGACCCGGCGGCTATTGAGTTGGCGCTGACGTATTGCCAGGGCAAGTCCATCATCAATTCCATCAATCTGGAGGACGGAGAAGAGAAATTCGAGCGGGTGGTGCCGCTGGCGCGGGAATTTGGCGCAGCCGTGGTAGTAGGCTGCATCGATGAAGACAAGCAGCAGGCACAAGCATTTACGCGCGAACGCAAACTGGCGATCGCGGAGCGCAGCTACAAGTTGCTGACTGAAGAATACGGGCTGGGGCCGGAAGACATCATTTTCGATCCATTAGTGTTTCCCTGCGCGACGGGAGATGAGAATTACATCGGCGGGGCGGTTGAAACCGTCGAAGGCATTCGGCTAATCAAGCAGGCCTTGCCGGAAACGCGGACGATCCTGGGGATCTCGAATGTTTCTTTCGGGCTGCCTGCCGGGGCGCGCGAAGTGGTGAATTCGGTATTTTTGTATTACTGCACGAAAGCCGGTCTTGATTTGGCCATCGTGAACACCGAAAGATTGGAACGATTTGCTTCTATTCCGGAACAGGAACGGCGGCTGGCGGAAAATCTGCTGTTTTCGCACCCTCCCACACATGTGGCGGAAGGTCATCCACTGGCGGCGCTGTTGGCCAACGTGCCCGGCGACTGGCGCGAACAGAGCAAGGAACAGAAAGCGGCCGTTAATCAGTATTACATTGCGGCGATCGCGGAACACTTTCGGACAGCTACGAAAAAGCAAAAGGTCAGCGCCGCAGATTTGCCGCTGGATGAACGGCTGGCAAACTACATCATTGAGGGAACTCGCGACGGCTTGATTGCCGATCTGGAGCGTAAACGCGGCGAGGGAACCGCGCCGCTGGACATTGTGAACGGGCCGCTGATGGCCGGGATGGCGGAAGTCGGGCGCTTGTTCAATGCCAACGAATTGATTGTGGCGGAAGTGCTGCAATCCGCCGAAGCGATGAAGGCGGCGGTGAGCCATCTGGAACAATTCATGGAAAAAGCGGATACGGCGAAGCGCGGAAAAGTAGTGTTGGCCACGGTAAAGGGCGATGTACACGACATTGGAAAAAACCTGGTGGAAATCATATTCAAGAACAATGGGTATGACGTGGTGAACCTGGGAATCAAAGTGCCGCCGGAAGAGTTGATCAAGGCTTACGAGCAGCACAAGCCGGATGCCATCGGGCTTTCTGGACTGCTGGTGAAGAGCGCGCAGCAAATGGTGATTACCGCGAGCGATCTGAAAGATGCCGGAATCATGGTGCCGCTGTTCGTGGGGGGCGCGGCTTTATCGGCGAAATTCACGCAAACCAAAATTGCGCCGAGCTACGGTAAAGCCGTTTTTTATGCGAAAGACGCGATGACTGGCTTGCGACTGTTGAACGAATTCATGGATCCCGGCACGCGCGATGCGCTGGTGCACGACCATACGTTTTCGGGCAATGGCGTGAGCGTCTCGACAACTGTAAAGGTGCATCCGATTTCGACGGTAGCGCGCTCGGCAAAAGTGCGCGCGGAACTGCCCATCCAGGCAGTGACGACGCTGGAGCGCAAGGTTCGATTAGTTCCGGACTTGCGAGAGATCTGGAGCTACATCAATCCGTTCATGCTGTACGGGCGGCACCTGGGCTTTCGCGGAGACTTCGTAAAGCGTTTTGCAGAGCGCGACGCCAAGGCGGTAGATTTGCACGAGAGCATGGAAGAGGTGAAGGCCGAAGCTGCGCAATTTATGAAGGTGCGGGCGGTATGGCAGTTTTTTGAGGCGGAGCGTGAAGGCAACTCCATCCGGTTATTCGCTGCCGGCGCGAGCGAGCCGCTACACACATTTGAATTCCCGCGCCAACGAACGGGAGGGCTGTTGTGTCTGAGCGATTATGTCTTGCCAACGCAGAACGGAAAGCGCGACCACATTGGGTCGTTCGTGGTGACCGCGGGGGAAGGCGTGCGGGAACGCTCTGAAAAAGCCAAGAACGAGGGACATTATTTCAAGTCGCATGGCCTGCAAGCTCTGGCGATCGAATCTGCGGAAGCTTGTGCAGAATGGCTGCACCGGCGGATACGCGAGGATTGGGGCTTTCCCGACCCGCCGGAGCTGACGATGGCGCAGAGATTCACGTCCCAATATCGCGGGAAGCGTTACAGCTTTGGCTACCCCGCGTGCCCGAATCTGGAAGACCAAGCGGGATTGTGGAAACTGCTGAGGCCGGAGGAAATCGGGGTGCAGTTGACGGAAGGTTACATGATGGATCCAGAAGCGAGTGTAAGCGCACTGGTATTTCAGCATCCGGATTGCGCGTACTTCAGCGCCGTGGATGGGGTTGAAGCCTAGATCGGCAGAGTTCTGTAGCAGTGATCTGCAGTGCCAGGCAAAGCCGTGGGTTTCGACAAGGTAAAGGTGAAGGGATTTCGGAAGTGGGAATAAGGCAGTAGTTTGCCACTTCGCGGAAGAAAAACGGTAACCCAAGGCAGGCGGCTGCGATTGGCTCGTTCATAAGATTTGCAGTATGTTACACTTGCAAGGATTCTGCTGAGCAGCGAGGCCCCAGCCACTGGTATGCAAGTTGCACCCATATATAAGTGAGAAGCGGTGTTTAACTGATAGGCCTGCCTAAGGGTTACTAATGGACTTACGCGCGGGCGTTCGGGGCGGCATGGTCGTTTACAGCCCCGAGCGTGGCAGATACACTTAGCGAATGTGAAATTGGGGGCTCAGCTTCTTTTTATGCACGCTGACATCGACAAGCAACCTTGGCCGACTACCCTTGGAGGACAATGATGAGCCATCGAATTTCCACTGGCCTGGCGCTAGCCGCCTTTCTGAGCTTGGGAACGGCGGGATCAAGAGCACAGAATGCAACGCCGTCGCAGACCACGGAGCCAGTCAGCGATGGGCAATCGGCCGCAGCTACGATGGCGACCGACCCTAGTTTCAAGATTGGGCCTCAAGACGTGCTACGTATTGACGTGTGGAAGGAGCCGGAGATTTCGCGCATTGTGCCGGTACGGCCAGACGGAAAAGTCACGTTGCCGCTGCTGAATGACGTACAGGCGGCCGGTCTGACACCGCAGCAACTGGCGGCCAAGATTTCGGAGGGCCTGAAGAAGTTCATCACCAGCCCGCAGGTGACGGTAGGTGTAACGGAAATCAACAGCCGGCGGATTTTCGTGACCGGCGAAGTCACGCGACCTGGAGCCTTTTCGTTGCTTCCCAATATGACGGTGCTACAGGCGCTGGCGGGATCCAGCGGCTTTACGCAGTTCGCGCGGGTTAAAAACATCTATGTTTTGCGGACGGAAGACGGCAAGCAGGTCAAACACGCATTCAATTATAAAGACGCCATTTCCGGTAAGCATCCGGAGCAGAACATCCTGCTGGAAGGCGGCGACGTAATCGTAGTGCCGTAAAGGACTGGAATGAAGAGTCGAACCACGATGCTGGTGAAAATTGCAGGTCTGATCGCTTTTGGCGGCGGAATGCTCAGCGCGCCAGGAATGGTGTACGCCCAAGAACAGCAAGATGAAAACGGCAAGCCCAAACCTTCCGCGCACGCACCGATGATCGATACAAACGACGAGCAGGATACGACCGACCCAAATGCGCTGCAGCCGGATACCAGGCCCCTTACGGGAGTGCAAAGTCCCGGGCTCGGTTCCGCGGAATATCGGCATAGCTATTGGGTTCCCGGGTTCACGGTGGCAACTACGGCGCAGTCCAATCCTTCTGGTGGAACCAGCAACGGATGGTTCGACACTACCTATCTGGCCGGGAACGTGAGCTTGCTGGAAAATTGGGGTCACTCGCGGCTATCGCTGAACTACTCAGGCGGAGGATATCTATCGACGGATAACTCGCAAGGGAACGGTTCCTACCAACAAATCGGAGTAACGCAGTCTTTTGTCTGGCAACGCTGGAAGTTGGACTTCTTTGATCAATTTGCCTACCTTCCGACAACACAATTTGGCTTTGGCGGCTTTTCGAACATCGGCTCGCCGGGCATTGGCGGCACGCTGACACCCGGCTCGCCGGGATTAGGCGGCCCTTTCGTGCCGGATCAGAGCGTACTGTTTGCGAATGGACCGCGGTACAGCAACTCTTTCGCAACCCAGGCGACTTATGAATTGAGCCGGCGTGGTTCGATCACTGTTGTCGCCTCCTATGGGCTTTTGCGCTTTACGAATTCAGGAAACATCGGTAACGACGATGAGATCGGGAGTATCGGTTACAACTACATACTTTCGAAAAAAGACACCGTGGGAGTTTTGTACCGCTTTACCGCTTATCACTTCACCGGG
>JBBSFG010000271.1:0-5438 GCA_038238965.1 Candidatus Acidiferrales bacterium | reverse complement strand
CTCAAAAATCACGCCGCGCACCAGCGTGCTGATTTTTAATTCTCCCAACAATCCCACCGGCACGGTTTTCAGCATCGAAACCCTTCAGCAACTCGCTGACCTCGCGAAAAAACACGATTTGTGGGTTATCGCCGACGAAATTTACGCCCGCATCCTGTTCAACGGAGAATTTCAATCCATCCGCGCGTTGCCCGGCATGGCGGAGCGCACCGTCATCATCGACGGATTCTCAAAAAGTTTTGCGATGACCGGCTGGCGGCTCGGTTACGCCGTGGCTCCCCGGCACGTCATCGACGCCATGGATTTGCTGGTGCTCAATACCTTCACCTGCGTCGCCGAATTTACCCAGGTCGCCGCCATCGAGGCCTTGCGCGATTCCACCAACGCCGTTGACGCCATGGTCGCGGAATATCGCAAGCGCCGCGACCTTTTCGTCGCCCGCCTCAATCGCATTCCCGGTTTCCGCTGCCAGATACCCGACGGCTCGTTTTACGCCTGGGTCAATGTGGAAGACACCGGCCTCCCCGCCGAAGAAGTAGCCAGAGTGCTGCTTGAGGAAGCCGGCGTCGCGGGCATTGCGGGCGCTTCATTCGGCGCCGCTGGAAAAAATTATCTGCGGTTTTCGCTGGTCAGCGCGCGGCACTTGCTGGAAGAAGCTTTGGAGCGCATCGAACGCGTCTCGGTTCGCTGGCGCGCCGCAGTAGAGCGCTAGCACTTTGTCCCGCGTCCGGAGCTCAAGGGGAACATGGACATGAAACATTTGATTCACTCGGCATTTTACGCCTGCCTCTCGCTCACGCTTGCATCCGTCGCATTCGCGCAGGCCAAACCCATCGCCGCTCCCGCCGATATCGCCAAAATTTACGAGCGCCTTCTCCCGCAGATCGACAAAATCCCCATCTACGACAATCACTCGCACGCCACGTTTCCCGACGATTCCGACATGGACGCGCAGGCCGCCCCTCCCGGGGAGAGCAGCGTTCTGCGCCTCCGGGAAGATAATCCCGAATTCGTGGCCGCCGCCAAATCCCTGTTCGGCTACCCCTACAACGATTTCTCTGCTGAGCACGCTAAATGGCTCATCGACAAAAAGAAAGCCGCCGAAGCTTCCGGTACCACCGCCTATTGGGACAGCATTCTCGACAAACTCAACATCGAGACTTGCCTCGCGAATCGCGTAGCGCTTGCTCCTTATCTCGATCCCCAGCGCTTCCACTGGGTTTTCTTTGTCGATTCGTTCCTTTTCCCCTTCGACAACCGCGACCAGACCGGAAAAAACGGCGACATGGGCGTGTACATCCCGCTGCAGGAAAAAGTTCTGCAGCGCTACGAAAAACAGGAAAACCTCACCGCCATTCCTGCCGACCTCGCCGGATATGAATCTTTCGTCCGCCAAACCGTCGCCGACAATCAAAAAAAGGGCGGCGTGGCCATGAAGTTTGAAGCCGCCTATTTCCGCTCTCTGCATTTCGCGGATCCTCCCCGAGAAAAAGCCGAGGCCATCTACGCCAAATATCACTCCGGCGGCGTTCCTTCTGAAGACGAATACCGCACCTTTCAGGACTATGTTTTTCGGGTACTCATCGATCAAGCCGGCAAGCTTAAGCTCTCCGTACACTTTCACAGTGCCGTGGGTATCGGCGATTACTTCAGCTTGCGCAACGGCGACCCCCTCAATCTCGAAAACGTGCTCCGCGATCCGCGCTACAAAAATGTCAACTTCGTCCTCATCCATGGCGGTTATCCGCACACGCTCGAAATGATCTGGCTGACCGCTGCCAAAAACGTTTACACCGACTCCTCGCTCATGGGCTATTACGTGTATCCCTCCGAGCTTAAAAACATCCTAAAGCAATGGATTTCTCTGTATCCCGAAAAAATCATGTTCGGCTCCGACGCTTTTCCCTTCAATGACGCTGTCGGCGCCGAAGAAACTTTCTGGCTCGCCGTCCGTTCCGCGCGCACCGCCGTCGCTGAAGCCCTCGCCGAACTGGTGGCCGAAAACGCTATCAGCGAACCAAAAGCCCTTGAACTCGCGCACATGTACCTGCACGACAACGCCGCCCATCTCTACGGAGCCAAATAAAATGACCACTCCCGAGTTGAAATACCTCGCCTGGAAAGACGTCGAGCGCGAGCATCTGAATCCCCAGATCGATCGCGAAATGGTCGTGGGCGACAAAATCATGCTCGCTCGCGTGCTCATGAAGAAAGGCGCGCACGTTCCGCTGCATCATCATCACAACGAACAGGTCACCTACATTCTCGAAGGCGCCCTCAAATTCAACGTCGCCGGCAAAGAAATCGTCGTGCGTGCCGGCGAAGTCCTGTGCATTCCGCCCAACATGCCCCATGAAGCCTGGGCCGAAGAAGACACCATCGATCTGGACGTGTTCGACCCGCCGCGCGAAGATTGGCTCAACAAAACGGATGACTATCTTCGCCACGGCCGCTAGCTGCTCGAGGCCTTCTTCGGGCTTCGCATGCTCGTCTCGCTAGCGGCGTTCATTCGCTTTCCGTCCGTTTAAACCCATAGACAAAGGGCTACAGGGTTGTTTAACGTAGGTGGTGGTCTGGTTCCAGGCGTGGGGTCAGCCCTCAAGGGGACATCATGAAGAGGCTGTTATTTTGTACACTTTTGCTGTTGGCCGTCGCCGGGACCCTTCCAGCGCAAGAAAAAATCTCTGCTGGCCTGCCGTACGGCGCCAATGTGGCCGCTGATTTTAACGCCACGTCCGCCGCGCGCACTCCTCTGGTAAAGCCGCTTGCTCAGCCTGACGTGCTGTTTCTGCCGGACACACTCGCTGCGGCATCTCCGGCTGCTCCTGGGGCGGTGGAAACCGCTTTAAGCTTACCGATGGAAGCGGGTAATCCCGCGGACGCCGAGCCCGCGCCAACCCCGGAGCCCAAGCCCAGATTTATCTACAGTGACCGCGATGACTATCGCTTTCAACTTGGCCTGGGACTTTCTTTTGAGCGCTTCCGGTCGTCTATTTACAGCGCCAGCGGTGTGGGCACCAATACCAGTCTTTCGTATTTTCTGAACGATTGGCTGGGAGTGGAAGGCAACATCTCCACTTTCTTCGCTCCGTCCATCTGGAACGGCGAACACATCAAGCTGGTGAATTATGGAGCTGGTCCGAGAATTGCCTGGCGGCGGCCGCGCTGGGAACCATGGGTCCACGGACTGGTTGGCGGCACGCACGCCCTGCCGCAAACCGCGGGACACAGCCAGAATGGATTCTCCCTGCAACTTGGCGGCGGCGCGGACTACCGCTTTCTGCCGCGCTTGTCCCTCAGGCTGGAACTCGACTACGTCCGCACCCGGCTCTTTGGCCAATGGCAGAACAACGGCCAAGCCGCCGCCGGTATAGTCTTCCACTTCTAACACTTAATTCGTGTGCGCTTAATTTAAGGATGCATCCCATTTACGGATGCATCGACGCGGGAATCGGCTGGCCCATGGCCTTGGCATATTCCGCCGCAAACAGCGGGCTGGAAGGAAATTCCTCGCTCAATTCATGCAACAGTTTTTGCGCCAGCACATTCTGTTTTTCCCGCCGCGCCGCCAGCGCCAGCATTATTTTTGCAAACGGTCTCAGATACCGCCCGCTGTCCGCGGACTTACCCAATTGCTGCATTCCCAGCTTCTTGTCTCCATGTACGCCGCCAAAGGTCAGGATAAAGCGCATCCCGCCGGACAGGCTTCCAATAATGTAATTTGCCGAGCCCAGCGCCACGTAGGCGTCGTCGGCATCCGGCCGCTGCGCCAGCAGTTGCTTCGCGTACTCATTGGCCTGCTTCAGCAGCTTCAGCGCGTCCAGCCGTTCCTTGCGCAGAATCATATCGGCATCCGATTCCATTCCGGCCGCCAGGGTCAGCGCAAACAGCGCCTCGGGATCCTTGGGATTTTCTTTCAGCCGCTGGTTCGCGAGGATCCTGGTTTTCGCCAGCGCATCCTGGAAACTGTTCATCTGCGCTGCATCCGGTTTGCCATCGATGCCGTTCAGAAATTTCTTCTCGTTCAGAAAAAAATCACTGGTCAACACTCCCTGGCGGTAAAACTCCTCGAACAGATAACTGGCCGCAATGGCCACTTCTCCGAAAGGCTGATCCGGATGCTGCGATTCCCAGGCCGAAAATTTTTCGCGCGCTCCCACGAAGTTCTGGGCATACAGTGCGTGGAATCCATCCGTAAGTTCTGGTATCAGGGTGAAGGCGGGGGTAGCGGCACCGGGATTTTCGCTGCCATTGGTGGATCCGGCGAGACAAGCTAGCAACATCGCCGGCAAAACAACGTAACGCTGGATGAATTGTCTGGTCCTGCGGCTCATAGTGATCTTTAGTATCGCTCTAGAACAAGCCGGGCAAGAACCGGGGTTTGCCAGCCATAGCCGATCGGTAATCCGGGTCGGCGAACAACACGCGCTCTTCCGTCGACAGCCTCTGTGACAGCACCGCCATGTGCGCCAGCGAGCCCGCCAGCGCGGTGATCCACGCCGTATGAATCAGAGGGAGCGCCAGCATTTCCGCGAAGACCGCTGCGTAGTTAGGATGCCGAACGTAGCGAAAAGGTCCAGATACAATTACGCCCAGCCGCGTGGAATCCATCACCTGCACGTTCCAGTGCTCGCCCAGCGTGCGTATCACCCACCAGCGCACCGCATTGGCGGCCAGGAACACCGCGAACATTACCGCCGCAAGAATGGGAATGAATGGCCGGTGGAGAAATACCACTTCTACGGCTGCGCCGATCAGCACCGCGGTGTGCAGCGCCACCATCCAGCCGAATCGCGGCTCCGCCACCTTCGACGCGCCGCGCGCGATCATGCTTTGCTGGTGCCGCCGCGAAATTTGCAGCTCTACGATCCGCAGCGCCGCCACCGCGGCTAGCAGCGCCAGGTACGCGATTACCGTTATGTCCATTGCAGCAGCAAAAATTCCGCGCTGAATCCCGGACCGAATGCCGCGAGCAGCGCATGTTCGCCTGCTTTCAGCGGCCGCTTCTCCAGCCATTCCTGCAGAATAAAAAGAATCGTCGCGCTCGAAAGGTTTCCCACATTGGCCAGAATGTCCCACGACGGCTGCGTCTGGCACGCTTGCAGCCCCAGCTGCGTTTCCACGTTCCCAAGCAGCCGCGCTCCGCCCGGATGCAGTATCCATCCCTTGATATCTTCGCGCTTCTTGCCGCAGCGTTCCAGGAATCCGTCCACCAGCTCATTGATTTTCGCGCCGATCATTTCCGGCACGTCTTTGGCCAGCAGGATGTGAAATCCCGAATCGCGCAGATCGAATCCCATCGCGCCCAGTGAATCTGGAAACGTGTACGTCTCCGAAACCAGGATCTTCGGTCCGCGCGCGGATTCCTTTCCGCTCACCACCACTGCCGCCGCGCCGTCCCCGAACAAAATGGATGAAATCAGATTGGCCTGCGAAAT
>JBBSFG010000270.1:0-5463 GCA_038238965.1 Candidatus Acidiferrales bacterium | reverse complement strand
TATTCGCGGCAACTCCTATGCGACCGAAGCCAGATCCGACGCCGACGGGCGGTTCTCTTTTTCGGGCCTCAATTCCGGAGAGTACGAGCTTTCCGTCGACCCCAGCACTCTGCCCAACGGCTATCTCGCTGCGGAGCTAAAGCCTCAGAACATTCACATCGAAAATGGGTTCCCCGCCACGGTCGATTTCCGTATCAAGGCGTTTCGCACTATAGAGGGTACGGTAAAAACGTTCGAGCCTGCTGTCGGAGCGTATGTGGCCGTGAAGGAACTCGATGTCCACTTGCGCGAAATCAATAAAGCCGTGCAAACCGACGCGGCCGGCCAGTTTGCTTTCCTGGACCTTCCGGCCGGCAAGTACACCTTAGTGGTGGGGTCAGGAGCACGCGAGGTGACTCGTGAGGTGATCGTTTCGGCGGAGCCAACGGTCATGCGCATCGACATAAAGCTGGACCATCGTGAGTAGTGATCGTTCGCGGAGCCGGCCCGCCAAAAATGGGCGGCTCCTGAGGATATTCGAAGTCGACGGCGTGGGACGAGCCACGAAGATGACCGTGCACAGGGTGACAGAGAAATTCCGATCAAGCGAATCGATTAGCCCGGCAAATACATTTTGACCTGCCAGGCAGGAGTACGGGTCGACGAAGAAGCCGGGTCCCCCTCAGATACCAGCGCGTGGGAATGAAAATTCCTGGATGAACGGCGGTCTTTGGTCGAAGTCGCTGTAGCGGAGCCATGCTGGCCGCACTACGAAGTGAGTGATGCCCGGCCAACTGAGGCGGCTGGGGCCGTCGGTCCATGTCGCGAAATACACTTGCTGGTAACGCTCCAGCTCGCGGCCTTCCGGTTGACGAGCTTCGCCTTCGTACTGCACGGTGATTTCTCCAGCCCAGCCAATTACAAAGGAACAACGAGGATTGGCGATGAGGTTTTGAAACTTGCGCGAACTCTTGACGGTGTCGAAAATAATTTCCAGCTCGGTGTTGACGGCGATTCCTACCAGGGCGGATTGCGGAGTGCCGTCGGGAGCGATGCTGCCGAGGACTCCGAGCTTGTGTTTGGCGATGAACTGGCAAATGTCGGCGATGTTCATGGGGGGATTTCCCGCGCGGCGCTCTAGTAGGCCGGTTTGCCGCCGGGCAGCAGCGGGAGCTGTATTTCCATGATGTGCCCGGGGTTTTTCCCTAGGCGAAAGCGCACGCGTTCGACAGGGCCAACGTCGCGTACTTTCCAGTCGGTAATTTCGAGGGATTCGGCGGGCGTGTCGGCGGTGGACCATTCCACGGAATCGCCTTGAGTTTTTACGGTGTGAGGATCGATGTCGAAAACCTGTTCGTCGGGGACGTTCACCAGCAGGTAACGCTTCCACAATTTGACGAGCAAAACGCCGCGTTTGGCTGTGTGATAGATATTCCAGGATTGGGGAGCTTCGTCATTGAAGCGCACGATGGCGAAGGCCACGGACTTCCACTCCATAGGCTTGGCCTCGGAAGGCTTGGCCGGCTCGTTAATTTGAGATTGCAGCGGGAAAGAAAAAGCGACGATCAGCAGCGCCAGGAGCACACTAGCTCGCCTTAACTTCACTGAACGATTTGTCCAGCAGTTGCATGGCGTCGTCCACGTCGCCCTTGGTGGTGTTGAGCATGGGTGCCATGCGTATGGTATTGCCGAACAGGCCGCCTTTGCCGATGAGCAAGCCGTTGTGGCGGGCGCGCTCCATCACCATGTTGGTGGCTTCGGGGGCGGGTTCTTTGGTCTTGCGGTCCTTTACCAATTCGAGTGCCTGCATCAGGCCCATGCCGCGCACATCACCGATGAGCGTGTATTTGGATTGCAGCTCTTCGAGCTTGGCACGGAAATAGGCGCCGACGGTGTGGGCATTTTCGCGCAGATTTTCCTCTTCGATCAGTTCGATAGTGGCGCGGGCCGCCACGCTGGTGACGGGATTGCCGCCGAACGTAGCGATGTTGCTGCCCTGATAGCTGCCGGCAATTTCCGGAGTAGTCACGGTGAGTCCGACGGGGACGCCGTTGCCCATGCCTTTGGCGCTGGTGATGATGTCAGGAGTAACTTCCCAATGTTCAATGCCGAACCAGTTTTTTCCGGTGCGGCCCCAGCCGGTCTGCACTTCATCGGCGATGAACAGGCCGCCATATTTTTTGACGATGTTGAAAACAATTTTGTAGTACTCCGGCGGGGGAGTGATGAATCCGCCGACGCCCTGGATGGGCTCGCCGATGAACGCGGCAATGTGGCCGCTGGTGCCAGTCTGAATCAAGTTTTCGACGTCACCTGCGCAGGCCACGCCGCAACTGGGGTAGGTAAGGTGCAGGGGGCAACGGTAGCAGTACGGGCTGACGGCGTGGGAAATACCGACGCTAATGACACCGGCGCGGCGATACGGCGCGTGCCCGGTCATCGCTTTTGTTAAAGACGATCCGCCGGAATAGGCGTGGCGCAGCGCGACCACGTCATAACTGCCGGTGGACATGCGCGCGAGCAGCACCGCGGCTTCATTGGCTTCGCTGCCGGAGCTGGTGAAAAAACTCTGCTGTAGATTGCCGGGAGTGATTTGCGCGATTTTTTCCGCGAGCGCGACGATATGTTCGTTGGGATACAGCGTAGAAGTGTGCTGCAGGCGATTGACCTGCGCGTTGACCTTGGCAGTGATTTTGGGATTGCAGTGCCCGACCGAGACGGTCAGGATGCCGCCAAAGAAATCGAGGTACTTGTTGCCGTCCAGATCCCAGATGTGCTGCATTTCCCCGCGGTCAGCAACCAGAGGCTGCGCGAAATAATTGGTGACCGAAGGCCAGAGAAATTTTTTGTGACGGGCGACAATGTCTTCGCTGCGGGACTTTCTGTCGCCAAAGGTCGGTTTAGTTGTACCGGAAGTGCTCACGGAGCGGTCCTCTCAAGCTCGACAGGATGACGAAGATTGTATGACGGCGAGCGAATGGCGGCAAGAAGAGGCCGGAAAGGAATAGCTGAAGAAGAAATTCCGCGAGACGAGGACGAGAGCGAGGGAATTGCTACGAGCAGGCGCCGTTATCCAGCAAAGCGAGTTTTTGTTTGCCTTCTTCGTTGCCTTTTCTAGCGGCGGCGGCGAAGAGGCGGCGAGCCTGGGAGCAATTCCTGGTGACGCCGTGACCGGTGAAATACATGTTGCCCAAAGCGAGCTCGGCGGCAATGTCGCCCTTGCCAACAGCGTTCCACAGAGAGCGAATGTCCTTGGGGGTTGGGACACCTTTCGACGCGGCCATCGCTTCGGTGGGAGCGGCCAACTGTTCTTGTTTGGGCTTGGCGTCGGGTGCGGCAGCGCCGGCAGACACGGGCGGCGGGGCAGAAGTTGTTGCAGGCGCGGAAATGGTCGTCGCCGGCTCAACCATCTGCTCGCCGAGCCAGATAAAAGCGCCGGCAGCTTCACGGCGGAAAGCGAACAGCATGGCAAGCAACATCACGATCAATCCGGTAACAACAATGCCGGAGGAAGTGCGGATGCGATGAGGCAAGAGGGCGGTGCTGCGCACGCGGGTGTTAATTTCTTCCAGGACCGTTTCAGAGCGGCGGCGCAGTTCGGTCACGTGCACGCGGAGAACTTCCTGAACATGCGCCTGGAAGCGCTCCAGGGCTTGCTGTTGGGCGCGCTCAAGGAGCGAGGGATATTGATCAAGAACTTTCGCGGAAGCGTCGGCAGCAGCTACCGAGGACTCAAGACTCTTCACCTGGGCGTGCACGGATTCGCGAATGGGGAATAGTTGGCGTTCGGAATCTCGCAGTACGCGCGCGGCGGACTCGCGAAAGACGGCGAGTTGGCGCTCCTCTTCGTGCTTGAAATGCTGCAGCAAGGCTTGCGCATGCTCATTCAGGGCGCCGGCGGTGCGCGCCTCCACATCTACCGCGGGATTCGCGACGGAAGGGGATGCGGCGGAGCGGTCGAGCGGCTGCGGAGCTAGTTCCTGCTGGATTTCAGAAGGCTCGGACTCCTCGGCTTCCAGTACTTCGGTAGGTTCGCCTTGAAAGGACTGCGGGTCGAACATGGCGTGCTTGAAAGCCGCGGCGGCAGAAGGGCCCGTCGCATGCGAATTTTGCTCCGGCACGGCGGGCGGCCTGCGCTCAAATCCCACGGCCGGGGGGAGCATCGCAGCCCAAGGCAAGTGAACGGGGTCCGTCGATTGCGATTTTTCCAAAGCGAGAGCGTCTGACGCATGGGCGGGATTATTCGACGGAATCGAGTTGATGGGGCGAACGGATTTTGCGGAAGCGGATTTTGCCAGGGCTTCGCGGCGCCGCAAAAATACGGAGGCCTCCGCCGATTCGGACGAAGGAGGTTCACCCAAGGCGTGCTGAACAGGAGCGCTGCCTAGTTTTGACGGTGGCTTGCCGGCATACTCGTGAGAAGAGGAGAGCGAGCGCATTTCAGCGCAAAATTCCTCGGAAACGTCGGTGAATTGCAGACCGGCGACGCGTCCATCCTTGTCGGTCCACTCGAGACGGCCGCGGCCTTCCAGGCGGCGTTTATCGTCGAGATTGAAAGCGAATTTTACTTCCTGGTTGGGACGGACGCGCTTCACAGCGCGAAAAGCAAAGCCATGTTCGGAGAAGTTGAGGACCATGCCGCCGTTGGCGGGTTCCAGTTCGACGTACAACAAGTGCTGGGATCTTTTTCGGGGAGATAGCCGGCGTTCGAGGTTGTAGGTCATGCGTATTCGCGCGAATCGGCGTTACTGACCAACTGCAGCAGGCCCGGCGACAAAACACACCTGGCATAGTTCAGGGCGCAGTTGGCGTGGGTCACCCTATATTTCTGGGTCCAGCGATTCCATTCTGAACTAGAAGCTGACCAATGACAACCCCAACTTGACGGTCAATAAGCGCTTCACGCTCAGTAGCTTAGCCCAGAAACCCGACTTTGCGGCTGATGGTGAAGTGGGCTGCACATTGTATCGGACGATTTTGGAACCGCCCAGAATAAGGAAGGCGACCTGACTGGAAATTCCTGTTCGCGCCCGGGCATGGTTAGATGTTGAGATGGAGCGTTTCCGCCCCCCAATTAAATCGGAAGAACGGAAGGCGCGCGTTGACAGCAAAATTCGCCGCAGCGTATAGTCGTGCCACCCGGTCTCACCACAACATTCCGCGGACACGACAACACCCTACGTCGCTGCGGGCTGGTTTCACCAGGGCAGGGATTGCCCAGACATGCGGCACTTGCTTCATACGCGACGCGTTTTTCATGTCCTGACTATCGCGGCGATCCTTGCCGTCTACGCAGGGTTGCACGCGCAGAATCCCGCCACCGAGCCAGGCGCGCCGGCCGCGTCTTCTCCAGCGCAAGACGAGAAATCTAAACGAACGGCGGTGCAACTGCCCAGCGCGCAAGCAGCGGCGAATAATTCCGAACTTTCCAGCCAGGACAATCCCGCCACGTTCAAAGTGCGAGTAAACCTGGTGCTGGTGCGC
>JBBSFG010000269.1:0-5476 GCA_038238965.1 Candidatus Acidiferrales bacterium | reverse complement strand
TGAAAGCCGGCGCCCGCATCGGCAATTTCGTGGAAGTAAAAAAAAGCACCATCGGCGAAGGCACCAAAGCCATGCATCTCACTTATCTCGGCGATGCGAAAATCGGATCCAAAACCAACATCGGCGCCGGCACCATTACCTGCAACTACGACGGCTTCCACAAGCACCCCACCACCATCGGCAACAAAGTTTTTATCGGCAGCGATTCCGCGCTCGTCGCTCCCGTCCGCCTCGGTGACGGCGCTTTCATCGCCGCCGGTTCCACCATCACGGAAAATGTGCCATCCGACGGTCTGGGAATTGCCCGCGGCCGCCAGCTCAACAAACCCGGCTGGGCGTCAAAAAAACGCCGCGAACTCGCCGCCGCCGCTGAGCCCCCAAAAACCGCGCGTAAAAAATACCGCCGCTCAACCAAAAAACGCCGCCGCTGATCTAATCCGGCCCCTGTCACGCCTTTTACGCCCCTGTGTTAAAATGAATCTCCCCACAATGCAGCAGGGAGCCGCCACCGCATGAAATTTGGAGTCGTCGTCTTTCCCGGATCCAATTGCGACCACGACGCGTTCTACGCCATCAGCGATGTGCTTCACCAACCGGTGGAATTCATCTGGCACCAATCCCAGGATTTGGCCAATTGCGACGCCGTGATTTTGCCCGGCGGCTTTGCCCACGGCGATTATCTTCGCACCGGCGCGATCGCCCGCTTCTCTCCGGTGATGAAATCCGTCGAAAGCTTTGCAAAAAGTGGCGGCCTGGTCCTCGGCATCTGCAATGGTTTTCAGATTCTTCTGGAAGCCGGCCTGCTCCCTGGCGCCATGATGCGCAACATCGGTTTGCGCTATATCTGCCGCCACGTTCACATCCGCGTGGAAGAAACCACCACGCCGTTTACCCACGCCGCGAAACTCGGCCAGGTCCTCAGAATTCCCATCGCCCACAACGAGGGAAACTACACTTGCGATCCGCAGACCCTCGCGGACTTGCGGAAAAATCGCCAGATTGTTTTCCGCTACACCACTGCCGACGGCGCCGATGATGCCGGCGGCAATCCCAACGGCTCTATGGATAACATCGCCGGAATTTGCAATCGTGAACGTAACGTCGCCGGCCTGATGCCTCATCCGGAGCGCGCCGTTGAAGCCGCTCTCGATTCCGACGACGGTCTGGTGATTTTTCGCTCCATGGTCGAAACTTTCATAACCTCGGCGAAGGCCACCGCTTGAGCCGCCGCGGCACTGGAATTATTTCGAATCACGCACAGTTTTATCGTATCCTCCACATTTCCGGCACTCGATTTCTAGGTGGGAAAATTGGCCACAGCTAGCGCGGAAATTAAAGTCACGGCGGAAATCGCCGCGGAACACGGCCTCTCGGCCTCCGAATACGCTCGCCTGCGGGAAATTCTCGGGCGCGATCCCAACATCACCGAGCTCGGCATTTTCAGCGTCATGTGGAGCGAGCACTGCTCCTACAAATCCAGCAAGGTCCATCTGAAGCGCTTGCCCGTCAGCGGAAAACTGGTCGTGCAGGGGCCGGGAGAAAATGCCGGTGTCGTCGATATTGGTGACGGTCTGGTGGCCGCCTTCAAAATCGAATCGCACAATCATCCCAGTTTTGTGGAGCCTTTTCAGGGCGCTACCACCGGCGTCGGCGGAATCCTTCGTGACATTTTCACCATGGGCGCCCGCCCCATCGCCATTCTCGATTCGTTGCGCTTCGGCCCTATCACCGCCGCAACCTCGGCTCCTGCCGTTTCCCCCGAAACCATCGCAAAAAATCGCCGCATCCTCGACGGCGTGATCCGCGGCATCGCCAACTACGGAAATTCTTTCGGAGTGCCCACAATTGGCGGCGAAGTTTGCTTCGAGCCCTGCTATTCCCAGAATCCTCTCGTCAATGCTCTCGCGCTCGGTATCGCCAGAAAAGAAGATTTGTTCTTCGCCAAAGCCCGCGGCACCGGCAACCCGGTTATTTACGTTGGCGCAAAAACTGGCCGCGACGGCATTCACGGCGCATCCCTTCTCGCTTCCGCGGAATTCACCGAAGAATCACAGCAAAAACGCCCCAACGTGCAGGTCGGCGATCCCTTCGTAGAAAAACTGCTCCTCGAAGCCTGCCTCGAAGCTATGGCCACCGGAGCGGTCGTCGCCATTCAGGACATGGGCGCCGCCGGCCTCACCTGTTCCACCACCGAAATGGCTTCACGCGGCGGCACCGGCATCGAAATCGATCTCGCCCGCGTCCCGCAGCGCGAAACCGGCATGACGCCTTACGAAATCATGCTCAGCGAATCGCAGGAGCGCATGCTTCTCGTCGCTGATAAGGGCCGCGAATCGGAAGTCCTGCAGGTCTTCAAAAAATGGGGACTCGACGCTGTGGTCGTTGGGGAAGTCGCGGAAGGCGGCCTGCTGCGCGTAAAGGATCACGGCCAAGTTGTTGCCGAAATTCCCGCGCATCCGCTCGCCGAAGAAGGACCCGTCTATCAGCGGCCCATCGCGCGTCCCGCTCCCCGCGAAGAAACTTCCGCCAACTGGTTCGTCTTCGCGCCCGCAAATAAAAATCTCACCGAAAATTTCAAGCGCCTGCTCGCTTCACCGGCAATCTGCTCCAAAGGTTGGATCACCGAGCAATACGACACTATGGTGCGTACCAACACTCTTGCCGTGCCGGGCGCAAGCGATGCGGCCGTGGTCCGCATAAAAGGAACCAAGCGCGCTCTCGCGCTGGCCACCGACGGCAACGGCCGCTGGTGCCAGTTGAATCCGCGATTGGGCGCCATGCACGCCGTCGCCGAAGCTGCGCGCAACGTGGCCTGCTCGGGCGCGCGTCCCATCGCCGCCACCAACTGCCTGAATTTCGGCAGCCCCGAAAAGCCCGAAGTGATGTGGCAATTCAGCGAAGTCATCGACGGCCTGGCCACTGCCTGCACTGAGCTGGAAACTCCCATCACCGGTGGCAACGTAAGCTTTTACAACGAAACTCTGGGAGCTTCGATTTATCCCACGCCCGTGATTGGAATTTTGGGAGTGATTGAAGACGCCTCCAACGTAATGAAGTCGGGCTTCCGCAACTCAGGCGACATCATCATCCTGCTCGATGGTCTGTCGGCCTCCACGCCTTCAACCGCGGTCACAGTAAGCGCCGCCGAGCTTGCCCGCGAATTTTCTTCCTCGGAATATTCCAAGTCCATTGCCGGCATCGTCGCTGGCCAGCCTCCCGCAATCGATCTCGCCGCCGAAAAACGCCTGCAAAATTGTTTGCTCGCCCTCGCCAATTCGCGATCCATTCAATCCGCTCACGACCTCAGCGATGGCGGCCTCGCCGTCACTCTCGCCGAAAGCTGTTTCGCAGCGCCAAAGTTGGGAGCCCGCATAACGCTCGATCGCAACGCCCCCGCCGAATCCGCGCTCCTTGGCGAACGCGGCGCGCGCGCTGTCATCTCCGTATCCTCGTCGCAGCTCGATGGCGTTCTTCAACTTGCTCACGAACACTGTGTCACCGCCACCGAACTTGGCCACGTTACCAGTGACGGCATTTTCCGCATCCAATACAATGGAAGTGCGATAATCGAAGAGTCCGTGGAAGCCCTCCGCGATATCTGGTCCCATTCGTTGGAGCGCGCGCTCAAACAATGAACCCCAAGCTCGCCTTTGCCGACGATCATTTCCACGACGAGTGTGGTGTATTCGGCGTCTTCGGCCATCCCGAAGCCGCCAATCTCACTTATCTCGGCTTGTACGCGTTGCAGCATCGCGGTCAGGAATCCGCCGGCATCGTTTCCAGCGATGGCCATGAGCTGCATCTGCATCGCGCCATGGGCGAGGTCGAAGAAATTTTTCAGCCTGCCGTGCTGGCCAAACTTCCCGGCAACGCCGCCATCGGCCACACGCGCTACTCCACCGCCGGCGACAAAGCTTTGCTCAACGCCCAGCCCATCATGATCGATTGCAACAAAGGCAAAGTCGCCCTCGGTCACAATGGAAATCTAACCAACGCCGCGGAATGGCGGCGCAAGCTCGAACATCGCGGCTCCATTTTTCAGACCAACAGCGACACCGAAGTCATCGTCCATATGATCGCCCGCTCGCAGGCCCGCAATTTGTCTGGCGCCATCGGCGATGCTCTGAACCAGGTGGAAGGCGCTTACTCGCTGTTGCTGCTCACTCCCGATGAGTTGTACGCCGTACGCGACCCGCGCGGTTTTCGCCCATTGGTCCTTGGCAGACTTCCTGCCACCGACATCGCCCCCGAAGCCTGGATGGTCGCTTCCGAAACCTGCGCGTTCGATCTGTTGAATGCCCAATACATTCGCGAAGTCGAACCCGGGGAAATGGTGCGCATCTCCAGATCCGGCATCGAATCCATCCGTTTTGCGCCGGTGAAGCAGCAGCAACACTGCGTGTTCGAGCACGTTTATTTTTCGCGGCCCGATAGCATCATCTTTGGTCGCTCCGTCAACGAAAGCCGTGAAGCCCTCGGCCGCCTGCTCGCCCAGGAGCATCCCGCCGATGCCGATATCGTCGTGCCCGTCCCCGATTCCGGCGTGCCTGCCGCGGTCGGTTATGCTCTCGAATCAAAAATAGCTTTCCGCATGGGCCTGATTCGCAATCACTACATCGGCCGCACGTTCATCGAGCCTTCCCAGGCCATCCGCAACTTTGGCGTAAAGCTCAAACTGAATCCCGTCCGCGGCCTCATCGAAGGCAAGCGCGTCGTGCTGGTCGACGACTCCATCGTGCGCGGTACCACCAGTCGTAAGATCGTGCGCATGGTGCGTGAAGCAGGCGCCAAGGAAGTTCACGTGCGCATCAGTTGCCCGCCCACCATTTCTCCGTGCTATTACGGCGTCGATACGCCCACGCGCGAAGAGTTGATCGCTTCCTCCAACTCTCCGGAAGAAATTCGCAAGTTTCTGGGCGCCGATTCTCTGGGCTACATTTCCATGGCCGGGCTGCGCCAGGCCGTGAACGATAGCGAAGGCAAATTCTGCACTTCGTGTTATACCGGCGTGTACCCCACCGACCTGGTGCAATTGGAAGTTCGCCCCGGCAATGGCAATGGCGTGGTCGGTGATCTCAACGGAAACTCCGCCGAAGAAATCGTGATAGAAAGGCCTGTGGTGGTGGAAAGTGAAGGCTGAGCGCAAGAAAAAGCAGGAAGAGCCGCATGTACCGGTGGGCACAAAGATTCAGCGCGAGATTATCGCCTGGTTCTGGGTTGGTCTCGTTTTCCTGTTGATCAACGGAACCATCGGCCAGGCCCGCGTCATTCCCTCCGGCTCCATGGAAAACACCTTGCTCATCGGCGACCACCTCATCATGAGCCGCGTTGGCTATGATGCCGGCGTCCCCTTCACCAATTGGCATGTGCCGCTCTGGCGCAATCCCAAGCGCCAGCAGATCGTCATTTTCAAGCCGCCCTTCGCTCCCGATACCCCGGATTACGTCAAGCGCGTAGTCGGCCTGCCCGGCGATAG
>JBBSFG010000268.1:0-5492 GCA_038238965.1 Candidatus Acidiferrales bacterium | reverse complement strand
GCGGCGGTTCAAGCGCAGCTTGATTCTGCGAACGTTGCGGGAATGCGAGTGGCGCAAAGCAGAATGCGCGCGGAAACTGGGAGTGGCGCGCGGTTATCTGCATCGGTTAATCAACCAACTGGGAATTCAAGACCGGGAAATCGAACGTTCGGCGGAACGTCCCGACGATAATGTTCCGTTTGGTCCGGTAATGTGACAACACCTGCTGCGGCTGCTATAGACAGCGCCCGTGGTGAAGAGCTAACTTCTGATTCAATGGAATTCGTTCCCAACCATAATTTTGCGGAGAGTTTTTGTGTGCCTTTTCTTCGCGAGGCGCAAAACGGCGATGGCGGCTGGGGATTTCAGCCCGGCGCGCAAAGCCGAGTGGAGCCGACATGCTGGGCGGTCAAGGCATTTTTTTCGCGCGGCGATTCCAGTCAAGCGGATCAGCGTGCAATTGATCAAGGCCTGAATTTTCTGCGGACGTCTCAGCTTGCGGATGGATCGTGGGCTTCTACACCAGAGGAGAAAACGGGTTGTTGGGTAACATCGCTGGTGTGCTGGGTTTTGGCCGGCGCGCGCGATGAGCAATTCGCGAAGGCTATAGATGCGGGGTTGCGATGGGTTTGCGAAGACTGGCCCCGTGACAGCAGCTGGTTGCAAAGGTGGGTGCGAAAATTACGATCGGCCGACCGAATCTCCAAGCAGAATAATGCTTTGCGCGGATGGGGATGGACGCCGGGAACCAGCAGTTGGGTGGAACCCACGGCATTCGCGCTGCTGGCGTTGGAGACGAAACGGGCCGGGGAGCTCGGGGAATTGGCGCAGAAGCGGAGACGGCTTGGAGAGGCGCTCCTCTATGACCGCATGTGTCCGGGCGGCGGGTGGAATTGCGGAAACCCTGAGGTATACGGAGTTGCCGGAGAACCGCTGGTGATTCCCACGACGTGGGCTCTCTTGGCTTTGCGAGAACATTCAGATCAACGGGAAAACGCGGATAGCCTGGCTTGGATGGAAGGAAATTTCGCAAAGATCCAGGGGCCGGGTTCGCATGCATTGGCGCAAGTTTGTCTTGCGGTGTATGGGCGCGAGCCGTCTGCAGGAGTCGACAGTGCCGGCGATTACCACGCGAAGAACGAATCGCTGCGAAGTATTCAGGCAGCCGCGTGGACGGTGTTGGCGGGAAGTGACTCGCAGACCTGGTTGGGCGATCGAGTTAGAAATTGATGAAGACGATGCGTAATCGCGAATTGATACCGTCGTTTCAGCGGCCTGCTTCCCGGGTGATGATTCGGCGGGCGGCAAGTTATGAACAGGAACTTGGCACGCTGATTTACGAAAGTCTGGCGGAGTTTGGGCTGGCGGTAAAAGAAAAAGTTGTTTTGCTGAAGCCCAATCTCGTGGGGCTAGATCCTTTAGGCGTGATGAATACGCATCCCGCGGTGATCGCGGCTGCGAGAGAAAGTTTTTTGCGGCTAGGCGCTTCGCAAGTATTGATTGGGGATGGCCCGGCGATGGATCGGGATACGGAAGCCATTCTGGAGTCGGTGCGGTTGAGGGAGTTCGCCGGACCGCTAGCCCACATGTTTGTGGATTTGAATGTGGACGACGTGCAGCGCGTGCCGCTGGCGACGAGAGCGTCGCGATTGAAGGAGCTGTATTTCCCGAAGACGGTGCTGGGCGCTGATCTAGTGGTGTCCATGCCGAAGCTGAAGACGCATCACTGGGCTGGTGTCACTTTATCACTGAAAAACATGTTTGGGGTGGTGCCGGGAAGCTGCTATGGGTGGCCGAAGAACGTGCTGCACTGGGCTGGCATAGATCAGGCGATTTTGGACATCAATGCGGCAGTTAGGCCTAATTTTGCCATCGTGGACGGGATCGTAGGAATGGAAGGGAATGGTCCTATACAGGGAACATCTAAGGCCTGCGGGGTGCTGATTTTTGGTGACGATCCCGTGGCGGTGGACGCCACTTGTTGTCGGGTGATGGGTCTGAGGCCGGAGAAGATCAAGTATTTGGCTTCCGCGGGTACGATGTTAGGACACATTAATGTGGATAAGATTCAACAGGTTGGGGAGAATATAGCGACGGTCCAGGTAAATTTTGAGGTGTTGGCGGAGTTTTCGGGGTTGAGGAAGGCGGCTTGATGGGAGTTTGGAAGGGAAACTGCCTTAGTTAGTTCGGGAAAAACCCTTCGGATAGGCGGGTATATCTTTATGCAGGTGCCGAGAAAGATGAAATCTGACTGGTTTAATAGACTCTGGTACTGCACCAGCGGGGCGGAGATTGTAGAGATGGCCCTGGTAGTGCCGATGCTGCTTGCGTTGTTAATCGGCATGTTCTGGGCCGGTCGGGCCTATAACGTCTACGAAACAATTACTCGCGCGGCACGCGAAGGCGCGAGAGTCGCCGTCGCACCGAGTTGCGCGACCTGCGGAAATGCTCTACCCAATTCCACCATAATCCAAACGCAAGTAGACAATGTACTGTCCTCAGCCAATATGAACACAACGGGGAATGGCGGGGTCTCTGTAAGTATTCAACAAAGTCAGAAATTGGGATTGGACCCTAACAACGCGAATGCAACTTGGACAGTGGTGACCATCGGATACCCGTTCCAATTCAGCATCCCTTTTACTTCGGTGGGCACAGCCTCAACCACTGCGCCTTGCACTGCCGCCGGCATATGCATTAAGACCAGGGCCCAGATGCGTGAGGAAAATTATTGATTATCTAGTTTGTTACTTGGGAAGGCGAAGGATGAAAACTGCTACAACGACGAAGCTCTTGAAAAACAGCGAAGGTGCGCAATTGTTAGAGTTCGCATTTGCGCTCCCGTTTTTGGTCGTAATACTCGTGGGGATATTGGATTTTGGACAAGCCTACAATTTAAAACAGAAACTGAATAATGCCACCCGCGAGGCGGCGAGAATGGCGGCATCGCAAAATTCCGGAATCAACAATCTGACCACTAGCGACGTTACAGCGATAGCTTCCGAAGTGCAGTCATATCTGACGAATGCCAGCGTTACGCAGTGTACGATAAACACGGCGTCACCCGCGGTCTCTGGATTCGTATACACATACACGTCGACGACGGCGGGCTGTACGGGAGGAAACTTTCAACTGGTGATCGATCGCTCTTACACGTTTCTGAACGGCACGACAACCGTTGTGGCCACGCACGTCACGCTGACGTATCCATTCACCTGGACTCTCGGTAAAGTGATCGGGCTGATCCTGCCGAGTTCCACGTTGGCGTTGCCGGGAAAATTTTCAACAGATTCCATCATACAAAATATTAATTAATCAGGAGGGCGAGATGAGAACACGGACAATGCGAGTGAAGAATCAACGTGGTTCAACTTTGTTTATCGTGGCTTCGGCAATGGTAGCAGTAATCGGTTTGGCAGGACTGGCCATCGACCTGGTTTCACTGTACTCGGGCAAGAGTGAAGCGCAACGCTCAGCCGATGCGGCGGCTCTGGCCGGAGCGATGGCATTCGTGAGCTCGGGGTATCCGTCGGGAGTGGTTACCCAAGGAGTGGCACAAACACTCGCGACAAATCAGGCAATCGCGGTTGGACAGCAGAATAAGGTTGGGGGCGGTACGCCCAGCATTCCGGCGGGCAACATCACCTTTGATTTCAGCCACGTCGGCAATCCGCTAATCACCGCATCAGTCAATGCCACGCTCCCCACATTTTTCATGAAAGTTTTCGGGGTTAGCACCGTGGACATCAGCGCGACGGCGACGGCGGAAGCGTACAGCCCGACGTCCGGATCAGGACCGACCGTTTGCGCCAGTTGCCTTAAGCCGTTTTTGGTACCCAACTGCGATCCCAATCACGCTACGCCTGCGAGTCCAGTCTGCACCGGTCAAGCGAAGTTTATTAATACGGATGGAACGATTGCAAATCCCGGCAAGACCCCCACAGGTATCGTTGGACAAACGTGGCTATTGCATTCGAACGGTTCGGTGCCCAGTCATTGGTATGAAGTAGCGCTCGACGGCCAGAGTGGAAGCAACTTCAAGGCCGATGTTTCGAGCTGCAGCACCGCGAAGCTTACCTGTGGGTCTCTTTTAACCGTTCTGGACGGTAAGAAAGTAGGGCCGACTAATCAGGGTGTAGACGATCTGATTCACGCAAACGGTGACGGTCCTAGCATAACCGGCCAAGATACGATCAATACATCGACTCTGCAGATTACTGGGGGGACAAGTAATCCTTACGGGCTGGCAGGCAAGACGATAACGCAAAGCGATTCGCTGGTCACTGTGCCCATATACGACCCGGCGACAATGGGTGGACCTGGCAACGGGGACCAAGTTACTGTGGTGGGATATCTGCAGATGTTTATCCAGTTTGTCAATAAGTCTGGTAACGACGATCAGGTTCAGGCGGTGGTTACCAACGTTTCGAGCTGTGGCAAAGCAGGTGGGTCGTGTGGGTCGAGTGGCGGCACTGTGTCGGCCGGCGGCTCGGGTTTTTATCCCGTCAGACTGGTTCATCCGTAGGCAAATCCGGGCGCAAGGCGTGCACGTGAAACACACCAGGAAATGAATGGCGATGCCAAAGAAGCTAGGCCATTTTCGGCGCAGGCGACCGCAGTGGTCATGAACGTGATTACATGCCAGAACACTGCTGGCGGATGCAATGGGTCGGGTACCTCCGGGAATCCCGGCGGGGGATTCGTGCCCGGCGGCGGCGCGAAAACGATACCTGTTAGATTAGTTCAATAATCCGCAACTTAGTCGAAAGAGCCTGCCCCGGGCCGCTGTACTTCATGCGAACATTATGAGCGACACGGACATGGCGATACATTCGGGCAGAGCTGACTCTTTACGCGTGCCGGGAGCTGCTGAACCCGATAAGCGTGAGGCGCAGGTCCGCGTGGACGCAGCCGGGCGCACCTCGTGGTTTGTGTGGCTGCTGCAGCGGGTCTTTTCGTTTCCGGCGATGCTGGGGTCGATGTTGGTGGGCGCGGTGTTTTATTCCGCGCGCAGTTTTGCGGTAGATCCGGATTTGTGGTGGCACATCAGGGTCGGTCAGGATATCTGGGCGACGCACCAGTGGCCCACCCGTGATCCATTTTCGTTCACGGTGGCAGGTGTGCCGTGGCTGGCTTTCGAATGGCTCGGCGATGTTGTAGTTGGAATGGCCGCAAAAGCCGGGGGCTTGCTGGGACTCGAGGTGCTGCTGATCGTCCTGGGAAGCACGATCATGTTGTTGCTGTATGTGTTCGCGACGCTTCGTTGCGGGAATTCGAAAGCCGGGTTTGTAGCTGCAGCCGTTTTATACATATTTGCGAACCCGTCGTTCAGCTTGCGTCCGCAGATGGTCGGTTATGTATTTCTGATTCTGACCCTTATCGTACTGGAACTGTTTCGCCGAGGGCGGACTGGCGCTATCTGGATTTTGCCGCCGATGTTCTGGCTATGGATTAACGTCCATGGTTCGTGGGTGATCGGTTTTGTAGTGGTTTTTGTCACCTGGGCCTCTGGG
>JBBSFG010000267.1:0-5533 GCA_038238965.1 Candidatus Acidiferrales bacterium | reverse complement strand
TGGAAAAAAAGAAGCGCCGCTGACCGCTGTAGTCCGGAAAAATAGACAGGATTCGGGCATTTCGAATTATTTACAACCCCATCGCCCGCTACTGCTGAAACGTGACGCACACGCCGTTCGGATCGATAGCGCCAAACTCTTTTGTGCCCCAGGGCTTGGTTTGCAATTGTCCATTGGGATGTACTATGCCTCCGCGCTTCTGATATTCCGCGTAGAGATCCTCGATACCTTTCACCGCGATGCGAACCATGGTCTGGTCGCCGATCGTCCGCGCCAGCTCCTTGTCTTGCATCCCGGAAATATGCAAATAGGCTTCGCCGCGATGGATGCCGGCATAATTTGGGGGCGTATTATCGCGAAACGTTTCCGTAAAGCCGCAAATCTCGGTCCACCACTTCAGCGACTCCGAGGTGTCGCCGGCGGGCAAAACGGGGATAGCACCTTTGATAGTCGGTTCCATAGGATGACTCCGGCAGTCTGATTCGGACTGTGACTGCTATACCAGATTTTGCCTCAAAACCGCGCGCAGGGCCAAGGCCGCCGTCGCGGCGTTGACCGGCAGTTGGCCGGGTGTTACGCTCCCGCGACACCTCCCCAATCGTATGCGCGCCGTCGACCTGATTCGCAAAAAACGAGATTGTGGCGAACATTCCCGCGAGGATATCGATTTTCTGATTTTCGGCTACACGCGCGGTGATGTTCCCGATTACCAGATGGCCGCGTGGCTGATGGCTGTTTGGATTCGTGGGTTGGGCCGCGCCGAGACCACGGCGTTGACGGAAGCAATGCTGCATTCCGGCGAGATACTGGATCTTTCCAGCTTGCCCGGCAAAAAAGTTGACAAGCATTCCACCGGCGGGGTCGGCGATAAGACCTCCTTAATACTTGCGCCCATCGTAGCTGCCGGTGGACTTACCGTTCCCATGATCAGCGGGCGCGGACTGGGGCACACCGGCGGCACGTTGGACAAGCTGGAGGCCATTCCAGGGTTCAACACCAATTTGTCTCTGGAGGAGTTTCGCCGCGTCTTGGGCGAGTGCGGCATGGCACTGATCGGACAGACGGCGGAGATCGCTCCCGCGGACAAGAAGATTTATGCGCTGCGCGATGCGACCTCGACGGTGGAAAATACCGGACTGATCTGCGCGTCCATCATGAGCAAGAAAATGGCGGAAGGGCTGGACGCGCTGGTACTGGACGTAAAGACTGGTTCCGGCGCGTTCATGAAACGCGAAGAAGATGCCGTGCGGCTTGCCGAAGTAATGGTCGAAACTGGAAAGGGCATGGGCAAAAAGGTAGTTGCGCTGATTACGGATATGGACCAACCACTCGGCCGCGCGGCGGGGCATTCCAATGAAATTATCGAGTGTATCGACGTGCTCAAGGGCCAGGGCCCGGCCGACGTTCGCGCGCTGAGCCTGGAACTTTCGGCATGGATGTTCTTCCTGGGAGAGCGGGCGGCCACCGTCGATGAGGGACGAAAATTAGCGGAGCAGATGATTTCCAGCGGGAAGGCGCTCGAAAAATTCAGGCAATGCATTCGCTTACAGCGTGGAGACGGGCGCGTCATCGACGAGCCTGGTTTGCTGCCCGGGGCGGCTTCACAGGCAATTGTTGCCAGTCCCGCGATTGGATATGTCTCCGCCACAAATTGCGAACAATTTGGCATTGCGCTGGCCATGCTGGGCGGAGGCCGCGAAACCAAAGAAGACAAGATCGATCACGGCGTCGGCTTGCAATTCCACAAGCGCATTGGCGACCGCGTAGAAAAAGGCGAACCGCTGGCGACAATTCATTACAATAGCGGCGCGAAGCTTGCCGAAGCGAAGAGCCTGATAGCCGGGAGTTTTATTATTGGGGAAGAGCCTGCCGCGGCAAAGCTGTTGATACGCCGGATTCTTGGCGCATAACGCCCGCGACAGATTCAACAGGTCCGCACCAGAAAGTACCGCGTCACACCGCAGCAGAAATGAGCGCAACGCATGGGAAGATTCGTCGGAATTCTGGGGCTGATGACCATGCTGGGGCTGGCCTATCTGTTTTCCACCGATCGCAAAGCCATCCGCCTGAAAACGGTGTTATGGGGATTCGGCCTGCAGTTGACGTTCGCTCTGTTTGTCCTCCGCTTTTCCGCCGGGCGCAGAATTTTTGAGTTCGCGGGATATTACGTCAACCTGCTGTTGAGCTACGCTTTCGTCGGCTCACAATTTGTTTTTGGCGAGTTGGGTATGAAAGATTCCCCACAGCATTTTATTTTCGCATTTCAGGTGTTGCCTACGATTATTTTTATCGCTGCGTTTTTTGCGCTGCTGTATCACATCGGGGTGATGCAAGTGCTCATCCGGGGAGCCGCGTGGTTGATGACGCGCATCATGGGGGCCAGCGGCGCGGAATCATTGAACGTAGCCGCAAGCATTTTCATGGGCCAGACGGAAGCGCCGCTCACCATTCGACCATTTCTGAACAAGCTCACACGCTCGGAATTGATGTGCGTGATGACCAGCGGAATGGCGCACGTCTCCGGCGGAATCATGGCGGCGTACATCGCGTTTGGCATCAAGCCCCAACACCTGCTGGAAGCGGTGATCATGACCGCGCCGGGAACTTTGCTGATGGCCAAGATGCTGGTACCGGAAACGGAAGTGCCACTGACGGCCGGCCGCGTGGAAATGCCGGAGATGGAAAAAGAAGCAAACTTTCTCGGCGCAATTTCGCGCGGCACGGTGGACGGCCTGCATCTGGCGCTGAACGTGGGGGCGATGCTGATTTCGTTTCTGGCCATGCTGGCGCTGGTCAACGCCATCATGGGCGGCACGCACAACTGGCTCGCGGCGCATCACGTGGGTTGGTTTCCTTCGAGCTTGCAGCAGGTTTTTGGGTGGGTCTTCGCGCCGGTGGCTTGGGTGATTGGAATTCCGTGGCGCGATTGCGCGACGATTGGAAACCTGCTGGGCACGCGCATGGTGGTGAATGAGGTGGTGGCCTTTCAGCAACTCGGCACGCTGAAAGATGCGCTCGATCCGCGTTCCGTGACCATTGCCACGTTTGCGTTGTGCGGCTTTGCAAATTTCAGCTCCATCGGGATTCAGATCGGCGGGATTGGCGCGCTGGCGCCGGAGCAGCGCGGGAATCTTGCAAAATTGGGGATACGCGCGATGCTGGCGGGAACCATGGCGAATTTGATGTCGGCGTCCATCGTGGGAGTACTCACGTGACCGCCAAGAAAGAAAAAATTAAGCAGAAGCGCCCGCCTGAATCGATCGCAAAGGCAAAATCGTCGCCGGTGGCCACGCCAATCGCCGCCGATGAATTCGAACGCGCGGAAGCGGCGGCGCAATTTATTTTCTTGCGCACCTCGATGCGGCCAAAAATTGCGCTGGTCCTCGGATCAGGGCTGGGTCCACTCGCGGACGAATTGGCGCAGGCCACAAAAATTCGTTATGAGGAGATACCGTACTTCCCGCGGTCCACCGCAATCGGCCACGCGGGCCGGCTGGTTATCGGAAAAATGGAGGGCGTTGCCGTTGCAGCCATGCAGGGCCGCGTGCACCTCTACGAAGGGTACTCGGTAACAGAAGTTGCGTTTCCCATTCGCGTCCTCGCGCGCATGGGTGTGAAAGCGGTAGTTCTGACCAATGCCGCTGGCGGAATCAGGTTTGTACAAGGGCGCCTGGTGGTGATCCGCGACCATATCAATCTGCAAGGTGTGAATCCCTTATCGGGTTTGAACGACGAGCGATTCGGCCCGCGATTTCCTGATATGACCGCCGCCTACGACAAACGGTTTCGCGAGATGGCCGTGGGACAAGGCAATCGCCTGGGAATCGGTCTCGATGAAGGCGTGTACGCGGCGCTGCCTGGCCCCAGTTACGAAACTCCGGCGGAAATCCGCTATCTCAAAACGATCGGCGCCGATCTGGTAGGGATGTCCACCGTACCGGAGGTGATTGCCGCGCGCCATTCGGATATGCGCGTGCTAGGAATTTCCTGCGTGACGAATGCCGCAGCCGGGATACTGGACCAACCATTAAATCACCGCGAAGTATTGGAGACTGCCGCGCGTGTGAAGGGCGATTTCACCGCGTTATTGAAAGCCGTTCTTCCAAAAATCGAGCAAGCCTTAGCCTGAGCTCGTCGATTTAGGAAGCAGGGGATTGAAACATGAGCGAGAAAGACCTACTAATTGGCGCCGCCGCGCAAGCGAGAGAAAACGCGCATGCGCCGTATTCGAATTTTCGTGTGGGCGCTGCCGTGCGCAGCACGTCGGGCAGGATTTTCAGTGGCTGCAACGTGGAAAATGCTTCTTACGGGCTCACCATGTGCGCGGAACGCGTGGCCATCTTTAAAGCCATCAGCGAGGGCGAGCGCGGATTCAGCGCGCTGGCGGTGGTTACCGATGCGGACAAATTGACGCCGCCCTGCGGAGCATGCCGCCAATTGATCTGGGAATTCTGCGGCGACATTCCCGTGACCATCGCGAATCTGAAGGGCCAATCCGACGTCATGCAGATGAAGGATTTATTTCCCAGACCTTTCGACGACTCTAATTTGTGAAACGAGTTTGCGAGTCGCTTGCTCATCTACCGGGGTAAAGAACAACATGCTCAAGACAAAATTAACTGCGGGGCTTTATATCATTTTGTTGGCTTTTTTCTTAGGGATGATCTTCAGCGAAGATGTAGCCGCGCAGGCTGGTAAGCCTCAGCCATCAGTGAACAAAGAAAAAGTCGACCTGCTGGTCAGCGGCGGCACGGTCGTCACGATGGACGAAAACCGGTTGATCATAGAAGACGGCGCCGTGGCGGTAAAAGCCGACGCGATTACCGCTATCGGGTTCCGAAGTGAGATCGAAAACAGATATGCCGCCGCACTAACCATCGACTCGCGAGGCAAGCTGGTCCTGCCGGGATTTATCAATGGCCACACCCACGCGGCCATGACGCTGTTTCGCGGACTGCACGACGACGTGACCCTCGACGACTGGCTGCGTAAATACATTTTTCCGGCGGAAGCTAAAAACGTCACCGAAGATTTTGTGCGCTGGGGCACGCGACTGGCCGCCGCCGAGCAAATTCGCGCCGGAATAACCACCTTTGCGGACATGTATTACTTCGAAGACGCGGTGGCCGAGGAAACCAAGGCCGCAGGCATGCGTGCCGTGCTGGGCGAGACCTTCATCGATTTTCCCGCGCCGGACAATAAAGACGAATTTGAAATGCTGGCCTATACCGAGAAATTCCTGAAGCGCTGGCAGAACGACCCGCTGATTCATGCGGCTCCCGCGCCGCATTCGATCTATACCTGTTCACAGAAAACATTGCAGGACGCCGCCGGCCTGGCGCGAAAATATCACGCGCCAATCCTTATTCATGTCGCGGAGATGAAAAAGGAACTGGACGACAGCCGGGCGCAAAACGGCACGACGCCAGTGCAATATCTGAACAAGATCGGCATCCTGGGGCCGGATGTGGTGGCCGCACACTGCATTTTTGTGGACGACACGGACCGCAAGATTCTTGCCGAGAAGCATGTT
>JBBSFG010000266.1:0-5588 GCA_038238965.1 Candidatus Acidiferrales bacterium | reverse complement strand
TGCACGTACTCGCCATGCGAAAGCTTGAGCTGCGAAAAAAGTGTGTCATTGGTGTGCGTGATTTGCGTGAGTTTGCCGTCGGGAATGGTGAACAGCTCATCGGGACGGTCGATGGTGGCCACCTGCGCGGCGACATCCCCTGTTTTTGCGATGGAGTAATCGTTGACCATCAGGCGGCCGCCAACCGGGCGAGTGATTTCGCCTCCGGCCGCGGGGATGCGGCAGAGATTTTGCGTTCCGTCATCGTCGGCGATGAAATAAATGAATTTCCCATCGGGAGAAAAATGCGGGTCGATAATCATGCGATCGAACGATTGCGTGAGGACTTTGGCGTCGCCGCCTCCAGCGGGAATAACTGCCAGGTGCTTGGTGCCGTATTCAAAGACCGCGGGATCGAGACGCGTGGTGTAGGTAATCCATTGGCCGTCGGGCGACCACGACGGAGCGGTATCTTCCCCGGGACTTTTCGTCACCTGGATAATGTGCGCGCCTTTGTCGGTGTTATCGGCGGAAACCGTCCAGATGTCCGTGTTGTAGGTGGCATCCGGATCCGGCGTGGAGCGATTGCTGGAAAAAGCCAACTGCTTTCCGTCCGGTGACCAGACCAGTTCCTGATCGTCATAATCGCCGGAAGTGATCTGCGTCAAATTGCGTTTCGCGAGATCAAAAACGTACAAATGGGTGCGACGGCGATCAAGATAACCAATTTCGTCCTGTTTGAACTGGCGGCGGTCGATAACCCAGGGCCGCTGGGTCTTGGGCTTTTTTTGTTTGGCGTCTTTGTCTTTATCTTTGTCCTTGTCCTTATCTTTATCATTTGCCGGGCCTTGGTCCCGGTCGTCCTGTTCCTTAAACGCTTCCACCTCTTCAAACGAAGCATCGCGTAACAACAATGCCAGGCGATTGCCGTCCGGCGACCAGGCCAACTCGTCCACATCCTGCGGCGTGTAGGTCAGCCGCTGCGCTTCTCCACCCAGGCGGTTGAGAAGCCAGACTTGTTCCTTGCTGTCGTTGCGAGCGGAGAGAAACGCGATGTATTTACCGTCGGGACTCCAGCGCGGGTGCGATGAGGAAACGCCTTCGGCGGTAAGTGCGATGGGCTCGCTGTCGGCCGCGGGGATCATCCAGATACGCTCTTCATTCTTGTCGGTTTTCAGCAGCGGAGTCTTCACCGTATATGCGATCCATTTGCCGTCGGGACTCATCTGCGGGTCGTGCACTTCGTGAATCTGGAAATAATCGTCAATAGTAATGGGCCGCTGCGCCGCGGCAGGCGACGCAAATACGCTCGCGGTGAAAATCATCCCCACAGCCGCCGTGAATACCGCAAGAAAGCGATTCAGATTCATGGAAACTCCCGAATGGATTACGCGCTGGAACGAACGGCGGAGTCTAACATACGAGCGAGATGTTGGACGGACCAAAACAGAAAAGCTCGCGGCAAAATGCAGCGAGACAGATGAAGGAGCCGCCGGACGGTAGAGCAAGAGGGCCCAGCCAAAAGCGAGACGGCCGCGCCCGGCGGAAATGGAAAAAATAAATTTGCCGGACGCAAGATTTTTCTTGCATGCAGCGGTGGAACTTGTATTCTTCGTTTGCGAACACTTCACCGCCGCGCGAGAGTGAGCGTCGCTCGAGGAGGACGATAGTAAAAATTGAGCTCTCTGTCGCTTCCCTCGCAATATCCCACACACGCAATTTCCATTCCCAAAAAAAGAGTCGCCAAGCTGACGCTCTGGCCGCTTGTGGCCGCCACATTCTTCATGGTGTCCGGCGGAACATACGGAACCGAAGAAATCGTCAGTGGCGCCGGCTATGGGCATGGCATTTTGATTTTGTTGTTTTTGCCGGTGCTGTGGTGCCTGCCGACGGCGTTCATGATCGGCGAGTTGTCCAGCGCGCTACCCGCCGAAGGCGGCTATTACGCGTGGGTACGCCGCGGGCTCGGAAATTTCTGGGGATTTCAGGAAGCGTGGATGTCGCTGGCCGCCAGCATTTTTGACATGGCCATTTATCCGACGCTGTTTGTTTTTTATCTGCAGCAAATGTCGCCGTGGTTCGGCGTGGGAAATCATGGCGTGTTCGCCGGACTCTTTGTAGTGGTCACCTGTGCGGCGTTGAATCTTGCGGGCATTCGCGTGGTGGGTATGACGTCGCTGTGGCTGTTCTTTTTACTTTCGGCGCCGTTCGCGTTGATCGTAGTGCTGGCGCCGGTGCGCGCGGGAGCTTTCGCGGGCGGGCACACAGCGGGAACGGGAGCAGGCTTGGGACTGCTCGGCGGCGTGCTGGTGGCCATGTGGAATTACATGGGCTGGGACAACGCTTCCACTATCGCGCAGGAAGTGGAAAAACCGCAGCGCACGTATCCCAAGGCGATGATCGCGGCAGTCGTGCTGGTTTCGCTGACATACATTTTGCCCTTCGTGGCGGTGTATCTCATGGGCGTACCGTCGAGCGCGTTTGCGGAAGATGGATCGTGGGCGACCGTAGCGGGCCTGATCGGCGGAAAGGTAATGGGCTTCGAATGGCTGCGATTTATGGTGGTGCTCGGCGGAATGATGAGCGCATTTGGAATGTTCAACGCGCTGGTGCTGAGCTATTCGCGCCTGCCGCTGGCCATGGCGCAGGATGGTATGCTGCCGAAAATTTTCGCCAAGACCAGCAAGCGGACGCAAGCTCCCTGGGTGGCGATCCTGGCGTGCGCCACGTGCTGGGCGCTGTGCCTGGGGCTGGGCTTCAAACGCCTGGTGACGCTGGACATTATGCTTTACGGCGCGGCGCTGATGCTGGAGTTTGTGTCGCTGGTGGCGCTGCGCATTCGCGAGCCGCACTTGAAGCGCGAGTTCCGCGTTCCCGGCGGACTGACTGGCGCGATTCTCGCCGGAGTCTTCCCGCTGGCGCTCTTGTGCATCGCAGTGGCCGAGAGTGAAAGCCAGTCGGTGCTGGGCATGAACGGATTGATTTTTGGCGCATTGATCATGGCCATGGGATTCGGCGTGTATGCCGCGACACGCAAGCTTCGCAAGCGCATGCTGGCAAATCCCGCGGCGGAAATCATCGAGACGGCCTGAGCCGGGCATTGGCCCGCGGACCACGAAGCCATTGCGTTTCGCCGGCTTTCTCACAGCATCGGGCACGAACCAATCTAAACTTAAAACTCCATCGCTTTGACCTTGCTTACGCTGGGATATACTTCCCGCACGTTCGAATAGTTTTCTCGCCAACGGAGAGCACCCGTGAATATGTTGCGCAGGCCAACGATACTTTTTGTGTTGTCAGCCGGTCTTATTATCGCGGGCATAGCCGTGCGCGCCTCATCAGGCACGACTCAGGACGCCGCGTCACGCTTTGACGAGAGACTATTCGGAGAAATGCGATGGCGGTCGATTGGGCCGTTTCGCGGCGGCCGCTCGCTGGCGGTCGCCGGAGTTCGTGGACAGCCGGAATTATTTTATTTTGGCTCGGTGGACGGCGGCGTGTGGCGGACCAGCGACGCCGGGCGAACCTGGAATCCCATTTTTGATGCGCAGCGGGTCGGTTCGATCGGGGCGATTGCTGTCGCACCTTCCAATCCCAACGTGATTTATGTCGGCGCGGGCGAAGCGGACATGCGCTCCGATATTGCCTATGGCGACGGCATGTACAAATCCACGGACGCGGGGAAGTCGTGGACCCGTATTGGATTGAGCGACACGCAACAGATCGCGCGCATTCTCGTCGATCCCGCCGATGCCAACAATGTTTTTGTCGCGGCCCTCGGACATGCCTACGGCCCCAATACCGAGCGCGGCGTATTCCGGTCCAAAGATGGCGGCGTGACGTGGCAGCGCGTGCTGTTTCACGACGAAAACACCGGTGCGATCGATATGGCATTCGAACCGGGAAATGCCAACACGATTTATGCGTCGCTGCTGCAGACGCGGCGGCCGCCATGGAATGTTTATCCGCCGTCGAAAGGTCCGGGCAGCGGTTTATATCGCTCGCGCGACGGCGGCGACCATTGGGAAGCGCTGACTGGCCACGGTTTGCCCTCCGAAGAAGTTGGCCGCATGGGAATTGCGTTCGCGCCAAGCAATCCACGACGAATCTATTTGATCGTCGACGCGAAAGCCGGCGGCCTGTATCGCTCCGACGACAACGGCGAGAACTGGCAATTACTGTCACAGGATAAACGCATCTGGCAGCGCGGTTGGTACTTCTCGGAAGTGACCGTCGATCCGAAAGATGCCGACACCGTTTACGTGCCGAATACGTCTTTGTATCGCTCTCGCGATGGCGGAAAAACGTTTATGGCCTTCAGAGGCGCGCCGGGCGGGGATGATTATCACCATTTGTGGATCGACGCGGATGAGCCGCGGCGCATGATTCTGGGAACCGACCAGGGAACGCTGATTACCAGAAATGGAGGGGCGACGTGGAGCTCCTGGTACAACCAGCCGACCGGACAGTTTTATCACGTGATTACCGACGACCAGTTTCCGTACTGGGTGTATGGCGCGCAACAGGACAGCGGCTCGGCCGCTACGCCCAGTCGCGGAAAATATCGTGCGCTGAATTTCCACGATTGGCGGCCGATCGAGGCCGGGGACGAAAATGGCTACATCGCGCCCGATCCACAAAATCCCGGTGTGATCTATGGCGGATTCGTGGAGCGCCAGGATCTGGATAACGAACAGATTCAGCCGATGCCGCCCACGCTGGCGCATCCCGGCGATTACCGGCGGACCTGGACGTTGCCGCTGGTATTTTCTCCCCTCGACAAAAATGTTTTGTATTTCGGGTCGCAGGTACTGTTTAGCACCGCGAACGGCGGCGGCGCCTGGCAGGTGATCAGCCCGGATTTGACGCGCGAAGAGGCGGGAACGCCGCTCAATCTCGATGCACCTACAATTGCCGACGCGGGAAAAGAGAAACGCCGCGGAGTAATTTATTCGATTGGGCCGTCGTATGTGCGCAAAGGAGAAATCTGGGCTGGCACGGACGATGGGCTTATCCAGTTGACGCAGGACGAAGGGAAAACGTGGAGCAACGTCACGCCGCCGGAAATTTCTGCCTGGAGCAAAGTGACGCACATCGAGGCTTCGCATTTCGATGCGGGTACCGCATATGCGGCGATCGACCGGCACCGGCTTGACGACTTGCACGCGTATTTATATCGCACGCAAGATTTTGGAAAGACCTGGCAGTTGGCCTCCAACGGGATACCGGAGGGATATTTTCTGAATTGCGTACGTGAAGATCCGGTGCGTAAGGGCTTGCTGTATGCGTGCACGGAAAAAGGTGTGTTCGTTTCGTTCGACGATGGGGCCCAGTGGCAGCCGCTGCAACTGAACTTGCCAACAACGTCGGTGCGCGACCTGGTGATTCATGGGGACGACCTGGTAATCGCAACGCATGGCCGCTCGTTCTGGATTTTGGACGACGTAACGCCGCTCCGGCAAATGACGGCGGAAGTCGCGCAGGCCGCGGCTTGGCTTTTCCAGCCGGAGACGGCGTATCGCGTGCGGCCCGGATCCGATCAGGGCACGCCCGTGCCGCTCGATGAACCGCAAGCCGCCAATCCGCCGGATGGCGCGGTGCTGGATTAC
>JBBSFG010000265.1:0-5662 GCA_038238965.1 Candidatus Acidiferrales bacterium | reverse complement strand
TTCGCGCGCGGCAACGATCGCGTCTTCGTAGAATAATTCGTAAAAATCGCCCAACCGAAAGAGCAGCAGCGCGTGCGGGTATCTCGCTTTGATGCCCTGGTACTGCTGCATGAGCGGTGTGGTCGGCTCGCTCATGTTCGTGTCGAAGCCGGCGTTCCGCCGCCGTTCACTCCCGGATTCCCGATTGCGTCAGCACAAACGCGTAGTCCAGCGCAATCTCCCTCAAATAATCGTAGCGCCCCGAAGCCCCGCCGTGCCCCGCGCCCATATTCACTTTGAACAGCAGCGGATTCGTATCCGTCTTCTTCGCTCGCAACTTGGCGACGTATTTCGCCGGCTCCCAATACATCACCTGGCTATCATTCAGCCCCGTTTTCACCAGCATCGCGGGATACGCCCGCCGCGCCACATTCGTATACGGGCAATACGCGCGCATCGCAAAATAATCTTCCGCCACCTGCGGATTTCCCCACTCTTCATACTCGCTCACCGTCAGCGGCAGGGAAGCGTCCAGCATGGTATTCAGCACGTCCACGAACGGCACATGCGAAATCGCGGCGTGAAACAAATACGGCCGCTGGTTCACCACCGCGCTGATCAGCAATCCCCCCGCGCTGCCGCCTTCGATCACCAGTTTCTCCGGCGACGTATACCGCTTGGTAACCAGGAATTCCGCCGCCGCGATGAAATCCGTAAACGTGTTCATCTTTTCGCGCATGCGTCCGGCATCGTGCCACGGCTTTCCCAGTTCGCCGCCGCCGCGAATGTGCGCGATCGCAAACACCACCCCGCGATCCAGCAGGCTCAATCGATTCGCGCTGAATGTCACCGGCACCGAAATTCCGTAGCTCCCGTATCCGTACAGCAGCAGCGGCGCGCCGCCATCCCCTCCCGCCGGCCATTGCGGTTCGTTGGCGAACGCCTCCCTCCGGTACACCACCGAAATCGGTATGCGCGTCCCATCCGCCGCCATCGCGTGGATCCGCTCGCTAACATATCGCGGCGCGTCGTATCCCCCCAGCACCGGCTGCTGCTTCAACAGACTCCGTTCGCGCGTGCGTATGTTGTAATCGAATACCGATCGTGGCGTAACAAACGACTCGTATTGAAATCGCACCGCCTGCGTTCCAAACTCCGGATTCATTCCCAGCGAGGCATTGTAGGCCGGCTCCGAAAATTCAATGCGATGCGATCCCTCCAGCAAATCGCCATCGCGATTTTCCATATCCACGATGCGCAAATACGGAAGCCCGTCTTCCCGTTCGAAAAGCACCAGGTGCCTCGCAAACGCGTCCACCCCGCTCAACATCACGGATGGCCGGTTGGGAATCACTTCGCGCCACGATGCCCGCGCCGCGGATCGCACTGGGGCTTCTACCAGTCGAAACGTACGCCCGCCCGAATTTGTGCGGATATAAAACACTCCGCCATCCGCCTCGCCCACCCCACCCGTCAGGCCTGGATGATGATCCGCGTAATACTCATGATTATCTTCGCGCGGCTCGATCAGCGAAAATTCGCCCGCCGTGTCGCCCGCCGCCAGAAACCGCACCTCGCTCGCCGTATGGCTCGCGCTCGTCAGCAAAATAAAACTTCCGCTCCGCGTACGTTCCACCGCAACGCGAAATCGCTCGTCCGTTTCTTCATAGAGCAGAATCGGCGCCCGCCCGGAACCCAAAACGTGCCGGTACAGCCGGTAAGACCGCTTCGTGGTTTCGTCTTCCTCGGTGAAAAACAGCGTGCGGTTGTCGCTGGCCCACCCCACGCTCGTCACCCGCTCGAATCGCTCGCTAAAATTTTCTCCGCTCGCCAGATTCTTCACCAGCAGCGTGTATTGCCGGAATCCCGTCGTGTCCGTCGAGTACGCCAGCAGCTCGTTGTTGTCGCTGACCTCAAAGGCATCCAATCCCAGAAATGAGTGCCCCTCCGCCAGCGCGTTCAAATCCAGCAGCAACTCCTCCGGCGCGTCTTGCCCATCGCGTTGCCGGCAATGTATCGGATACTGCTTGCCCTCCTGCGTCCGCGTAAAATACCGGTAGCCGCGCAGCCGGTACGGCACCGACAAATCCGTCTGCAAAATCCGCCCCAGCATCTCTCGATAGAGCTTTTCCTGCAGGCCCAGCGTCGGCGCCAGCACCGCATCGGTATACGCGTTTTCCGCGTTCAGATACTCGCTAACCTCCGCGCTCTCCTTGTTCCTCAGCCAGGCGTAATCATCCACGCGCCGGTCGCTGTGCAGCTCCGTCTCCACCGGCTCCCGTCGCGCAATCGGAGCCTCCGGCCGTGCCGCGGTCGCTACCGCGTTACCGTCTTGATGAAATCCCTCAACCGGTTTGGAATCGATCCTCATAGTTTTCGTTTAAGGTTTCGCGCCGCCGCTCGCCCCATCAAAGCGATCCGCACGCTCTCTACCAGATGGAATTGCCTTCGTCCGCTATACTAGCGGAACTCGACACCCGTAGAAAGCCGCCGAGTGAACAAGGGGACCTGTGGCATTCTCAACGTCGGAAAATAACTTGATGGCTGCGATTTTGTCGCACCTGCAGACCATGCCTGCGGAAGAGAGAAAGCGCAGAATCGCGGATTTCGTATCCGAAGAGCCTTCACACAAGGACTTTCTTCGCCAGCACTTTCCCGATCTTTATCGCGAGGTTTTTAGCGATTCCAACGCAGCGGCAGCCAATTCGGAAAAGTTGCAGTAGAGTAGTCCCCATGCCCCACGAAACCGAAATCAAACTCAAAATCCGCGACGTCAAAGCTTTCCAACGCATCCTCAAACGTCTCGGCGCCAAACCCGTCGGCTCCGCCACAGGACGCGTCCACGAGGACAACGTCATCTTCGACACGCCCGACGGTGGCCTCGCCAAGCACGGACAACTCCTCCGCCTTCGCACCGAAACGCTGGCCGCCACGAAAGCCAAAAAACCCGCCAAATCAAAAACCGTGCGCAAATCCGCTTCAAACAAAAATTCCCAGCCTCCCGCCAAACCAACGCGCCAAATCCTAACCTTCAAGCGCCCCACGCCCGAGCAGATCGCCGCGCACACCGATCGTTATCCTTCCCCCGCTGCCCACAAAGTCCGCGAAGAAATCGAAGCCCAGGTCGCCGACTCCCCCAATCTCATTAGAATTTTCGAAGGCCTCGGCATGCGCGGCTGGTTCCGCTACGAAAAATATCGCACCACCTACCAGCTTCCTGCCGCCAAGTCCTGGGCTCGCGGTCTGTTCATCGAGCTCGACGAAACCCCCATCGGCACCTTCGTCGAGCTCGAGGGCCCGCCCCACGCCATCGACCGCGCCGCCACCGAGCTGGGCTACACAAAAAGCAATTACATCCTCACCAACTATCTCTCCCTTTACATCGAAGACTGCCGCCGCAAGGGCGTCCAGCCGCAAAATATGCTCTTCTCCAATAAATCCCGTTGAAAATCTTCCAACATTTCGTTTTCCCATGAATTTTCACCCGCAAACGTCATTCTTTGCTTGACTTGCGGCGCTCTCCGGCTTATCACTGCTCCTGGCATTGCGCGCGCTTTTTTATCAACCTGATCAGCCCGCCGATGCCCGTTTTTGCAGCATTGGGTCAGTGGCACGGAGCAAATCTCTCTCGATGTACTTAAGCGGCGAACTCGAACCTGAGCCTGGCGGCGTCCCCGCGGGCCACATACGAAGCTCTTCTCGTTATAGCTGGAGCTTCGTAACGCTACCAGGTGTACCTCCTGTTTCGGCGCGAGCTGTCGCACTGGGTGTCGCAAAAAATTCGCGGCGTGAGAGGTTCGCCCGCGGCTAAAGGCAAGTCCATTTCACAGGGAACTTGCCCGCGGCCTGCCACCAGGCTCGCGGGTTTTTTGTTATCACCGGGCCGTAGCCCGGCACATTCATCGCCACGGCAACGCCGTAATCGCAGCACCGCAACACAAGGATCAAGCCATGGAACTTTACGCCACCGAATTAATGGGCTCCAAAGCCTACGACTCTCAGGAAAACTACGTCGGCCGCGTTCGTGAATTTTTCATCGAGCCCGCCGACCAGCCCAATCGCGTCTCCCATTTCCTCCTTGCCCGCGGCCATTTCCCACCTCTGGTGGCCCGCCACGACCAGGTGGCCTCTGTCTCCGTCGGCGAAATCCATCTCAGCGTCAGCGAGCGGGCCCTCGCGCTCTATGAGCCCAACGAATCCTGGCTCGCCGTCCAAAAAGATTTGCTCGATCAGCAGATTATCGACACTGGCGGCCGCAAAGTTGTGCGCGTCAACGATGTCGATCTCGTCGGCCACCTCTCCAACGGCAACACCGAGCTGCGCCTCACACAGGTTGACGTCGGCCTGCCCGGCGCCGTTCGCCGCCTTCTTCAGGGTTTCGTTTCGCCCGGCATGATTCGCAGGCTTCAGTCCGGCCTTCCGCAAAGCACCATTCGCTGGGAGTTCGTCAATCTCGTCGAGCCCGATCCGCTCCGCCGCGTTAAACTCCGCATCACCCACGAAAAGCTCGAAAATCTCCACCCCGCCGACCTCGCCGCCATCATGGAAGATCTTTCCGCCGCTGAACGCCAGGGCATCATCGCCTCGCTCGACGAAGAGACCGCCGGAGCCGTCCTCGCCGAACTCGACGAGCGCCTCACCACGCAAATCGTTGAGAAGCTCGATCCCGGCAAAGCCGCCGACATCCTCGAAGAAATGGCCCCCGACGCCGCCGCCGACGTCCTCGCCGATCTTCCCAAGCAAACTTTCGATGACGTACTTGACGAAATGCCCGGCCAGGAAGCCCGCGAAGTTCGCGAGCTCCTCGAATTCGATCCCAGCACCGCGGGCGGCATGATGAATCCCGATTTTGTCTTCGTCGGCGAAGCCACGACTCGCGACGAAGTGATTGACTGGATCCGCGACCACGACTTGAATACCGAACAGCTCGATGCCGTCGTGCTCTTTGATGCCGGGGCTAACTTCGCGGGAACCGTCACCATCTCCCGTCTGCTTCTCGCCGACCCCGGCCAGAGCCTTTCCGAATTGAAAATGGAGCCGCTCTTGAACCTCGAGCCCAGCGCTTCCGGCGAGGAAGTTTTCGAGCTCTTCGACAAATACAATTTGCGCACGCTCACCGTCATCGACGAACAGAAACACCCCATCGGCGTAATCACCGTCGATGACGTGGTCTCGCGCCTGGTCAAAAGCCGCTAGCGAATTTTCTGCCGTCATTTTTTAGGGAAGGGAACCGCAAGCCGTAAATGGATTGGAGCTCCATCTCCGAACGCTTCGCCACCGTCCGCGCCGGCGGCACGGACCTGCAGAAACGCATCCGCAGCCTGCGCCGCCGCCTCACCCTGCTCCTCGCGGTCGTCGGCCCCGGCCTCATCACTTCCAACGTCGACAACGACGCCGGCGGTATTTCCACCTACACGCAGGCGGGCGCGCACTATGGCTACGCGTTGCTGTGGTCTTTGATTCCGATGACCATCGCGCTTTACGTCACCGAAGAAATGTGCGCGCGCATGGGCGTCATTACCGGCAAAGGCCTCTCCGATTTAATCCGCGAAGAATTCGGCTTCCGCCCCACCTTTTTCGTCATGGTCACCGGCTTCCTCGTCGACCTCGCCAACGTCGTCGCTGAATTTGCCGGCGTCGCCGCCGCCATGGAAATTTTCCATGTCAGCAAATACATCGCCGT